>JARRMU010000038.1:0-46309 GCA_037385645.1 Gemmatimonadales bacterium
GGAAGAGTTCAGGGAACGGTTCGAGCAGGCGTTCCTGCCGGCCGGAAGGGAGCTGGCACTCGTCGTGGGAGGGAAGCGAGTCGGTAGCGTGGTCGTCGGAGACCCGACGTCCGATCGGGCGAACTGCCTCTCCGTCGCCAGCGTTCAGGCCATACTGCCGCCCGGGAGTCCCGTCCCCGAGATAGGCTTCGCCGTGCCGCTCGAGCTCTCTCCCGTGCGTGTCGGCCGGGCTCCCGAGCGGGCTCCTTCCAACCGCATGGTCACCTTCGGACCCGTCTTGGCCGAACAGCTGCTGCGGGCGGAGGGCGTGGCTCGACCCTTCCTGGCCCAACGGACCGCTCTCGACGCTGTGGCCGGCTCGGACAGTTTGATGGAGATGGCGGCCACCTACCTGATCAACGACAGCCTCGCGCCTGGTCCTCCCAGGGGCGACGCGGCGTCACTCTTCTTTCTGGCCCGTCGTGAGCCGACGCGGGGCTATCTGCCGGTGTGGCGCGAGGTGCGGACGTACGGCACTGCCGAACGGAAGGAAGCGTTCGCCTACCTCGAGTGGCTCGAGCTGAATGGCTCCCGCTTCGATTTCGTCAAGACGGTCCGTGGATCCAACGAGGGGCTCTCGGCGAGCCGCGCTCCGGAAGATTGGCGCAGCCGCTTGAGCCTGACCGAGCGGACATTCGTTTGGACGGAGCCAGCCGAGTGTCCGATACTCGAGATGTTGAGCGAGGCCACCTCGGGCTGACGACCGGCGGAGCGCGACGGCCTGACCGGCAAGACGGCCTGAATCAGGCCGCGAAGCTCCTCAGGGCCCGACCGGCCGACCCGTTCCGGAGTTCTCTGAGGGCGCGATCCCGCAGCTGCCGCACCCGCTCCCTCGTCACTCCGAGCAGCTGGCCGATCTGCTCGAGTGTGTGCTCCTCTTCTCCCTGCAGACCGTAGTAGAGACGAATCACCCGGGCATCCCGAGGCTTGAGCTCCTGGAGCGCCCTGGCGATCTGCTCTCTCAGCAGCTTGTTCTCCAGCGACATCTCGGTGCTCGACTCGTCGACGAGAAACCGGTCCACGAGCTGATTGTCGTCACCGGTTCCCACCGGAGCGTCCAGCCGCACTTCGGCGACGTTCAGCGCCTGGAGCATCTCGACGGTGGCCATGTCCAGCTCCGCGATCTCGGCGATCTCTTCGGAGCTGGGCTCTCGGCTGAGACTCTGCTTGAGATCCTCCCTGACGCGGATGACGCGGGCCAGTTCGGTGGCTCGGTTGAGCGGCAGGCGTACTGAGCGGCTCTGTTTCGCCAGCGCGGCGAGGATGGCCTGGCGGATCCACCAGACCGCGTAGCTGATGAACTTCACGCCCTGGTCGGGATCGAACTTCCGGGCTGCCGTCACCAGACCGACGTTGCCCTCCTGGATCAGGTCCGAGAAGGGCATGCCTCGGTTCTGATACTTTTTTGCGACGGAAACGACGAAACGGAGGTTGGCTCGGACCAGCTTGTCGAGTGCTACGCTATCACCGCCGCGCGCGAGGCGTGCGACTTGATCCTCGTCCTCAGCCGCCAGGAGGGGATAGCGGCTGAGCTCGTCCAGGTAGAGGTCGAGAGAGCTCGACAACTCGTCGGTCGGTATCTGACCGTTCGTGCTTCGAGTCGCCATCTCACTCTCTCGGGGTCTTTCTCTGTGCCGATCATACGCTTGATGCGGTCGGCTCTTCCATTGAGGGGTGCAAGGTAAACAGGCCCCCTGCGCGGGTCTAGTAGCCTCGGGACCGCAATGCGCGCCTCGGTCGATCGGTGCCGGCCCAGACGCCTCTCCTCGCCGGAAGAACCTCCAGGCCCGTGGTCCACCACGCGGTCGGGATCGTCTCGACGAATTGGCGCGGCAGATTTTGCTCCTGCATGTCGCGGCCCAACCTCTCGAACGCGGCTATGTGCTCACGCTCGAACGACTGGTCCCCCCGAATCGGATCGTTGGTCTCCGGCCCGCAGTCGGCAAGTTGGGAGGTTTCGGCAGAGAGAGCAGGCGATCTGGCGGAGTTCATGGACGGCTTCTATTCTCCTTCTTCCCGTCGGCGGACCCGTTGCGGAGCCGCCGGCGCAGCGCCCGGCTGGAGCCCGTCTCGAGGAAGCCTACCATCGGGAACATCGTGATGCCAATCAGCCTTCGGCACGCCGCCGCCACGGACGTCGGCCGTGTGCGACAAGGCAACGAGGACAGCTTCTACGCCGACGACGAGACCAACGTCTTCGTCGTCGCCGACGGGATGGGTGGACACGCGGCTGGCGAGGTGGCTGCCCAGATCGCGTCGAGCAGAGTCGGCGAAGTCCTTTCCGGAGCCGTCGGCACGCAATCGGCGGAGGAGCTCGCCCAAACGCTGGAAGCGGCGATCGCCGAAGCCAACCGCCGAATCCTCTCGCGCGCCCAGGAGGACCCCGCCTGCTACGGCATGGGCACGACGATCACGGCGCTCTGCGTCAGCGACGCCGCTTTCCTGATCGGCCACGTGGGGGACAGCAGGGCCTACCGGCTCCGCCGCGCGAGTCTCGAGCGGATCACGCGAGATCATACCCTCGTCCAGCAGGAGGTGGATCGTGGCACACTTACCGATGAACAAGCCCGCGTTCACCCGAGATCCAACGTGCTGACCCGCGCCCTGGGAATTCCAGGTGGATTCGCGACGGATCTCTACGAGGGGACCCTCGAGGCCGGTGACCGCATCCTGCTGGCGACTGATGGATTGAGCGCGATGCTCCCGGACGCCGAGATCAAGCGAATCCTCTCCACGTCGGTGGACGTGGAGACGACGGCCGGGCAGCTGGTGGACGGCGCAAACGCCGCGGGCGGGTTGGACAACACGACGGTGATCGTGATAGACGCTGTGGCGAGCTAGCGTACCGGCTGGGAAGTAGGTGAACCTTAGGCCGGATAGAGCGACGGCCCTCCTCGCAACCTGGCCGACACCTCTTCGGCACCAGCCTCCAACAGCTCCAGAAGCGGTTTCGGATCGGGCGCCAGCCGCTCTCCGAGCACGAAGACCCGGAAGACCCTGGCGGCGTGATGAAGCGATCGACTCAGCCGCGGCAGGTCGATCAGGCCTTCAGCTCCCTTCTCGGTGAGCCGCTGCACGCCACCGTCTCGGCGAACCAACAGTATGTCCAGCTGAAGCATGTCCGGATAGCTCGGATAGTCGACGAACACGCTGCCCGGCGGCACCGACCACTCCTTCGCCAGCCGGTCTTCCAGACCACGCACGAGATCTGACCTGTCCTGAAGCCACGAGCCGATTCCCGCCGGCACGGCGTCGCCGAAAAGCTCGACCGACCGCTTTGGCAGGCGACGATTCTCCAGGCACTCGATCAGCCTGCCGACCACGGCCGCGCCGCCATCCCCGGGGACTTCCGCAGCTCGCCGAGCGAGCAAGCCGAGCAGCTCTTCATCGGTTCTTCCGGGAAGCTCCTTGGGCTCGACGAGTCCGACCGAGCCTGCCCGCTCCACCACCGACCTGAATACGACGGAGGCAGCGCGGACGGCATGGTGCCAATAGACGTTCCGAAACATCTGGTACTTCGAGAACAGCAGCGATTCCAGCGCGCTCAGCCCTTTTTCCGAGACGGCGACTTCCACCGCGGACCCGTTTCCCTGCGTGGCCAAGGTGAGCGCCTCCAGCAACCGATGCACGTCCACCGTTCCATAGGGAACGCCGCAGAAGAAGCTGTCCCGCTGCAAGTAATCGACCTTGTCGAGATCCAGCGACCCCGCGATGAGACCCTGAAGCGGATGCGGGGAGGTCCCCTGGATGAGTTCGGCGATGATCTCGGGTGCATTCGGATCCACGACCCGAAGCGGGTCTCTAATCGGATCCGCGTCGAGGAACAGGGAGGCCATCTGCTCGTGATGGCCGGGGATGGAGCCGGGGCCGACTTCTTCCATGGCGTGCGAAAAGGCGTAGTGGCCGACGTCATGCAGCAGGGCCGCGAGCGGGATGAGAGGCAGGCGCTGACGATCGGTATCCGGGAGCACATCCAAAGAACCGCTCCACGCGAGGCTGGCAAGGGCTCGGCGCGTCAACCCGTACACGCCGATCGCGTGATTGAAGCGGGTGTGGACGGCTCCGGGGTATACGAGGTGCGCGAAACCGAGCTGCTTGACCCTGCGCAGGCGCTGAAATTGAGGCGTGTCGATGACCGCCGCCGCGGCCGCGTCCAGCCGAACATTGTTCCAGATCGGATCCCGAACCACTCGGCCCGACGGCTTGCCCATGGTACCTCCCCGTGCAGCGGAGAAGATGCCCGGCAGATGCGGTAGCGGCAATCGGGCCTGCTTGACACGTTCGGCGAAGCTCCTGACTTTGACCCGACCCGATCCCTCAACGGCCTGCTTCGGCCCCCGATCCTGGAGGTACCGTGGAGATCAAGCCGGGCCGCATGGTCCATCTCGGCTACGGGAAGTTCTGGCGCTCCGACGAGATCGTCGGCCTGCTGCCGATCGAGGACGGCCGAGGCCCCGGCCGCCGTACCGAGGTCTACGCCGCCACGGTTGGCGAGCCCATCATCGCATCGCGCTCCGAGCAGACGATTCTCCAGGAAATGGCGACCCTGCCGGACGATGTCGCCCGGACTACCGAGGCGCTCTCGGCGGCCGAGGATCTGCTCGACGCGATTCAGGAGTTCAACCCCGTCCTTCGGCGTATGCTGAAGAGCGAGGAGAACTTCGACGTCGAGTACTGGATCCGGAGGCTCAAGGGACTCGCCAAAGCGGCGGAAGAAGACGACCAGGAGGAGCTCTTCTAGAGGACCGGCCCCTCCTCACCCACCCGCTCGGCACCGGAACCGCCGCTCTCCCCGGCAGTATTCTCTTCCACATGTCCGCGCAGACTCTAGACACCCCGCCGTTTTCGAACGCGGGCTTCGGGGCTCCCGCATTCGCTCGGCTTGTGGCCCTCTCCGCGCTGCTCGGAAGCGCATCCGGGCTCGCGGCGCAGGATCATCCGACCGAATCCACGTGGAACGATGACCGCTCCATGGAGATCGTCCAGGCGGCCATGCGAACCCGGCATCACACGTTCTCGGACAGCTCCCTCAGGAACTTCGAGGTGGAGTCGGAGGGACATGTCTACCTGCTCACGGATATCGAGGGACAAGAGCGTCTCGTGCGGGCGGATCAGATCGCGCTCCGGATCATCTGGGAGGCGCCCAACAGTATCTCCCAGACGATCGTAGGCAGACGCTTCAACCAGAAGCTGCCCTCGCGGATCCGGTACCACGTCGACCACCTCGCGATCACGGTCGACAATTTCGGGAACTCTATCCGGGTGGGAGAGGGAGACGAAGTGGCTGGCGTGAGGCACCCGGTTTGGCGTGGCGCCGAGCGCTACTACGACTACCGGCTCGTCGACTCCACGGAGGTTCGCTTCTCCGGCGGTCGCGCCCGTGTCTATGAAGTCGCCGTGCGCCCGGTTCGCTTCGATCGGCCGGGCTTGATCGGGACACTCTACATCGACCGAGACACATGGGCGATCGCCCGCATGTCGTTCACGTTCACGCCGATTTCGTACCGGGATCCAAGGCTCACGGGGCTGGATGTGGATATCGAGAACGCGCTGTGGGACGGTCGGTACTGGCTGCCCGTGCGGCAGGTGGTCGAGGTTCGGAGATCCTCCCTTTGGCTCAGCTTTCCGATCAGCGCCATTATCCGGACCGAGCACCGGATCGGACCCTACCGGATCAACGTGGAGCGCGCCGAGCCGATCCCGCCGGGCGAAAAGATCGCCACTGTGACACCGGAGCGTCTCGAGGCGTTCGACGACTGGAGCTCGGGCCTCCTCGAGGGACCGGTGGAACGAGCCGACACCGCGGCCATCGATATGGAGAGGATCCGCACGAGGGCGCGAGAGATCGCGGGCCGTCGGGTCGTCCCCACAGGACGCCTCAGGGTTTGGTTGCAGGGCATCTCCAGCCTCATCCGCAGTCGACGAGCGGAAGGGTTCCTGCTCGGCGCGGGCGGCGAGTACTCCCTGCCCATGGGAAGCGCACGTGCCTGGGCCGGTTACCCATTCGGAAACCAGCTGGCCGAGTTGACGGTCGAGCTGGACGTCGACCTCGGACCGAACCAGATCCGGCTCGAAGGCTATCGGCAACGGCTCACGGACATCGGACCGATCCAGGCCGCTTCGGGCGTCACGTCTACCGTCTCGCTGGAAGTCGACGGCGAGGACTTCACCGACCCCTATTTCCGTGATGGAGCGCGGGCGACGTTCTTCTTCCCCTGGCGCGGCAGCAGGAGCTCCATCTCTGCCGGGTGGGAGAGGCAGGAAACGGCTCTCCTCTCCACCGGCGTCGATGACGCGCGGCCGATCAGGCCGATCCGGGATGGCGACATGTGGAGCACGACGGCCTCGCTCCGTCCCCGGTTACCCGGCTTCCTCGGAGCGCGGGTCACGGGTCGCCTGGACGCCGAGGGCGGAATCCTGGAGGGCGACGGCTATGCGCGCTGGCTGTTTGGCGTCGAGCTCGATGGTCGGCGCCTGGGCTCCCCGTGGGGCTGGGAGGCCGAGGTCGGCGGCGCCCTGGCGGCCGGCACGCTTCCGCCGCAGCGGTTGGTGCTACTCGGGGGGAGGCAAACGGTACCCGGCTACGCGTTTCGTGGCTGGGGCGGTGATCAGGCCTTCTTCGTCAGGCTCCTGGGCTCCCGACGAATCATCGGGCGGTGGCTGAACGTCCGAGCCTTCGCCACTGCGGGCTCGGTGGGCATCACGTCTGTCTCCGCAGGAGCCGCCGAGTTCTTCGGGGCGTCGCCCAGTGGTGGGCTGCGGCCGTCTCTGGGCGCCGGTATCGGGGTGGTAAACGACTTCCTGCGCGTGGACGTGGCACGCGGCCTCGACGACGGCGTGTGGGAGTGGATGGTCTCCTTCAACAAAGATCTCTGGCCGATGATGTGAGCCAGGACCGGGCTCCCTCGTCTCCGCTAGCGGAGCACCTTCAGATCAAGATAGGTGGCGTGAGCGGGCGAATGATACACCCGCTGGGTGGCCCGGATGAAATCCTCTTCCGTCGCTTCGAAGATGTTGGGCACGTAGCTCTGTGGGTTACGGTCGATGAGGGGAAACCAGGTGCTCTGGATCTGCACCATGAGCCGGTGGCCCCGCTTGAAGGTGTGGAACACGTCCTGTAGCGGCAGGCGCACCGCCGTCGCCTCGCCGGGCACGAACGGCTCGGGGTGCTCGTAGCTGTTCCGGAACCTCCCGCGGATCACCTCGCTCCGCACCATCATCTCGTAGCCGCTGAGCTCCACTCCCTCCGGCGTGTGTTCTTGATTGGGCTCGTCATCCGGGAAGACGTCGATGAGCTTGACGACCCAGTCGGAGGCGGTCCCGGTGGTCGAGACCTCCAGATGAGCCATGATGTCTCCGGCCAGCGTCAGGTCCTCCTGCAGCACATCCGTTTGGAACTCGATCACGTCGGGGCGACGGCTCGCGAACCGCTGGTCCTCGTTCATGTAGCGGCGGGGCGTGTACACGACGCGGATCGCGTCCGTGTACGGAACGGGCTCGTTCGGGTCGCTGACGTACTCGGTGTACCCCGTCTCGGACGCGGAGGGCGGCCTGGCGGCCAGGCTGCCGCCCGCCCGCAGGTACAGCCGCTCGGTCCGAACGGCCGGGGGTGGCCACTCTTCGAACTCCTCCCACGCGTTCCGACCCGTGTCGAAGACCAGCGCCTCGAACGACGGGGGCTTCCCCTCCCCCTTCAGGAAGTAGCGGAAGAACGGCGCCTCCACCTCCCGCTGGTACCAGCCGGAGATATCCTCGCCGTAGTACATATCGCCGACCATGTGCGGCGAGCGGGCGCGTGACCAACCGCCATGGGTCCACGGACCCATCACGAGGACGTTGAAGGCGTCAGGATTCTCTCGCTCGAGGGTGCGGTAGATATGGAGCGGGCCGTACAGGTCCTCGGCGTCGAACCAGCCCCCCACCGTCATCACGGCGTGGTCCACGCCCTCGAGATGAGGAAGGATGTTCCGCCGCTGCCAGAATTCGTCGTAATTCGGGTGCTCCACGATCTGGCGCCAAAAGAAGTTGTCCTCGCCATACGAATCGGAGAGCCGATCGAACCCCATATAGAACTTGTAGCCGTCACGCGTGAGGGGTCGCTGCATCGGGAACCAGCTTTCTGGCGTCGGCTCCGTCTTCTGGTAGCCGAAGACCGGCGTGATCAGCCAGTAGCTCAGCAGGTAGGCACCGTGGTGGTGAAAGTCGTCGAAGAAGAAATCGGCGATCGGCGCCTGCGGAGAGGAGGCAACCAGAGCAGGATGCGCCTCGGGAAGGGCAGCGGCCGTGTAGAAGCCGGGGTATGAAATCCCCCACATCCCGACCTTGCCGTTGTTCCCCGGCACGTTGGCGAGCAACCAGTCTATCGTGTCATACGTGTCGGAGCTCTCGTCGATCGTCGAATCTCCCGCCACGTGAGGCCGCATGTTGTCGTATTGCCCTTCCGACATGTAGCGACCCCGCACATCCTGACAGGCGAAGATGTACCCCTCATCCTCCATGATCCCCGAGGGACCGATCCGCCTCGGAAAGCCGTCCGCTCCGTAGGGCCCGCAGCTGTAGGGGGTACGTCTCAGCAGGATCGGGTACTCGCGCGTCGTGTCGCGCGGCAGGTAGACCGCCGTGTACAGCTCGACTCCATCCCGGGCCTCTATCCGGTACTCGCGCTTCTCGTACCTCGCCGAGTGGTCTACGGACTCGAGATCGGAGGCGGATCGGTCTTGGAGGGCAGGCTCTGGTCCGCAGCCCATGCCCAAGACGAGGCAAAGGAGCCCGAGCCACCCGCGTACCCGCGACGCCGTCTTCTCCATCTCTCTCATCTCTTCATCTCGGGGCATCTCATGGCATCAGAACCTCTCGACGCGCATCGCGTCGATGTCGATCGACGGCTTTCCGTCGAGAATCCACTCGGCGACGAGCTGACCGGTGACCGGACCGAGCGTGAGCCCCAACATCGCGTGGCCTGTGGCGACAAAGACTCCCTCAGGGGCGGAGAGCGGCCCGACGATCGGCAGACCGTCGGGCGTACACGGCCGAAGGCCGCACCACTCGGAGGTGCACTCGACGCCTCCGACGCCATCGAAGAAGCTCCCCGCCGCTTTCGTGAGCTGAGCCACCCGCGCCTCGCGGATCTCGTGGTTGAGTCCCGAGAACTCCATGGTGCCGGCGAGACGTACAAACCCATCCATTGGGGCGCAGAGCACGTAGTATTCGCGCAGAATACAGGCGATGTTGAGCGGTGGCACGGCACCGGACGCCGGATCGCCGTCGCGGTGATAGCCCTTGCCGGCCTGGACGGGCAGTCGGCACCCGAACCTGGTCACGAGGTCCAAGCTGTAGGCACCCGTCGCCAAAACCACGCGGTCGCCCTCCCAGACCTCCCCCTCCCGCGTCCGCACGCCGGTCACCCTGCCGTTTCGTGCCAGAACCTCTACGACCTCGACGCCCGTGACCACCTCTCCGCCGTGGCGTCGGATCCGGCCGGCCAGTTCCTGAACAAAGCGGAGCGGGTTACATGTGGCCGCCTCCGGATAGAAGGCCCCGCCGAGGAGACCGCGCTTGAGCGCCGGCTCCCGCTCATGGAGCGCCTCCGGTGGAAGGAACTCCGTTCGAAACCCCGACGCCCGTGCCATCGCGGCCTCGGCCTCCACCTCTTCCCGTCCGTGCTCCGTGCGGAAGATCTCGTAGTAGCCGTCGGGCCTGTAGTCGCAGTCGAGCGCCTCCTCCTCCACCAGGCGGTCGAAGAGCGGCCGACTGGCGTGACCGAGGGGCGCCAGGACGTCCATGTTCGCTTCCAGCCGCTCCTGCGTGGAGTTGGAGCGGAACGCCTTCAGCCACCGCGCGAGGTCCGGATCCCATCTCGCCGGGATGTAAAGCGGGCTCACCGGGTCAAGCAGCCACCGGACGGCCTTCCTGAGGGGCACGGGGCGGTTCATGGGCGGATGGCCGGGCGAGATCGTGCCGGCGTTTCCGAAGGAGGCTCCGCTGCCGATCTCGTCGCGCTCGAGTACGGCGACGCGCGATCCACGGCGCGCGAGGAAATAGGCGCAGCACACGCCGATCACGCCGCCTCCGACGACGATCGTGCGCTTCAAGCGCTCACTCCCCCTTGCATGAGTACCAACTGTCACCGACTCCGATATCCACCTTCAGAGGGACATCCAGTTCGGCCGCGCTCTCCATCTCCTCCCTCACGAGCTGCGAGACCTCTTCCGTCAGATCCGACCGCACCTCGAACAGCAGCTCGTCGTGCACCTGGAGGAGCATGCGCGCTGCATCCTCGTACTCGGAAGCCAGGCGTCGGTGAAGGCGGATCATCGCCAACTTGATGAGGTCGGCCGCCGTGCCCTGGATCGGCGAGTTCGTCGCGGTGCGCTCCCCGTAGCCTCGCATGCCCGGGTTCTTCGCACGGATCTCCGGAATGTATCGCCGGCGGCCGTTTAGCGTCTCCACGTAGCCGAGCGTCCGAGCGCGCTCCTTCATCTCCTCGAGGTAGTCGCGCACACCGCTGAAGCGCTCGAAATAGGCGTCGATGAACTCGCGCGCCTCCGTGCGGCCGATTCCGAGCTGAGCGGCAAGCGCCACCGGTCCCTGTCCGTAGATCGTGGCGAAGTTGATCGTCTTCGCCCGGCCTCTCATCTCCGGCGTCACCGCTGCGGAATCCACCCCGAAGATCAACGCCGCCGTCTCGCGATGGATGTCCCGATCCTCTTTGAACGCCCGCACGAACGCGCCGTCGGCGGAGAGGTGCGCCATCACGCGGAGCTCGATCTGCGAGTAGTCCGCGCCGACGAATAGCCAGCCGTCCTCCGGCACGAATCCCTTTCGGATCTCGCGTCCGAGCGTGCTCCGGATCGGGATGTTCTGGAGGTTCGGATCGTACGAGGCGAGACGACCGGTCGTCGCCACGACCTGACTGAAGTTGGTGTGGAGTCGCCCGGTTTCGGAATCGACCAGTTGAGGCAGCTTGGAGACGTAGGTGCCGTCCAGCTTGTCCAGCTCCCGATGCTCGACGATCAACCGGGGGATCTCGTGACCCTGCTCCGCCAGCGCCATCAGGACGCTCTCGTCGGTGGAAGGACCCGTCTTCGTGCGCTTCAGGACCGGAAGCTCGAGCCTGTCGAACAGGAACTCCCTGAGCTGCGGCACGGATCGCAGGTTCACCTCCTCGCCCGCGATCTTCAAGATCTCCTCCCGGATGAGGTCGATGTCCCGACGCAGCTTCCTGGAGAGCTCCTCGAAGAATGGCTGGTCGATGAGAATCCCCACGCTCTCCATCGCCGCGAGCACAGGAACCAGGGGAATCTCGATCGTCTCGTAGAGATCGCGCATCTCGTGGAGCCGGAGGTCCTCTTCGAGGACGCCTGCCAGTCGAAGCGCGTAGTCCGCATCCTCTGCCGCGGCTGGTCCCAGCTCCTCGATCGGCGACTCGGCGAGATCCGCGCCGGCCCGCTGGCCTCCGGAGCTCAGCGTGTGGCCAAACCGCTCCATGACCAGCAGGTCCAGGTCGTGCTGGCGCTTGCCCGGATCCAGGCAGTAGGAAGCGAGGGAGGTGTCCAGGGCGAGCCCAGCAGGCGGTGATCCCGCTCGTTCCAGGAGATGGAGGGCGTACTTGAGGTCGTGCCCGATCTTGGGGACATCCGGATCCGCCAGGAGCTCGCGCAGCGCTGCGAGGCCGGGATCGTCGGAGGTATCGAGAGAGGGAAGATTCGCCGGGAGATCCCCCGGGTCGTCGAACCTCAGCACGGGGTTTCCGCTCTCGTCCCTGGCGACCGGCGAGGGCACATGCCCGAACGGCAGGTACCGTGCACGACCGGGTTGAGCGGCGATCGCCAGTCCGACGAGGTCGGCTCGCATGGGATCGGCAGCCGAGCCGATGACGGCGATCGAGATCCGACCGGCCTTCCGCGCCGCCTCCAGAACCTCGGCCACCTCGGCGGGATCCCGGATCACCCGGTAATCGGATTCGGGCGCGGCTTCCTCGTCCGCCGAGGCCAGCTCGCGCGCCAGCGTGTGGAACTCCAACGAGAGGAAGAGCTGACGCAGGCGCTCCCGGTCAGGTGGCTGCCGCGCCAGCGGGCCGAGCTCGAGCTCGATCGGCACATCCGTCCTGATCGTCACCAGGTCGCGTGACAGTCTCGCCTGATCGGCGTGCGCGAGGAGGGCGTTCTTGGCCCGCTTCGGAGTCACCTCGTCGACCCGCTCGATGATGTCGTCCAGGGAGTCGAATTGGGTCAGGAGCGCGGCGGCCGTCTTCTTCCCGATGCCCGGGACCCCGGGGACATTGTCCGAGCTGTCTCCCAACAGCGCCAGGTAGTCGGTGACCTGGCGGGGTGGAACCCCGAGGCGGTCGGCGGCGTTCTCCGGTGTCACCCACTCCTCGTCCACGGCGGCCGGTCCGCGGCGGCCCGGGTTGAGCAGGTGGGTGTCTTCCCCGATCAACTGGTAGAAGTCCTTATCTCCCGAGACGATCACCGTGCGCAGGCCCTTCGCTTCGGCCTGGGCGGAGAGCGTGCCGATCACATCATCCGCCTCCCATCCGGAGACCTCGAGAACCGGGATGTGGAACGCCTCGACGAGACTCCGGCAACGCGGGATCGACGCCTCGAGCTCGTCGGGCATCTTCGCTCTCGTCGCCTTGTACTCCGGGTGCACCTCCGTGCGGAAGGAGTCGCCGGCGTCGAACACGACGCCGATGTACGCCGGTGCGTGGTCTTCGAGGAGCCGCATCAGGAAACGGGCGAGACCGTACGGCGCCGAGGTATTCTCGCCGCTGGACGTTGTGAGCGGCCGGCTGATCATGGCGTAGAACGCCCGGTAGATGAGGGCGTAGCCGTCGATCAAGAAGAGGGTGGGGTGATCATCGGCTGATGGGGTCGGCTCACTCACCTGCGGCTCGCTGCGAGGGTGGAGGGAGGAGGCGATCAGGATACCTGCAACGGAGGGACGCCGGTACCCCGGCCGCGCAACCTTCGGAACTTCCGCGGCTTCTCGAACGGCGACGCCCCGGCGTGGGCCTGACCGATGCCGGGGCGCTTACATCATCTAAACGGGCGCAGGTTCGTCACCCGTCGCGTGCCGCTAGGCGCGGGTTACGTTCAAAGCGTGGAGGCCCTTGTCGCCCTGCTCCAGTTCGAACTCCACGTCCATGCCCTCGGCCAGCGTCTTGTACCCGTCCATTTGAATCGCGCTGTAATGGACGAACACGTCCTCGCCTCCCTCGGGCAGTTCAATGAAGCCATATCCCTTGGCGTCATTGAACCACTTCACCTTACCTGTTGCCATCTGATCGGGTCCTCCTGCTGTCCGGTGGGAAACTTCCGGGGCCGCTGCGCCCTTCGGCGCCTATGCTACCGCCCCGGTTCGAGCCCGTCAACACGTGCTCCGGCGAGAGCGTAAAGACGGGTGTAGACGAGTGCGTTTGCCGTCACCTCCTTCGTGTAGATACGTGTCTCGCGGAACGGAATCCGCTCTACGAAGAGCTCCGGATCCACATCCCGCTCCGGGAAATCGCGCCATCTCAGATACCGATGGGGGCCTGCGTTGTAGGAGATGAGCGCCGCCGCCAGATAGCCGTCGAACCGGTCGAGCATGCGCGCCAGATAAGCGGTACCCAGCCGCAGGTTGGCCTCCGGCACCTCGAGCTGCGGCAGCAGGAAGTCGTCGAGGCCGGCTTCCCGCCGGATCTCGAGAGCGGTGCGTGGAAGGAGCTGCATCAACCCGACGGCGCCTGCTGAGGAAACGACGTCCGCCTCGAACAGGGATTCGCGCCGGATCAGGCCGGCCACGAGCGCCACGTCCAGCCCACGTCGGCTGGACAGCTCCTCGATCGCCTCCCGGTAGGGGAGCGGGTAGACCGCCCGTAGTGCCGCCTCGCTCCAGAGTCGCCCCTCGCTGCCATGAGCAGCCAAGCCCAGGCGGATGCCGCGCCGTGTCCAGGCCCGCTCGTTGAGCGCCAGGGCGAGCGGCAGTCGCTGCGCCTTGGTCAGCCGGCTCTCGCGCAGGCCCGAATCCAGCTCCCCTTCCGCGCGGTCGATCCAACCCAGGTCACGCAGCTCGTCCATGCGTGCGAGCAGCCGGCGCCATTCCGGGGCGAGATCCTCTGGCGGCGGTCCGTCCCGCCGCACCGCCGCTTCATACGGATCCACCTCGATGCGGCGGGCGGCGAGCTGGCCGTAGTAGCTGAGCGCGTCCCGGTCGACGGCCTTCCGGTAGAGCATCCGAGCGGCAGCGCTGTCACCGTTCGCGTCCAGCGCACGAGCGCTCCAATACAACATCGCATGGTACCAGCTGCCTCCGGGGTATCGGCGGAGGTAGAGGTCGAAGCGCGCTTGTGCCTCTTCGAAGTCGCCCTCCAGAAACGCGAGCATGCCCAGACGTACGAGGGCGCGGGCCGCCCAGCTCGATCCAGCGAAGCGCGAGATGGCTCGCTCGTAGGTCGCCCGGGCGTCTTCGACCTTCCCGTCGTCCTGTAGGTGGTCGGCGAGGAGATAGGCGGCGAAGGCCGACTCGGTTCCCGTTCCGGCTTCGAGCGAACGACGGAAGGCGTCCTCCGCCGCCTCCCGCGCGCCCATACGCGAGAAGGCGCGGCCAGCCAATAGCCAGAGGGATCCGAAGTCCACGCCGGAGATCTGGACCGGCGCACCCTCCATCCAGGGAGCGAGCGTCCACACGACGCCTTGGTTGTCGCGCGCCGCGAATTGGGCCTCGGCGAGCTCCAGTCGAATCTCGACCGATTCTGTGGAAGGGGCCTGCGCGAGGGCGACTTTGAGGTGGCCGACGGCAAGCTGTGGCCGGCCCGCTTCGAGCTCCGCCTTCGCGACGGCGCGTCTAGTCTGCCACCCGGGGGACAACGCGAGAAGTAGCTCGCCCACCTCGGATCCGACTCCGGGTCCGAGGGCGCCCTCGAGCGTCCGGATCGCGCCGGCGCTGTCGCCCGACTCCAGCAGCGCGGGGACAACCCACTCCGCCGAGAGCGTGGCTCGCGTCCGACGTGGGAGTCGTTCCGCGAGCCTCAGCCCCTCCGCCGAATCTCCCGAATGGAAGGCAGCGAGCGCCAGCTCCATCCGAACCGAGTCGCCTGGCACACCGCGATTCCGCTCCAGATCGGCTGCCAGACTGCGGGCTCGATCCAGCTCGCCCGCCCGCGCGAGCTCCTGGAGAGCCGAGAGACGAAACCAGCGCGCGAGCTCCGGACGCTCCTTGGCGGCGATTTCGTATTGCGACGCGGCCGCGGCGTGCTCACTCATTTGGGACAGCACGGAGGCGTATTCGGCGCGGAACTGGACTGGAATCTCGCTGGCTGCGTCCCCGGATTCGGTGAGCACATCCAGGTAGCGCTGATAGGCCGCCAAGGCCGCACTCAGGCTGTCGAGGCCTGCGTACGCTCGACCGATCTCCAACAGCCCTCGACCCGAGTCCATAGCGTCGAGCCAGGGTTGGCCGAGAAGCAGTCGAAGGACGGCGGGCCAGGCTCGACCTCCGGCATACGCCCGGGCAGCGAGTAGCACTCTCCCGGGATCCGCCACCTCAACGCGTGACTGCGACAGCTCTCGAGACAGGAGATCGCCGGCCGACAGGGGAAGCGACGCTTCGATGAGACGCCTTGCCGTCTCCACGACGTCCATGGAGTCGGGGTACGGCGGCGAGCCATCGGCTCCGGGCGAAGCCTGAAGGAGCACCACGAACAGCAGAGACTTCATGCCAACCTGCGCCCTCCGTCCACGTAAGTCCTGGTGCGTGCGCGACCGGGCTCCGGCCCTACGGCGTGTCGTAGGTGATCCTTCCGAGGATGACCCGGCCGAGGGATGGGGTGCCCGGGAAGGACTTGTAGCTCTTGTCGAGCAGGTTCGTCACGTCCACCTGCACGGACATGCCGCGCAGCGCCGGGATGCTGTAGCCGAAAGACGCGTCCATCGTGGCGTAGCTGTCGACGGGCCCGACGTACGCGCCAGAGTTCGCGAAGAAGCTGTCGATGTAGCGGACTCCGAGGTTCCCGAAGAAGCCCGTGCCCCAGCCCCGGTAGCCCACGGACGCGGAGGTCTTGAACTTCGGGGCGTTGAGCGATACGCACGTGGGGAACAGGGGATTGTCATCGCACAGCGCGTCGCCACCCACCCCCGAGTTGAACATGTCCTTGTTGACCCAGTTCATCCTCATGCCGAAGAACCATTGGGGCGAGAATTGCCACTCGGCGGAGAAGTCGAGCCCGACCACGTCGAAGTCTCCGAAGTTCTGGTAGGTAAAGAGGAGCGCGTTTTGCTGGACCGTCACCTGTTCGGGCGTGAGCACGCCGAGGGGAATGCTACCGAGCGTCTCACCGATCACCGCCGCCTGCGCGGGAGGTATGCCGAACCCCGCCAGGTAGGCGGCGATGTCGGCCCCGTTGAGAGCCACGTTCGGCGTGACGATCCCGAGCGGGCCGATGAAGTCCTGGATCCGCGACCAGTAGAAGGCGAAATCGAACAGGAACTGCTCCTCGACCAGTCCCTTGTAGCCGAACTCGATCGTGTTGGTGATCTGATTGTCGATCGCCGGGATGTCAGCGATTCCGTCCACGCCGCGGGGATCGGGAACGAACTCCAGGCTTTGTTGATCGAACAGGGCGGTGACGATCCCAACCTGGTCCTCGGTCGGGACCGGAAGGCTCCCCAAAAGGGCTCCCAGCGCGGGATCCAGGGCGCCGGCCGTCGCGACCGCCAGTGCCCACAGATTCGGGGTCGTCGTCGGCATGAAGGCGGTGTTGGACTGCCCGATCAGTGGCGCGAACGGCGACTTGAAGTCCGCCCGGCCATCCGTGCGGCTGAACGTGAACCCTTCGTCCGTCGTACCCTGCGTGTTGAGGGGATAGGCGAACGGCGTACCGGGAACCGGCAGCACTCGGGCAAGTAGGTCGAGGAACAAGTTGTTCGTCGTCGGCGACGAGAAGGCCCGGTTGTACGTGACCCTCAGGTTCTGCTCCGGCGTCGGCTTGAACATGAAGGCCGCTCGGGGTGACCACACCACGGGCTTCACGACGGAGTTGTAATCGGCTCGCAGCGCCAGGACGAGGTCGAACTTCTGGCTGAGCGACGTCTGCGATTGTACGAAACCTCCCACCTCGGTGATGTTGTCGTCGTCCTCGTTCACCCCGGTGATCGTGCCGTCGGTTCGCGGAGTCGTCTGGAGGAAGTCCACCCCGTAGGTGAAGGATTGCCTGGAACCGAGAAAGCTGGTGTTCTGCAGCTGGGTCGCGAACACGCTCGACTTGTCGACGATCGGCTCGCCCGACCGCAGGAGGTAGGTGTCGCCCGCGTTGCTCACGTTGTAGTAGACGTTGGCGAAGAACTCTTTCCAGTGCACCCGTGTCTGGAAGTAGTTGTACGACCAGTCGACCACCTGGCCGGCTCCGATCCCGGTCAGGTCGATGCTCGTGCCGGAGGTCGTGTGCCCGTAGGAGAAGATGACCTCCGTTTCGTCGCTCGGCCTCCAATCCGCCCTGACGTCGACGCTCCAGTTGTTCAGCACCGAATCCCTTACGCCGACGCGGGAGAGGTCCTCGTCGGTCACGGTGGGTGGGAATAGCAGGCAGGCCTGACTGCTCGGATCGGCGAGGCACGCCTGGGCGGCCTGTCGCAGCGCGAACTCATCCGGATCGATGAAGATGAAGTCCGTGCCTCCGAGGTACTGCCCCGAGACCTTGATGCCGAACTTGTCGCTCGCCTTGAAGGCGATGCGGCCTTGCGTCTGGAACAGCCCCTTGGTGTTGTCGGGAACGGTGACCGGGCCTGCCCCGGACTCCTTCTGGTTCCTGGCGCCGCCGGCCACGGAGAGCACCAAGCCCGGATCGTCGATCGGCGACGTCGTGATCTGGTGGACCACGCCGTTGGCCGTGTTTGGGCCGTAAACCGCCGAGCCCGGACCGAGCACGACCTCTATCCGTCCGATATCCGCCGGTACGGTCGGGTTGAGGTGCGAGATGTTCGCCCTGAGAGACGGCACGCGGGCGATGCGGTAGTCCGTCAGATACATGACGGCGCCCGAGAAGATGTTGTTGAATCCCCTCGTCACGAAGTAGTTGCTCTGAACGCCCGTGGTGATGACGTCCACCCCGCTCACGTTGTCGATGAAGTCGGTGGTGCTGAGCGACGCCTTGGACTTGATCTGAATGTCGTCCACGACGTGGATCGATGCCGGCGCCTCGAGAAGCTTCTCCTCCACGCCTCGCTGGACCGTCGCGGTGATCGGGTTCATGCTGAAGAGTTGTTCCGACAGGCCGATCACCAGGCTGGTGACCTGACCCTCCGTGACGACCACGCCTGGCTCGCTGTGCGTGCGCCAACCGGCGCTGTTGAAGCGGACCGTATAGGTGCCCGCCGGTACCTCCGTGATCCTGAACGTGCCGTCCTGACCGGAGGAGCCGCCTGCGATCGTCGTGCCGGCAGCATCCAGCACCGTGACCTCTACGGCAGCCAGAGCTGCGCCGGTGTCAGCGTCCCTGATCGTCCCCCGGATAGCGCCGCCCTGGGCCAGAGCCGTGGTCGGGATCAGCGTGAGGAGGAGCGTGAATAGAGTGAGAAGACTGAAGGGGAGCCGGCGGTGAGAAACGGGCCGGCGATCCGAGCAACCGTTGCGAACACCCTCAGTGTCCATCGCGCGCCTCGCTCGTGGGGTGATCAAAGTCGTGGCCGTCGGGCATCCTCGCAGGCGGTACCGCAAGGCGTCTGGCAGCAGACCGCTTGGGGGACCGGCGGCGCGGACGGCAAACCTAAGCCGAAAGAGAGGATTGGGGCAACGAGGCCCCGGAGCCTGAGCCGGAGCTCGGAGGGGAAGAGGGGAACATAGAAAAAGCCCGGCGACTCGGCCGGGCTATTCCTTGGACTCCGATATCTCCGCCGGCCTCGCAGCGGCGGCAGCCAGGCGTCAGGAGGCCGCTTTGGCCATCTCCTGCTCGTGGAGCGCGTCGATCATCTTCTGGGCGCTCTCCTCCATGTCGATCACCAGCCTATCGACCCGCGTCACGAAGTAGTTGTGGGCGACGTTGATCGGAATCGCGATCGCCAGGCCGGTAGCCGTCGTGATGAGGGCGACCTTAATGCCGCCAGCCACCAGCGTGGCCTCCACCTCGCCCGCGATCTCGATCGCCTGGAAGGCCTGGATCATCCCGATCACCGTCCCCAGAAAGCCGAGGAGCGGCGCCACGTTGGACAGGGTCGCGAGCCACACGAGGCCCTTCTCGAGCTCGGCGATCTGAATCGCGCCCGCGTTCTCGATCGCCTGGATGACCCGTTCCGTGCCCTCCTCGTGCCGTCGGAGGCCCGCCTCGAGGATCGCGGCAGCCGGGGCCTTGGAGTCCTCGCAGCGCGCGAGGGCCTCGCGGAGCCGGCCGTGAGCGATCAACTCGTCGACATCCGAGAGAAGGCCGCGAGTCCGAGACGACTTCACCTGGAGATCGAAGAACTTCCAGACGATGATCAAGGCACCTACGGCCATGCAGAAGCCCAGGGGCCACATCATGAAGCCGCCCGCCGCCCAGATCTCGCCCAGGTTGAACTCCTGCCCTTCTCCCAGGCGGGGCGTAGCTTCCTGTACCAGCCAGAAGGCTGTCGCGATAAAGCTGTTCAAAGTAACCTCCAGCCGCCTTGACTACGGCGCATCATGCAGGGCCGAACGACCCGTCCAAAGACAGGCGGCGCAAGCTAAGAGAGGCTCGCGGAGGCTGTCAAGTCGCCGCAGAAGCGACCTCGCGTCGGCGAGCAAAGACCAGTCCGGGCGCGGCTGCTCCGCCCAGCGAAGCGGGTCCTCGCAGTGCCTCCGTGAGGGCAGGCCGTCAGACCTTGGTGCAGCGGACCCACCGGCCGCGTGATCGCTCCTCCAGCGGCGGAAGGGCAAGGGAGCACTCCTCGTCCCGCGCCGGGTGCCGGCAGCGACCGAGGTACGGGCAGCCCGTCGGTCGCTCGAGAGGATCCGCACCCTCCGGCAGCTCCCGCACGACCCTTTCCTCCGCAGCCGGCCGCGGACGCGGCACCGCGGCCAGGAGCGAGCGCGTGTAGGGGTGTAACGGCGCGTGATAAAGGGCGGCTGCCTCCGACAGCTCTACGATCCGCCCTGCATACATTACGGCGACCCGGTCAGCGACCTGCCGAACGACCGCCAGGTCGTGCGCGATGAAGAGGTAGGAGAGACCCAGCCGCTCCTGCAGATCCGCCAGCAGGTTCAGAACCTGAGCTTGGATCGAGACGTCCAGGGCGGACACCGGCTCGTCCGCCACAATGATATCGGGCTCCACCGCCAGGGCGCGGGCGATCCCGATCCGCTGTCGCTGGCCGCCGGAGAACTCATGCGGGTACCGCTCGGCCGTCTCCGGGCCGAGCCCCACGAGGCCGAGGAGCTCGGTGATGCGCCGCCCCCGTTCCGCGCCGGCCGCGAGCGCGTGGACGGAGAGAACCTCGCCCAGCATCCCGCCGATCGTCATCCGGGGGTTCAGGGATCCGAACGGATCCTGGAAGACGAGTTGAACCCGGCGCCGAAACCCCAGAAGCTCGGTGCGCGACATGGACCCGAGGTCGCGTCCCAGATAGCGGACGATCCCCGAGGTCGGCGGCTCGAGACCCAGTAGTAGCCTGGCCGTCGTGCTCTTTCCGCAGCCGGATTCGCCTACGAGCGCCAGGGTCTCACCGCTCATGATCCGAAGTGAGACATCCTCCACGGCTGCCGCTTGCCGCTCCGCTCCCCAGGGGGCCCGCTGGGTGTAGTACCGAGCGAGTTCTTCCGCTTCCAGAAGGACTCGTCGATCCCCGTCGTTCCCTCCGGACACCTCGGAGGCGGCGACTCCGCCCGTGGGCTCGTCGATCATGGTTCGCCGACCGCGCCCCGACTAGCGGGCTTCCTCCACCCGAAACCGGATCCGCTTCTCCGCTCCGGTTCGTCGACCAGCCAGCAGCGCACGGAGGCCTGCTCGGCCGGGCCGGTCGGACCGAGGTCGGGAGCGTCCCGGCAACGGCTCCAGGCGTAGGGGCAGCGCGGCCTGAACCGGCAGCCGGGCGGCCACGCGGTCGCGCGCGGCACGTTGCCCGGGATCTCGGCCAGCCGCTCCCGACGCTCATCCAGATCCGGGATGGCCTGCAGCAGGCCCTCGGTATACGGGTGCTGCGGGGATCGGAAGAGCGCGTCCACGGACGCCTCTTCCACGATCTGTCCTGCGTACATGACCAGCACTCTGTCCGCCACGTGAGCGACCACGCAGAGATCATGGGTGATCAGCAGAACGGCCGTTTCCAGCTCTCGCTGTAGAGAGGCCAGCAGCTCCAATATCTGAGCTTGCACCGTCACGTCCAGCGCTGTCGTGGGCTCGTCGGCAATCAGGAGCGAAGGTCTGGTCGACAGAGCCATCGCGATCATCACCCGCTGTCTCATTCCGCCGGACAGCTGATGCGGATAGTGGCCGTAACGGTGCGCAGGATCTGGAATCCCGACGCGATCCAACCACTCGATCGCAGCCCGTCTGATGGCGACGCCCTCACGTTCGCCCGGAGCGGTCGACATGGCCGCGTGCTCACGTATGGCCTCGGAAACCTGCTGGCCGATCGTGAGGAGCGGATTCAAGCTGGTCATGGGCTCCTGGAAGATCATCGAGATCTCGCCGCCCCTGACATCGCGGAGCCTGGACTCGGTGGCGCAGACGAGCTCCTCCCCGCGGAGCTGCACGCTCGATCCCGCGAGTAGCCGGCCTGGCGGCTGGGGCAGAAGCCGGAGGATCGACAGCGCCGTCACGGACTTCCCACAGCCGGACTCGCCGACCAGGGCAACCGTCTCGCCCTCCTGCACCTGGAACGAGATCCCGTCCACGGCTCGAGCTTCGCCTCGTTCGGTCGCGAAGTAGGTCCGCAGATCCCTCACCTCGAGCAACGGCGACGTCATCACGCGACCCTCCTCGGATCGAGGGCGTCGCGCAGTCCGTCTCCGACCAGGTTGAAGGCCATCACCGTGAAGACGATCGCCAAGCCCGGGAAAGTCGTGATCCACCAGGCATCCAGCATCGCATCACGGCCGGAGGCTACCATATTCCCCCAGCTGGCCGTCGGCGGCTGCACGCCGAGGCCTAGGAAGCTCAGCGCGGCCTCCGCGAGAATGGTGTTTCCGATGCCGAGAGTGGCGGCCACGATCACTGGCGTGAGGACGTTGGGTAGAACGTGTCGCGCCAGAATGCGGGCCCGCCCGAACCCGAGCACGCGAGCGGCCGTGACGAATTCCATCTCGCGAACCGTGAGCACCTGCCCACGAACGATCCGGGATACACCCATCCATCCCGTGAGCCCGAGAACCAGCGTGACGAGAACGATCGAAGGCTCGAACAAGGCGACGAGCACCACGAGCAGCACGAGACGAGGGAAGCTGAGCAGGAGGTCCACGCCCCGCATGAGCACGGCGTCGAGTGGGCCGCCGAAAAAGCCTGCGATCGCTCCGATCGCGGTCCCCAGCGTGATCGCGATCAGGATGGCCAACAGGCCGATGGACAGGCTGATGCGGGCTCCGTACAACACGCGGCTGAAGATGTCTCGCCCGAAGCGGTCCGTGCCCATCGGGTGCGAGACCGAAGGCGCCTGATACCGGGTGGCCACGATGTCGGTCTGCGCGTCCGGGTCGTAGGGTGCGAGCGCCGGAGCCAGGAGAGCGGTCCCGGTCAAGAGCAAGATCAACGCGAGACCCAGAATCGCCTGCCGATGCCTTCTGAAGCGTCGCCAGGTCTCGCGACCGCGCTCTCTCCGCGCTCGACTCAACACGGTACGGTGCTCACTCCGTCCGGATGCGCGGATCGATCACGGCGTACAGCATATCGGCCAGAAGGTTCGCTCCAAGCACCAGGACGCCGAACAGGAAGCTGGCGGCCATGACGACCGGGTAGTCTCGAGCAAGGATGGCGTTGTAAAGAGCACGGCCCATCCCGGGCCAAGAGAAGACCACCTCGATGACGACCGAGCCGCCGAACAGCAGGGGCAAGTAGAGCCCCAGCAGGCTCACGATCGGGATCAGCGCGTTTCTCAGCGCATGCTTGAGGATCACGCGGCGCTCCGAGAGACCCTTGGCCCGTGCGGTTCTGATGTAATCTTGATGGATCACCTCGAGCAGCGACCCACGCATGTAGCGGGCGACACCCGCGGCCGACGCGATACCGAGGGCAAAGGAGGGCAGCACGAGGTGCCGAACCCTGTCGATGACGCCCTCGATGGGGCTCATGAACTCGTAGTCGATCGAGGTCACGCCGGAGATCGGCAGGCGGAGGAACTCGGGCACGGCCGGAGACGAGAACGCGAGGATCAGCATCAGGCCAAGCCAGAAGCCGGGCATCGAGTACACGAACAGCGAGAAAAACGTCGTGACGTTGTCGAGGGCGGAGTACTGCCGGACGGCCTGCACGGCACCGACCGCGCAGCCGACCAGGAAGATCAGGACGAGTGAGACGGCGCTTAGAAGCAGCGTGTTGGGAAGGGCGTCCTGTATGACGTCCGCCACGGGTCTGTGCTGGCTGAACGAGTAGCCGAAGTCACCCGTGAAGAAGGAGCGCAGCCATCGCAGATATTGCTCGTGAAGGGGTCGATCCAGCCCGAGGTTCTCTCGCATCCGATCGATGATCTCGGGACTGACGTTCGGGTTGAAGTACGCTGTGGCCGGGTCTCCCGGCGCCAGGTGGAGAAGCAGGAAGATGAGCGTGACGATGCCGATGAGGATCGGTACCGCTTCGAGAAGGCGTCGAGCGACGTAGCGGATCAAGGCTGGAAAAGCCACCAGGACCGGACATCCGCGAGTTCCCCGCGGAAGTCCGGACTCGCGCCCTGCAGCCGACGGCGCAGGGCGTCTGCACGCTTCTCCACGTAAAGGAAGGTGAACGGCTGATCGGCCGCGAGCATCATATTGTAACGGCGGATCAGCCTCGCCTGGGCCGAGCGGTCCGTGGCCCTCGGAATCGAGTCCATCACCGCATCCAGCTCCGGATTGCAGTAGCTGGTGAACTGGAGCGGCTTCCCGATCCGGCCGCAGGCCCACTGATCCCGCTCATCCAGCACCAGACCCTGCGTCCAGCTGAGGAGGAAGGCGTCGAAGCGCCGCTCCGGGCTCGTCACGTCCGCGATCACGGTCTGATGCTCTCGGATACGTGGCCGTGCCTCGACGCCGACCTGCGCCAGGTAGCGCTGTACAAGCTCGGCAATGGACACTCGCTCTCGACTCTCGTTGGTGGAGATGTCGAAGCTGAACCGCACGCCCTCCCTCTCCCTGACGCCGTCCCCGTCCACATCCCGCCATCCAGCGCTCTCGAGGATGGACGCGGCGGAATCGGGCGCGTACGCGATAGGCCGCCAAGCGGAATCGTAGGCCCAATGCCAGGGGCCCACGGGACCGACGGCGGGAGTGGCGAGTCCATGCCTGACGACCTCCACGATCTCGGAACGGTCGATCGCCATGGTCAGGGCTCGTCTGACGCTCGCGCTCTCGAAGAAGGGGCGGCGCGAGTTCCAGGCGATGAAGGAGTAGTTCGGGAACGGATACGCCACGAGGCGGAGATCGGGATCATCCTCGATTCGCCCGGCGAACGCGGGCGCGACCCGCACGTACATGTCCACGCCTCCACTCCGCAGCTCCGCGAACAGGGTGGTCTCGTTCGGAACGACCCGGTACACGAGACGGTCCAGGTAGGGTCGGCCTCCCAGCTCGTCGGGGAAGTCGGGATTCGCCTCGAAGATCCATCGATCGCCGGGCCGGTGCTCCACGAAGCGAAAGGGGCCGTTGCCGACCGGCTCGCTCGTGCCGAACGGGTGGGTGGCCAGATCCTCCGCGGCCGTTCCGTCCAGGATGTGCCTCGGCATGACCGGCAGCGCCGTCCAACCGTGGAGGAAGTCGGCGTGCGGCCGCAGGGTGAAGCGGATGGTGTGAGGATCTAGCACCTCGGCCGATTCCCACGCGTCGAAGGAGGAGCGGTTGGGGAACGGAACCGCCGGATCCTTGACCCGGTCGAAGGTGAACGCGACGTCGTAGGCGGTAGTCGGCGTGCCGTCATGCCAGTAGACGTCGTCGCGCAGCTCGAACACGACTTCGTTGCTGTCGGGACCGACCGTCCATGAGCGCGCCAGATAGGGCTCTGGCTGCAGCGCGTCATCGTAGCGAAGAAGCGTCATGAACAGCACGTACGCCTGGAACTGGTCCGTCATGTAGTCGCGGGAGAAGAACGCGTTCATGGTCTGGATCTCGCCCAGGCCCGCGACCACCGCGGTGCCTCCGTAGCGCTCCGCCGCCGGCACTGCCGCCGGATCGGGCTCGTCTACGGCAGGCTCTCCGGCGCAGGCCCCTGCCACCAGCGCAGCCGCTATCACCGAGGACTGCCGACACCACTTCACGGCGCCTCCTGTCGATCCGTCGAGGCCCAGCGCCAGCGCGGTAGGGTCACCAGCTCGCCGCGAGCGTCCATGCGAACGCCCTCGAGCCCTGCACGCAGACCGGCGAGATCCTCATTCCAGAAGAGGAAGGTGATCGGCTGATCACGCTGCAGGATAAGGGCGAACTCCCGCCACACCGAACGTGCCTCCGATTCGTCGGTCAGGGTAACGCCGAGGTCCATGAGGCTGTCCGCCACCGGGTTGGCATACGAGCTCCGGTTGGCACTGCCCTCGCGCGCCGCCTGCGAGCTGTGGAACAGAGGCCGGGGATCGACCCGAAAGTTGTCCAGCACCCAATTGGTGAGCACGGCATCGAAGTCTCGGGCGCGATGTCGGCCCAGAACCGTTTGCCACTCGAGCAGCTGCGGTTGGATCAGAACACCTACTCTAGCCAGCTGCGCCTGGACGATCTGCGCCACATCGGCCAGCACCGGACTGGTGCCCACCGTGAGCAGCGTGAACTCGAGCGGCGTCCCAGCGCGCTCGCGACGGCCGTCGCCGTCGGAATCGCGCCATCCCATCGCGTCGAGGATCGCGGCCGCTGAGTCCGGCGCGTAGGGAAGCGGCGGCAGTCCCGTTGCGAGTGGATGCCAAGGAGGGATGGGGCCGCTCGCAGGGGCGCCGCGACCGCCAAGCACGGCTTCTCGGAGCTCCTGCCTGTCGATCGCAAGGGCGAGCGCCGTGCGCATCTCGGCGCTGGCGAAGGGCTCCCGCCGCGTGTTCCAGCCGATGTACGTAAACATTCGCCACGGGAAGGCGACGACG
Source organism: Gemmatimonadales bacterium (assembly GCA_037385645.1). Classification (GTDB taxonomy): domain Bacteria; phylum Gemmatimonadota; class Gemmatimonadetes; order Palauibacterales; family Palauibacteraceae. The sequence goes on from JARRMU010000038.1 coordinate 26,208, forward strand.
CCCACTCCCTCCGCGCCCTCCACGCGCTCCACCTCGCTCGGCCCGATCGTCCCGTAGACGTCCACCTCCCCACGCATGAATTCGGAGAGCAGTGTCGTGCGTTCGGGCACGATCCGGTAGAGCACCCGCCCGATCGCGGGCGGACCGCCCAGTGAGGGGGCGAACGTCTCGTTCTCCTCGAAAACGAGCTGCTCGCCAGCCTGCCAGCGGACCAGCCGGTAGGGGCCGCTTCCCACGGGGGAGCGGCCGAAGGGATGGCGACTCATCTCCTCCGGCGGCACGTCTTTCAGCAGATGCCGCGGAACGGGCGGCCAGTAGAAGCTCTCCAGTGGCTGCGACCCGAGGGAGGCGAGGGTGAACCGAATGCGATGCGGGTCGAGCACCTCTGCGTCCGTGACATCGGCCAGGTACACCGCTCCGAGTGGTGAGCCGGAGCTCTCATCCTTCGCCATGTCGAAGGTGAACTTGACGTCGTGAGCGGTGACCGGTTCGCCGTCGTGCCAGCGGACATCGTCTCGGAGGGTGAAGACGACGGACTTCCCCTCGAACTCCCAGCTCTCGGCAAGCCACGGACGAACTCTATACGTCGAGTCGTAGGTCACGAGAGGCGTGTAGAGCAGGTGATAGATGAGGTCGTTGGCGTTCTGGTCGGTGCTGACCAGCGGGTTCAGGGTCTGCAGGTCGGCCGTGTAACCCAGGATGAGGGGCGCCGCTCCGTCCTCGCGCCCCCCACCGCCTCCGCACGCGACCCAACCGGTACCCAGAAGCGAAAGCAGGGCAAGCACCCGGCGCACCCGCCGGGCGGACCTCCCCGAGCGAGCTGGCGTGTCCTGCGCGACTACGCGCCGCGTCGGGGTGACGATCCGGTCAGCACTCCGGCCTTTCCGCACGACGCCAAACTAGGCGTGCGGCCGCATGGCGGGAAGCTGGTGATCAGCGCCGCCAGGTCCATTCGGGATCCAGGTAGCGGGCTTCCAGGGAGCGTGCCGCCCGCTGTTCCGAGGGATCGGGCTCGCCGGGCTCGAGCCGGACCTCGAACTCCTCGGCGAACCCGGCCGCCAGGGCTCCCACCAACTCCTCCCGGGGCGGCACCCGACCGAGGAGCTCGTGGATCGAGCAGGCGCCGGAAGGGAGGGCCCCACCTGCGGGCGGCGTCACTAGCAGAGTATCGACCTCGGACTGATCATCGTGAATCAGGATGGAGCCGTGCTGGAGAAGTGCCCCGTCGACCCGGCATTGAGCGCTTCCGACGAGTTTTCTACCTCCGCTGGTCAGCTCGCCTGGAAGCGGGTCCCGAAAACAGGCTCGGGCCAGCGGCGCCGGGGCACCGAGCGTTCCAGCGCGCCCCGACTCGACGGTCGCCACTGAATCGAGCGGGACGCCCACTTCAGCCAGCCCCCGAGCGAGACCCCGGTTGATGCGGCCGTAGCATGCGCGCAGCCCTCCCCACAAGCCCGCCGGCGCCGTGACGCTGTAGGTGATCTCCCGATGGTGAAGCACGGCGCGACCGCCCGTCGGGCGGCGCACCACATCGATGCCTCGGCCTCTGGCCGCCTCCGGATCGTATCGGCCCTTCGCCGCCTGATTCCGGCCGAACGACAGGCAGGGCGGGTACCAGCCATAGAATCGGAGCGTGACCACACCCCGTCCGGCAGAGGCCATCAGAGCCTCGTCCAACGCCATGTTCCAGGCTCCGGGAGATGGTGGACTCGAGAGGTGGCGTACGGTGTCGGTGGGCATCTAGCCGCCTCGTTGGGGCGCGAGCATCACGCCGAGCCGCTGAGCCCCGAGGAGGACGTGCCCGAGCGGCCTGGCCCGGCTAGGCCTCGGGGAAGCTCCAGCGAACGTCGAGCTCGCGCCCGGCCCTTCCCTCGTCCAAACGGCGGACGGGCGTTTCGTGCGGTGCGCCGGTCAAGATCTCGGGTTCGCTCTCCGCCTCCGCGGCAATCGAAACGAGAGCATCGGCGTAACGGTCGAGCTCCTCCTTCGTTTCCGTCTCGGTAGGCTCCGTCATCAGCGCCTCGGCCACGATGAGCGGGAAGTAGACCGTCGGTGCGTGGAACCCGTAGTCGAGGAGCCGCTTCGCGACATCGAGCGTCTTCACGCCGGTCTTCTTCTTGAGCTCGGTGCCGCTGAACACGGACTCGTGCATGCCGCGACCGTAGGGTAGCGGGAAGTGGTCCTCGAGTCGGGCGCTCAGATAGGCGTTGTTAAGGACCGCTGCCTCTGCCATCTGGCGCAAGCCGCTCTGGCCGAGCATCCGGATGAACGTGTAGGCCCGGACCAGCACGCCGAAGTTGCCGTAGAAGCCGTGGACCCTGCCGATCGACCGAGGCCGATCCCAATCAAGGAAGAAGGCCCCGTCCTCCGACTTCACGGTCGGCACGGGGAGGAACGGCTCCAGGCGCGACATCACCGCAACCGGGCCGGCGCCCGGTCCTCCACCGCCGTGCGGGGTGCTGAACGTCTTGTGAAGGTTGAAGTGGACGATGTCGTAGCCCATATCGCCCGGACGCGCGACGCCCGTGAGGGCGTTCAGGTTCGCTCCGTCCATGTACATCAGGCCGCCGGCCGCGTGCACGAGCTCGCTGATCTCGAGGATCGCGGACTCGAACACCCCGAGCGTGTTCGGGTTCGTGAGCATCAGCCCGGCGACCCGGTCGTCCAATGCCTCGCGCAGTGCCTTCACCGAGAGCCTTCCGGCCTCGTTGGACTTGAGCTCCGACACTTCGAAGCCGGCGAGCGCTACGGTGGCGGGGTTCGTCCCGTGCGCGGAATCGGGTATCAGAACCCGACGCCGCTGGTGATCGCCACGCGACTGATGGTAGGCGCGCATCAGCAGCACGCCGGTCAGCTCGCCCTGCGCCCCGGCGGCTGGCTGAACGGTGACGGCGTCCATGCCGGCGATCTCGGCAAGCATCGCTCCGAGCTCGTGCATCAGTCCGAGCGCTCCCTGCACCGCCTCGGCCGGTGTGAACGGATGCAGGCCGGCGAAGCCTCCTAGGCGCGCCATCTGCTCGTTCACCTTCGGATTGTACTTCATCGTGCACGAGCCGAGCGGGTAGAGAGCCCTGTCGACGTGGTGGTTCTTGAGCGAGATCTCCGTGTAGTGGCGCACCGCCGACTGCTCGGGAACCTCCGGCAGTCGCGGCGGGGACGTCCTCAGATGGTGGGCCGGGATGAGCTCTTCCAACGGCCGGGTAGGCACGTCCGGTTGCGGCACGGACGTCCCCGAACGACCGGGTCGGGAGCGCTCGAAGATCGTCGGCGTCGTCGGGCCCAGGAACGGGAAGTGGACCCGACTCACAGTTCGTACGACCCGCCGGGGGCGAGCACGACCACGTCGGCCGTGCTCCCTACGAGCTGCCGGAAGCGCTCGGGATCCTGCGCCACCAGGTCGAAGGTGTCGTAGTGGATCGGGATCACGGTGGACGGCTCGATCATCTCGACCGCCCGCGCGGCGTCCTCCGGCCCCATCGTGAAGTTGTCGCCGATGGGCAGCAGCGCGGTGTCGACCTGACCTTTCAGAAGAGTCATGTCGACGGTTAGCGCCGTGTCGCCCGCGTGGTGGACGCGGTGACCGTCGATCGAGAGGAGGATGCCGGCGGGAAAGGTGGTGAACCCTTCCGCATCCTCGCCGGCCACCTGTCCTCCGTGAATTGCCGGTGTGAGCTTCACCCGGCCGAAAGGAAACTCCCATCCCCCGCCGATATGGAGCGGATGGGCGTTCTGCACGCCCTGCTTCTCCTGGGCATAGCTCACGATCTCGAACGTCGCCACGAGGGTCGCGTCGGTGCGGCGGAGGATCTCCCACGCGTCGGCCACGTGATCGATGTGGCCGTGGGTGAGAAGAAGGTAGTCGAGTCGTTCGAAGTGGTCCGGGGCCACGTCCGCCACCGGATTGTCCGTGAGGAACGGGTCGATGAGGATCCGGGTCCCGTCATCTCCCTGCAGCTCGACACATGCATGTCCGTGAAAAATCAGCGTCGCCATCTCGACCTCTCTTCGGTCAGCGTCCAGCCAGCACGTCGACCAGCCGATCGATCTCTGCCCGGGTCCTCTTCTCCGTAAATGCGAGCAGGAGGCCATCCGGCGTCTCGAGGTCCGGGAAACGGCCGAGCCGGACACCTGCCAGCAGACCTCGCTCCAGTCCGCGGCTCAGGATAGCGCGCGGATCCTCCGGCGTTCGCACCGCGAACTCCCGCACGAACGGCGCGTCGGGATAGAGCAGCTCGAACCCCTCCAGCTCGAGAATGCGGGCGGCCGCGTAGTGCGCGTTCTGCACCGACGTCTCCGCCACCTGCCTCAATCCCTCCCGGCCGACCATGGCCAAGTAAAGGGTCGCCGCAAGCGCGTTCAGTCCCTGGTTCGTGCAGATGTTGCTGGTGGCCTTGTCGCGCCGGATCTGCTGCTCCCGCGTCTGGAGGGTGAGCACGTAGCCCCTCCGTCCCTCCGCATCCTCCGTGGCTCCGACGATTCGGCCCGGCATCTTGCGGATATACTTCTCGCGCGCTGCGAACAGACCGACGACCGGTCCGCCGAAACTCGGGGCATTCCCGAACGGTTGACCCTCGCCGGCCACCACATCCGCTCCCTGCTCGCCGGGTGAGCGAACGAGGGCGAGCGACACCGGGTCGGCCACCGCACACACGAGCAGCGCTCCGACCTCGTGTATCCGGTCGGCCAGGGGAGCGAGCTCCTCGATCAGGCCGAGCGCGTTCGGGCTCTGCACCAAAACGCAGGCCGTCGCGTCGGTCACCTGCAGGGACCCCTCCTCCACCGTCCCGCCTTCCCCGGCCGCGACGCTGATGAGCGAGACATCCAGGCCTTGCGTGTAGGTCTTCACGACCTGGCGATAGTGTGGATGCAGGTGGCCGGCGAGGACGATCTCCTTGCGCCGAGTCGCCGAAAGAGCCATGAGCACCGCCTCTGCCGTGGCGGTCGCCCCGTCGTAGATCGACGCGTTCGCGACGTCGAGCCCGGTGAGCTCGCACACCATCGTCTGGAACTCGTAGATCGACTGCAGCGTCCCCTGGCTCACTTCGGGCTGGTACGGCGTGTACGCCGTGTAGAACTCGCTCCGGCGAAGCACGTGGTCGACTGCAGCCGGCACGTGGTGATCGTAGATCCCCGCTCCGGCGAAACAGACGAGCTCCGGGTTGCGCGCCGCGTGCCCGGAGACGAGCCGCGTGGCTTCCCACTCGGAGAGCGGATCGGGCAGGTCGAGCGGGCCGTCCAGGATCAGGCTCTCCGGGATGTCGTCGTACAGGTCCCGGATACTGGACGCACCGACCGCAGCCAGCATTGACTGCCGGTCCGCCTCGCTGTGCGTCAGAAAGGACATCGTGGGAGGGCTTCTAACCGCTGGATCGGATCGATGGCGCCGTCACTCGTCGACAATCGCCCGGTAGGCATCGGCATCGAGTAGCTCGTCCAGACCAGACGGATCCTGCACCCTGAGGCGGATCATCCAGCCCTCGCCGTACGGGTCGGTATTGACGAGCGCCGGATCCTCCTCCAGAGCCTCGTTCACGGCGACCACCTCTCCCGATACCGGGCAGTACAGATCCGACACGGCCTTGACCGCCTCGATCGTCCCGAAGACCTCCATCCGCTCGAAGCTGTCGCCGACCGACGGGAGCTCCACGTAGACCACGTCTCCGAGCTCCCCCTGAGCGTAGTCCGTGATACCCACCACGATCTCGTCCTCGGACTCGGCCGAGCGAACGAACTCGTGCTCTTCTGTATACTTGAGAACCTCGGGAATGCCCGACATCCTATCCTCCGTTGGCTGGCGCAAGCCGCCGGTGAGGCGGCGCGGCGGCTGACAATACCCGGCAGCCTCCAAAGGCGTCAAGGAGCAACGACGGGGTTTCCAGGGCTTCTCGAGCCGCGCTCTAAACGGCGGACGGCGTCGAGGGATCAGGCGTCCCGGCCTCGCTGGAGTCGTTGCCGGCTCTTCTCCCGCTTGACTCGCTTGCGCGCCTCCCGCTCGGTCTCTCCGGGCAGGCGGACCTTGATATCAACGCCGCCCATGCAGGCGAAGCCGTTGACCTTGACAAGCGGTGCGTCCTGCGCGGACGCGTCCTGGGCCATCTGCTCGAACCCGCCCATCAGCGCGAAGCCGTTGGATTCGACCCGAACGCCGGGCGGAACGAGGCGTCCACTGACCCTTCCTCTCCGCGCCTCCCATCACGGCCACCATCGTCTGGGTCCTCGGCACGGCGCGCCACGGCTCGATCCGCGGTGCCGACGCGACCTCGATCTCCTGGTCCACGGAGAGTGCCGGGAGATCCGCGACAAGCTCGGTCAGCTCAGCCTGGCTCGTCGCCGCGTAGACGAGATCCAGGCGACGCTCTAGCTCGGAGATCTCCAGGTGATCCGCCGCGAAATGAGCGGACAGACGTTGGACGGTCCTCTCCCGCTCTTCCGCTGTGGCCGAGAGCTCCGAGGGCGGCGGTCGGTCCGGCAGCTTCATGGTCACGCCCGATCAGCGAATGTGGCGGGTCTTCCTGCTCATATAATCCATGAGAATGTACTGGCCGAGAGAGATCGTCGTCGTAAAGTAAGCCTTCCCACGGCAGATCTCCGACACTTTGCGAACAAACCCGATCAGCGCCGGCGTGCGAGCGAGCATGAACGTATTGATCACGATGCCGTCACGGCGGCACGCCGCCACCTCCCGGAACGTTTCCCCCAGTATACGCTGGTCCAATCCCATCGAGTTCTTGTAGATCCGGCCGTTGGGTAGCGTGATCGCGCTCGGCTTGCCGTCGGTGATCATGATGATCTGACGCATCTCGCCGCTCTCGGCACGAAGGAGCCGGCGGGCGATGCGCAGTCCTTCCGCCGTGTTGGTGTGGTACGGTCCCACCTGTGCTCGGGCCAGGGCGGAGAGTGGAATCTCTTCAGCTCCGTCGTGGAAGAGAACGCAGCGCAGCGTATCTCCGGGAAACTGGGTTCGAAGCAGATGCGACAACGCCAGAGCCACCTTCTTCGCCGGCGTGAACCGATCCTCGCCATAAAGGATCATCGAGTGACTGCAGTCGAGCATCAATACGGTGGCGCAGCTCGATCTGTACGTGGCCTGGTGAACGTGCAGGTCCGCATAGTCGACCGGCAATGGAAACCTCAAACCCGAGCGCGCTATCGCGCTGCGGAGCGTCTCGGGCACGTCGACGTTCAGCGTGTCCCCGAACTCGTACGGTCTCGAGCCGGCCTCCGACTCGACTCCGGTCGCGAGCTTCGGTGTTTCGTGCGCGCCGATTCCGGCGTGGCCACGGGACCCGAGAAGCTCTCGCAGCGCCCGGTAGCTGAGGAAATCGAGGCTCTTTCGCGAGAGCTCGAACTTCACGGAGCGGGCGGCGCCGTGTCCCACACTTCCGGCGCCTGTCACGGGCTGCGCCTCGTCGGGGGCTCCAGGCGCCTGGTCCAGCTGGATGTAGCCCTCCTCGACGAGGCGCCCCACGATCTCATCGAGCAGGCGCGCGATCGCGTCCACCGTCTCCCCGGGCGGCTCACCGCCCCGTAGGGCTTCGAGCATCTCGGGGGTCAACTCGCCACTCTCCAGCAGCGCCCGTAGGATCGCGTCCTTCAGCGCGTCGAGGCTGTTCGACTCTTCCGGCTCGCCGGTCAGAGAGTTCCAACTCCAACCGCCGAATCCCGAGTCGAGAAGGAAATCCGAGAGCTTGTCGAGCAGCTCCTGCAGGTTGAGGGCATCGAGCAGACCGCCCCGGTACTGTTCATAAGTGGTGGTTCTCACGACCTCCTCCCGACGGTAGGTTCCTCGAGACTAATAAACGCTCCGGGTTGCTGCCGTGCCACCAGACGTCTCCTCGGTTCCGTTCAGCAAGTATAGCGGCGCCGGAAACGATTTTGCGATCGCACTCGCGTCGGACCTGGGCTCGCGTGAGCCCTCCGATCTGGCCCCACTGATCTGCCCGCGTGCCTCGGGCGTGGGCGTGGATGGTCTGATCGTCGTGGAATCGCGCGGCCCGGACCGCGTCGGTGCTCGATTCTTTAACCCCGACGGATCGGAGTTCTCGACCTGCGGGAACGGGACGCGCTGTATCGCCCGCTTCGCTGGCTGGAGGGGCCTGACCTCCGGAAGCGCGATCGCGATCCAGACCGCGGCTGGGGTCGTTCAGGCGACCATTAAAGGCGAGAGCGTCGCCCTCGATTACGAGATGCAGATCTGGGTCGAGCGAGCCGTGAGCGTGACCTATCGCGGCTCGCCGCACCGGGGATGGCTCGTACAGGTGGGCACGCCCCACCTCGTGATTCCGATCGAGACGATGCCGGAGCGGGAGATCGAGGCCCTGGTCGCGCCGATCAGGTTTGACCCGATCCTGGGGGCCTCGGGAGCCAACGTGGATCTCGTCGTGTGTGCCAGCCCCACCGAGGTCTCGATCCGAACCTACGAGCGAGGCGTGGAAGCCGAGACTCTGGCGTGCGGGAGCGGCGCGATGGCCGCCGCCCTGGCCCTGCACGAGGCCGGGCTCACGGAACGCACGCTGACGCTGCACACGCGGAGCGGAGAGATCCTGGAGGTGACGCTGTTGGGAGACGTGGACGACGGTGGCACGACGGCGAGCGTGGAGGCACGTCGCAGGCAGGTCCGCCTGACGGGACCCGCACGCCGCATCTTCGACGGCGAGTATCCGCTCCGTGAGGCGTAGAGGCTCCGCCAAGCGCGGACACCTCGCCGACCTCGCCTCCGCGGCCGAGCAACGCGACGTCGCGGACCGGTTGCTCGAATGGTTTCGGCCCGAGGATCGGCTGATTCCGTGGAGGCATTCCAGCGACCCGTATCGGGTCTGGGTCGGCGAGGTGATGGCCCAACAGACGCGGATCCCCACCGTGCTGGACTACTACGATCGGTTCCTGACGCGATTCCCCACCCTCTCATCGTTGGCGGACTCCAGCCTCGACGACGTGCTCAAGGCATGGGAGGGGATGGGATACTACGGGCGAGCGCGAAACCTTCGGTCCGCTGCTCGGGAAGTCATGGCCGCCCATGGAGGCCGCCTGCCGCAGGAACCGACGAGGCTGCGGCAGCTTCCGGGGATCGGCCCCTATACGGCGGGTGCGATTGCCAGCCTCGCGTTTGGCCGCGACGAGCCGGCCGTCGACGGCAACGTGCGGCGCGTCCTCAGCCGTCTCTTCGACATCTCCCGGCCCACTGCCCGGCGTCTGGAAGCGGCCGCCCGGACCCTGATCGAGGCCCGGCCTGGCCGAGCTGCGGCGCTCAATCAGGCGTTGATGGATCTCGGATCCGGATGCTGTACGGCTCGAGCTCCGGACTGCGAGACCTGTCCACTCTCCAGGCACTGCCTCGCACTCGCTCGTGGCGTCGTTGCCGACCGTCCTCCAACGACCTCGCGCCGCCGCCTGCCGCACCAGACGGTCGGGGTCGGCGTGGTGTGGCGGGAAACCAGGGTCCTCATCGCACGCCGGCCACCGTCGGGCCTGCTCGGCGGGTTGTGGGAGTTTCCGGGCGGCAAGCTCGAATCGGGCGAATCGGCGGCGGCGGCGGTGAAGCGAGAGCTTTGGGAGGAAGTCGGTGTCGAGGTGCGAGTGGGAGCTCTCATCGACCGGGTAGATCACGCGTACAGCCACTTCCGCGTCACCCTCCATTTCCACGAGGCCGAGTACCTCTCCGGCCGGGCACGGCCACGCGTCGCCTCCGAGGTCCGTTGGGTGGAGCCGGGAACGCTCGGCGAATACGCCTTCCCCGCGGCCAGCCACGCCATCGTCGACCGGGTGAGGTCGACGGGCCGCCTCGAGGCTGACGGGCGCACGCCCGATGGGGCCTAGGCCAGGCCTCCGCTGAACGGTGAATCGCCGGCGCCGGGCCGGCGCCGGGAGGTTCGTCGTTCGTAGCCCGAAGCGGTTCGACTGATTCTTCGCTTCGCGTGCAGCGCCTCGAGGACCAGCTCGCAGGCAGCGGCCACTTCCTCGGCGCACGCATTCTCCGCTACGATGCCGGATGCCTCGACGAGCGGGAGCAGCCCCGTCACGTTGGAGAAACCCTCGACGAGCGCGCCGCCACGGCTCATCTCTGAGATTCGCAGCATGCCCCCGAGGTCGAAGTACTCGATCACGGGCGTGGCATCCTCCTCCCTGAAGTGCTCCTCGAACGTTGCCTCGCACGCTTCGGCGATCAGGTCGAAGGCGATCCGCTCGGCACCCTGGAGCTCGCCTTCGTACTCCAGCTCCAGCTTGCCGGTGATCGATGGCAGGGCGGCGTAGATGTCGGCCGGGCGCACGGTCGCCTGTTCTTCCCCGAGCAGGAGCGCTCGTCGCTCGGCGGCCGATACCGCGTTCTCTGTCACCGTAATCGGCATCCGCTGGCTCACTCCGGAGCGCTGATCCACGCGCTTGTCGGCCCGAGCGGCGAAGGCGACTCGCTCGACGATCTCCTTGACGAAGGCGGGCATGACCACGTCGATCTCGCGGTCGAGCCATGCCTCCTGGTCGGTGATGGCGATGCCCGTACCCAGGTCTCGCGGATAGTGCGTGATCACCTCGGAGCCGACCCGGTCCTTCAGCGGCGTGATGATCTTGCCCCGGGCAGTGTAGTCCTCGGGGTTCGCCGTGAACACGAGCTGTACATCCAGAGGCAGCCGCACCGGAAAGCCCTTGATCTGCACATCCCCTTCCTGCATGACGTTGAACAGAGCCACCTGAACCTTTCCGGCGAGGTCCGGCAGCTCATTGAGCGCGAAGATGCCGCGGTTGGCTCGTGGAAGCAGGCCGAAGTGGATGTTGAGCTCGTCGGACAGAAGGTGCCCTCCTCGGGCGGCGCGGATCGGGTCCAGGTCGCCGATGAGGTCGGCCACGGTGACGTCGGGCGTAGCCAGCTTTTCCACATATCTGCTGTCACGGCCGACCCAACGCACCGGCGTATCGTCCCCCTGCTCCTCCACCTGGACTCGACCGAATCGGCTGATTGGAGCGAGCGGGTCGTCGTTCACCTCCGAGCCCTCGATCACCGGTATCTCATCATCCAGCAACTCGACGAGCGCGCGCAGGATCCGGCTCTTCGCCTGTCCTCTGAGACCGAGCAGGATGAAGTTGTGGCGGGAGAGGACGGCGTGGGCGATACCCGGGATCACGCTGTCATCGTAGCCGATGATCCCCGGAAAGATCGGGCCGTCTTCCTTCAGTCGGCGCCTCAGGTTTGCCCGCAGCTCTTCCTTGACCGAGCGCGGGGTGTACCCGGAGACCTTCAACTCCCCCAGCGTTCGCGGCCGTTCCATCTCTCCTCCGATCGTCTTCAAGTCACGCACCGCGAGCTTCTACGGCGGATTGAGGGGGCCGTTCCTTCAGCCGTACGCCCACCCGCCGGCCGCCGGACCGATGACCCTTGCGAGCGCGCTGGCCGATTGGTTCACCCCCAACACGCTCCCTTGGTCGGCGGCGTCGGCCCGACTAGACAGGATGCCCAGCAAAGAGGGGTTGAAAAGCCCCCAGCCCACGCCGAGGAGGGCGAGCGACGCCAGAATTCCGCCAGTGCCAGGAGCCCAAGCGAGGACGACGAGCGCGAGCACCACCGTGGAGGTGCCGGATATCGCCGTGCGCCTCTCACCCAGACGTCCGACAACCGGGCCGACCAACCCACCCTGGGTGACCGCCGACACCACTCCGGCGAAGGCGAAGAAGGCTCCGGCCTCTGCGGCGCTCATCCCGATCGGGTCATCCAGCAGCAGCGGGAAGATGGTCGTGTAGGCAGCGATCCCGGTGTTCGCGAGCAGCGTGGCACCGATCGGACCGCGAAAACGGTCGTCACCCAGCGTCCGGGCCAGGGCGCGAAGCTGCTCGCCCGCTGCACGCACACCCGAGGCCGGAGTCGGTCCGCCGGGCTTCAACCTCTTCTCGGCCTGAAGTGATTCCGGAAGAAAGGCGATGGCCACCAACGCCGCCAGCAGGCTGAGTCCGGCGGCAGCGAACCCGGGAAGAGCGTACCCCCACTGGCTCATGAACCCGCCGATCGCCGGACCGATAATGAAGCCGATGCCGAAGGCGGCGCCGATGAGCCCCATCGCCTTCGCCCGGCCTTCCCGCGGACTTTGATCGGCAACGTAGGCCTGCGCGACCGGTATGGTGGCACCCATCACCCCACCGACGATCCGTGAGAGCAGGAGGACCCAGATGCTGCCGGCCAGCGCGAAGAGGACGTACGAGCCGGCCGTCCCGATCAGCCCGAAGATCAGCGGTATCCGACGTCCGTGGCGGTCCGAAATCCGGCCCCAGATCGGCGCGAAGACGAACTGCATCGCCGAGTAGGCGCCGATGATGCCTCCGACCGCGAGCGGGCTTGCCCCGAAGTCGGTGGCAAAGAACGGCAGCAGCGGAAGGACGATGCCGAAGCCGATGAGGTTGATGACTACGGTGAGGAATACGACGCCTAACGAAAGGCCCCGGCTCCCGCCCACGTGCCGAGAAGTCAGAGCTCGCCGTCCACGTCGAAGCCGGACGGCAGGAGCCCACGCTCGGCCAGGTGGGCCAGATGGGCGCGAACGGCGCCCTCCGCAGCCGACTCCAGTCCGACAGGAAGATCCGGGTATACACGCCGCCGGATCGTCTCCACGGAGTTTGCCCCGGACTCGAGGGCATCGCGAATCTGACGCTCACGCTCGAGTCGATGGCTTCGGTAGCCCTCCAGCAGCGACCTGGCTTCGGCCACGGGCGGACCATGTCCGGGAAGGATCCGCTCGGGCCTCAGGGAGATCAGCCGACTGATACTCGCCAGGTAAGAGCTCATGTTTCCGTCCGGCGGCGCCACCAGGGTGGATCCCTCTCCTAGCACCGTGTCACCGGTGAACAGCCAGCGAGCGGGCTGAAGACAGAAGGTCAGCGAGTCATCCGAATGGCCCGGGGTCTCCAAAACGTCGAGGTGGGCCGAGCCACCGTCGACGTCGATGCGGTCACCATCGACGAGCGGTCGTCCCTCCAACCCGATTCGGGCCAACGTCCGCGGCGACGCTGCGAGAGAAGCTCCGAACTCCTCGGCCGCCCGCGAAGCCAGAGCCGCGTGATCATGGTGAGCATGGGTGAGGCAGATCCACTCTACGATCGCTTCTCCCGCAAGCTCGACGAGCCGATCGATGCCCCCCGGACGATCCGGACCCGGATCCAGCAAGACCGCCCGTCGCGCCCCGATCCTGTAGCTGCGTGTGCCATTGAGCGTCAGCGGTCCCGGATTGTCCGCCACCACCATGCCTACGCCCCACCCCAGCTCGCCGGTAGCCATCCGAGATACCTACTCCAGCACGACGGGCGCGGGGCGAATCCGTCCGGACTCGAAGATCAGCTCGGCGAGGATCGGCTTGACATGACGCTTCTGAAAGGACTCGAAGACCTCGTCCAGCGATCCGAATCGGTCGAGAAGCTCGAGCGTCGTGCGAGTTGGAAACAGCATCGGTAGGCGGCCTGCGGCGAAGCGCCCCAGCGCGTCGGCCGGGTCGAGCCAGGCGAACGCCGTGTGCTCGGGCGTCAGCTCGGGCTCTCCGCCCGGGTGGCGAGCGAGGAAGAAGCGCGTGTCGTAGCGCCTGCTGAACTGCACGGGCGTGATCCAGCGCGAGAAGTAGGCCACAGCGGACGCATCGAGCCGGATGCCGCTCTCGGCCAGAAGCCTCGCGAAGCTCAGCGATCCGTCGAGCAGACTCTCCCGACGGGCCCGCGCAGCCACCAATGCGTCCGGCGTTGCGTCGAGCGCCGCGGGCAGCAGGCCCGTCTCCTCGAAAGCCTCGCGCAGCGCCGCGAACACGGCTTGCGGCTCGCCGTCCGGCCGTCCCGCCACGCAGCCGATCGCCTCGGCCGCGGAGTCCTCGGGATCGAGGGTGCCACCCGGGAAGACATGGGCGCCTGCGGCGAAGCGGCTCTCGAGCGGGCGTTGCAGAAGCAGGACCTCGAAGCGGCGGCTCGTGGAGCGGGCCAGACATATCGTGGCGGCCGGCCTCGGTTCGACGGGCGGCGAACCCGGTGGGATGTGACCCCTCGAGAATTCCTCTTCCTCGATCTGACGCTGCACGCGCTCCGTGTCCGGAAGCTCGCCGCCTACCACTCGAGCAGCTCGCCCGTCGCGAGTCCCGCCAGAACCAGGAACACGAGCAGCGCGGCGAGAACCATCACGAGACCGACCGCGGGGATGAGGACGATAGCCGCCGCCCTGCCTGGGCTCGTACGGTGAGCCTCTCGCAAGCCCATCACCAACAGGACCAGCGACCACACAGCGCCCACCGCCGGTCCCAGGAGCGGAACCGCCGAGAAGACGGCAGGCCCGGCGCTATAGCAGAAGACACGCGCGGTAGCCCGCAGGTCGCGCCGCGCCGGAGCCAGAATGATCGCAAACAGCTGCAGCACGAGAGCACCGACGCCAAGGCCGATCAGGGCAGCAAATGGCTCGAAGAAGAACTGCACGAGTGGCGCCAGCGGAGCCTCCGGGCCGAATGCGGCGGGAAGCAGCGGCGCGTCGGTCGATCGCCACAGCAGCGCAAAGAACGCCGAGGCGATGGATACCAGCAGGTAGTAGAGCAGGGGCCTGGCCAGAGAGCTTTCCCACGCGAGTCGGCGGAAGAAGGCGGCCGGCCGGAAGAGGCTGTCGCGCCAGGTGAGAAAGAGATTGGCGGGGAACGCCTCGGAGGAGTCCTCCCATGCGACACGTCCGGCCGGCCCGTGCTCGTGATGGCCGACCGCGGCTTCCGACAGCCGCGTCCCGCAGAGCGGGCACTCGACGGTGCCGCGGCCTGATTCGAAACCGCAGTGCGGGCAGATGGGCAACGGGACCTCGGCGTACCGCGCTCGGCTCAGATAATTCTCAGCGCTCACGCGCCAGCGCGCGGTACATGCCCCGCACGTTGAGCGCGAACCACTCCTCGTAACCTGCCCAGGACGCGTACTCGTCCAGGCTGATCCGCTCGGCCGCCTCGTCTTCGCTCCACCCGGCGTCGAGCGCCTGCTGCACCGTCTCGCGCAGATCTCGGTAGTAGGCGATCTGCCGCTTCACGGCTTCGTGATCTCCGACCGGCCCATGCCCGAAGGCGATCCGCTCGAACTCCAGCTTGTCCAGCGCCTCGAGCGCGCGGAAGAACTCGGGGAACTGGTGGCTGCCGAGGTCGCGATATCCGACTCGGTCGTTGGCGACGAAGTCCACGGCAAAGGCGATGCGCGCATCGGGTATCAGCCCGACGATCATGCTCGCCGTGTGGCTCGGTCCGAGGTAGACCAGGCGGACTTCCCGTCCCCCCGGCCTGAGGGTGAGGCGGCCGCTGAAGGTTACGTCGGGTGGCGGGAGGCTGGGGTCCGCCGCCTCCAAGAGTGGCGCCAGCACGTTCTCGTGGCCGACGATCAGGGTCCGGCCGCCGAAGATCGTTCGGAGCACTCCGGCACCCGAGGCGTGGTCGGCATGGTGGTGGCTGTAGACGATGGCAAGAAGCGGGAAGCCCGGAGCGGCGGCTCTTATCTCCTGGGCGAGGATGCGGGCCGCTTCATCGGAGATCGGATCGAACGCGACGACGCCGTCCTCCGTGACGACGAACAGCGTGTTGTACGCTCCATAGCTGAACTGGAAGACGCCTTCCGCCAACTCTGTCGTCGCCCACTCCGTCTCCTGAGCCGAGGCCTCCGTGCCCGCGAACAGGCCGGCCAGGACGCTCAACGCCAGAATCGACGCCGCCAACGTCGAGCGCCTTGGCAGGCCGGATGTTTCCTGCACGTCGGGCATCAGTCGAGCAGCCTGAGCGGCATCACGAGGCACAGGTAGTCGGAGCCATCCTCCGCAGGCTGCAGCGTCGCTGCCCGCTCCGGCGCCTTGAAGGTCAACTTTACATCGTCGTCCGACATGTATCGCATCACCTCGAGAAGGTAGTTCGCGTTGAAGCCGATTTCGAGCGACTCTCCCTCGTAGTCGACCGCCAATTCGTCCTCGGCCTCGCCCAGGTCCGGGGTCTGCACGCGGAACTTCACCGCGCCCGGCTCGAACAGCAGCCGGACCCGGTGGGTCTGATCACTGGCCACCACGGCCATGCGGCGGATGGCGGACTCGAGGCCGGCGCGGCTCGCCACCACTTCCTTGTCGTTGTCCTTCGGTATGACCTGGTCAAAGTTGGGGTACGGGCCCTCGATCAGGCGCGTGAAGACGGCCCGACGGTCGGAGCGGAAGGCCAGGTGGTTCGCGGACCGGGCGATCTCCAGTTGCTCGCCCGCGTCGAACAGCCGTTCGACCTGTCCCAACGCTTTCGGCGGCACGATTAGATCTGCCTCCGGGGCGCCCGCCTCTGGGAGGTCCTTGGTCATCATGGCGAGCCGGTGTCCGTTGGTCGCCACCATCGTCGTCGACTCCGGGCGGAGCTGCCAGAGCACCCCGTTGAGGATCGGCCGACTCTCTTCGGTGGAGGCGGCAAACGATGTGTGGGAAATAAGCTCCTGGAGTGCTTCGGCCGACATCTTCCAGCTCTCCGAGAAATCCACCTCCGGAAAGGTCGGGAACTCCCCTTCTGGTAGGCCATAGAGCTTGAACCTGCTTCGCCCGCACTCGATGCGTATCTGATCCTGATCGGCGATCAGATGAACCGGCNNCCTCGAGCTCTCGGGTGATCTCGGAGAACTTCTTGGCGGGGACGGTCACCGCTCCCTCGGCTTCGACCTCCGCATCGATCGTCACCTGGACGGAGATATCCAAGTCGGTACCGCACAGCTGTACGGAATTCTCGTCCGCCCGCAGCAGGATATTCGAAAGCACCGGTAGCGTTGTCCGCGCCGGGATCGTGGCGGAAACGGCTCCCAATCCTTTCTGCAGCTTCTCACGCGTAATGGACAGCTTCATTCGGAACCTCGTTGGTCCAGCGATGGAAAGGTGGGGTAGTAGCTCTACTCCCTACCTGTAGAAATAAATCTTAGTAGTAGTAGTAGGGCGCGTGGGAAAGTGGACAACCTCCCCGCAGCACGTCGGGCAGAGCCGAGCGGTCGGCGAAGACGCGGGTGGCAGCCGTGTCGAAGGCTGGGGGAAGCCGGTGTCGAAGCGGTCGTCTGATTCCACACCGACGACTCGATCGCACTCTTCATCCACCCCGATCCGGACTGGATCCACGATGTCCGCGCCATCTTTCGACAACCCGTGGGAAAAGCCGAGATGGTCACGATTCGGCCGTCGATGCAGGTCAACTGGCCAGCGCTTCCTGAAGCTTTCGCACCTGCGACCTGAACGTAGGATCGCTTGCCATCTCGGCCTCCACCTTGTTCACCGAGTGAATGACCGTCGAGTGGTCGCGCCCGCCGAAGATCGATCCGATGTCCGTATAGGGCAGATCGAGGGTCGTCTTGATCAGGTACATGGCAACCTGTCGAGGCACGACCAGAGTGCGCGTCCGGCGTTTGGACTTCATGTCGTCGATGGTCACGTTCCAGTGCTCGGCGGTTTGCTCGA
Source organism: Gemmatimonadales bacterium (assembly GCA_037385645.1). Taxonomy (GTDB): domain Bacteria; phylum Gemmatimonadota; class Gemmatimonadetes; order Palauibacterales; family Palauibacteraceae. Next base: position 43,636 of record JARRMU010000038.1, read on the forward strand.
CGATCTGCTCAGGCGTGGTTCGAACGCGTTCGGCGTACGGCTCGGGCTGCGCGTCGAGCGCTTCACGCGCGAGGTCGAGGTTGATTTCCCGGCGCGTGAGCGAGCTGAAGGCGAGTAGCTTGATCAGGGCGCCCTCGAGCTGCCGCACGGAGGTCTTTCGGATGCGGGCGATATACTCGATGACTTCGTCGTCCATCGACAGGAAGTCTTCCTCGGCCTTCTTCTGAAGGATCGCGATGCGGGTCTCGAAGTCGGGCGGCTTGATGTCAGTGACCAGTCCCCACTCGAACCTAGAGACAAGGCGCTCCTGCAACCCGGGGATCTCGGGCGGCGGGCGGTCCGACGTGATGACGATCTGCTTGTGAGCATCGTACAGCGCGTTGAACGTGTGGAAGAACTCTTCCTGAGTGCCCTCCTTGTTTCCAAGGAAGTGAACATCATCCACCAGGAGGACGTCGATCTGACGATATCGCTGCCGAAAGTTAGCGGTTCGACCGCTTTGGATCGCGGCGATCATCTCGTTGGTGAACTGTTCCGATGTCGTGTAAACGACCCTGCGATCGGAGAAATGATCGAGGATCTCGTGCCCGATCGCGTGCATGAGGTGCGTCTTCCCGAGCCCGGTGTCGCCGTAGATGAACAGCGGGTTGTACGCCGCGGCTGGCGCGTCGGCGACCCTGCGGCAGGCGGCGGTGGCGAGCTGATTGTGCCCCCCGATCACGAATCGATCGAATCGGTAGCGCTCGTTCAGGCCGACCGAGGCGGCATCGGTAGGAACGGGCGCGATCTCGTGACCCAGGTCACCCACCATCTCCTGTTCCAGGGGCTTTCCGCCAAGCTCCGGAAACTCGAGGCGCGCGTCCTGTCCGTGGTGTTCAAAGCGGACCTGCAGCGGTCGTCCCAGCTCCCGTTCGGCCAACTCCCGCAGCAGCCCGCCGTACTTATCCTCGATCCACTCCACGGCAAACTTCGTCGGTGCACCCACGACGAGGGTCTCGTCCGTTAGGGCGATCGCTTCCGTCGAGGCGAGCCAGGTGGCGAACGTCTGCTCCGGCAACACCTCCTGGGAGGCTTGAGCAATGCGGGACCAGACCTGGGTGGCGGTTAGTTCCATCCGATGTCGTTTGCTACCTACCGGGAAGGCTCGGGGCCGGTCGATGATTCCGGGCCGACACCCGGGGGGCGTCAACCTAGACGGACCGTTCGCAAGTTGTCAACGGCCGTTCCATCGGTCGCCCGTGGCGCCGGTTTGTTTGACAGTGCCGGCGGGCGAATCTACACTTCTGAGCTTTCTTCCGGCGTGGAACACCCCCGCGAAGCGCGGTTATACGGGGCCGCGACGTGCCGGACAGGCCGCGTGTGCTACGGTGCATGCACCGTCCGGAGCTTTTACCCGAGCCACCTATTCCGAGCGCCATGCAACCGACGTACAAGAAGCCCAGTAACAGAAAACGGCGGAAGGACCACGGCTTCCGGGCCCGAATGAAGACCAAGGCCGGCCGACGAGTTCTCTCCCGCCGCAGGAAGAAGGGCCGAAAGCGCCTAACCGTGAGCGACGAGTTCCGCCGCAAGCGGCGAAGTCGCTGACGCCCGCCCGTCCCCGGCGCACCCTCCCGCGCCGTTTCACATGAAGGACGAGAGATTTCCGCGCACGGCGCGAATCGGAAGCGGCCGAGAGATCCGGAAGCTCCTGCGGACGGGCCGTCGCTGCCGGCTCGGACCCGTCGACCTGTTCGTGCGCCGAGCAGAAAAGGATCGACCGCGTGTAGGCGTGATCGTGCCGCGGTACGGCCATAGCGCGGTGGAGAGAAACCGTCTGCGCAGGCGGGTCAAGGAAATCGCTCGTCGCGAGTGGCTACCCGTCGCGTCCAGGCCGGAGCGGGAGCACCATCTGGACGTGCTGATACGAGTGCGGCGAGAGGCATACGAACGCTCGTTCGACGAGCTCCGGGCCATAGGCCTCGAGAACGCGGAGCGCCCATGCGACGTGTAATTGTCGGTTTGCTTCGGGCCTATCAGGTGGCGCTCTCGCCGCTGCTTCCCGGCGCCTGCCGGTTCACGCCGACGTGCTCCCAGTACGCACTGGAAGCGGTCACCGATCATGGGCCTCTGAGGGGGAGTTGGCTGGCGATGAGACGCCTGCTACGCTGTCATCCCTTCGGCGGCTTCGGGTACGACCCCGTTCCGCCCAGCGCCGAGCCTACGGGAACGCGCGGTCCGGACCTCGTCAAGCCGGGGGTCGGCGACTGATGGAGCGACGGCTGTTGATCGCCATCGGCCTCATGCTTGGCGTGATCGCTCTCACCAACCTGCTCTTCCCGCCCGTGCGCACCGAGGCCCCCTCAGGAGCCACGGACACCGCGGCCGTCGCCACGGATGTCTCTGCGGATTCAGCTCGTCGGTCGGTCGGCTTCGACACGACGGACGAGACGCGGCGCGAGCTGCCGCCGTCGGAGCCCGTGGAGGAGCGCCTCGCGGATTCCGGGCGGGACGTGCCGGTCGACACGATCCACGTCATTTCGCCTCTCTACCATCTTCGGTTCGTGACCGGAGGCGCCGCCCTCGTCTCGGCGCAGCTGTCCACGTACCGCTCGTACGCTCCGGATGATGCCGAGTCCATGCCGGTCGAGCTCGTGCGTCCCGGCGATAGGCTGCTGGGGTTCCAGGTGGCCGT
>JARRMU010000039.1:0-17200 GCA_037385645.1 Gemmatimonadales bacterium
AGTACTTGAGCAGGTGTCGCATCGAGACGACCTCGGCGATCACGGTGATGTTCTTCCCCGGGTTGAGCGGAATCACCACCACCGGCAGATCGACATCCAGAATCGAGGTCGTTTCCTGGCTCAGCCCGGTGCGATCGTAGTCAGCGGTGTCGGACCACTCCTCGAGCTGAACGACGACCTCGATGCGCTTCTGCTGCCGCGTCGCGTGGATCCCAAACAGCGCCCGGACGTCGATGATCCCGATGCCCCGGATCTCCATGTGGTGCTGCTGTTGCTCGAGACCGCGGCCCAGGATGACGTCGTGTCCGCGGCGGGTAACCACGACCACGTCGTCAGCAACGAGGCGATGCCCCCTCTCCACCAGATCGAGCACACACTCGCTCTTCCCGATGCCGCTCTTGCCGATGAACAGCAGGCCCACGCCGTAGACATCCGCAAGCGATCCGTGGATGACGGCCGTCGGAGCGAACTCATCGTCGAGATACGGCTTGACACGGCGGTAGAACTCGCCGGTCTTGAGCTGGGACTGAATGAGCGGGATGCCGTGCTCGTTCGCCGCCGCTTTCAGCGACTCGGGCGGATCCTGCCCCTTGGTGATGAAGATGCACGGGACATCGGAGCGAAGGATGAACTCCGCCGCCGTGCGCTGCGCTTCCGGGTCGAGCGACCGTAGAAACGCGACCTCCGTCTCCCCAAAGACCTGTACACGACCGCTCGGAAACCGCTCGATAAACCCCGTGAGAGCGATCCCCGGACTCGAGACGTCGGCGCGCTCAACCTCCCTGTCCAGACCCTCCTCTCCAGCGGTGACCTTCAGCGCGAGGCTGTCTCCCTTTCCTCGCAGCGTCTTCAAGCGGTCGGCTCCTCAGTAGAAATGGTCAGACGTTCCTTGTTGGCATTGTGGTTCTTGTATCGGGAGCGATTCTTCTTCAGTTGACGAGACAGCTTGGCCACGACCTTGTCGAGGGCGGTGCGATAGTCGGCGGCTTCCGCGTGGGCATGCACGCTCCCGCGTCCGTTGATGGTCAGATCGCCTTCGACTTCATAGCGGTTCTTTTCCTCTAGCAGCGTCACTTCCACTCGGCCGATGCGTTCTTCGAACCTGTCCAGCCGGGAAAACCTCTCCTCGACCAATCCCCGAAGCGCGTCAGAAACTTCGAAATGCCGTGCGGATATGATCACCTGCATGCCATCCTCCTTCCTATCCGCGGCCCCCGTGGCCGCTCAGCGCAGCGTCTAGCCACGCCTCTGTTTCGTCGGCTGCCCGATCCCACGAGTAGCCGGCGGCGTGTTCCAAGGCTCCACGTCCGAGGCGGTCGCGCAGCTCCGGGCTGTCGGAAAGCTCCCGGAGGCGGGCCACCCAAGCACCTGCTTCTTCATGATGCACGAGATAGCCTGATTTCCCGTCCACGACGGACTCGCGCAGTCCGGGCGAATCGCTGGCGATCGCGGCTGTGCCGCACGCTGCTGCCTCCACGTTCGTGAGACCCCACCCCTCCTTCGGAGAAGGATACAAGACAGCCCACGCTCGACGCAGCAACTCGACCTTACGCTGTTCGGCGACGAAACCCAAGAACTCGACGGTCTGCTCCAGATCCATTCCCCGCACTAGGCGTCGAAGCCGCCGCTCGTCATCGCCGGTCCCGGCGATCAGAATCCGACCGCTCCAGCCCGATCGGTCGAGCTCGGCGGCCGCCGACAGCACGACATCCAAGCCCTTGTAGCGCTTCAGCCGCCCCACGTAAGCGAACGTCGGCTGCTGAAATCGTGCCACCCCGGGCTCCGGGCGGTAGACCCGATGATCCACCCCTGGGTAAACGACTCGGATCCGGTCGGCCGCGAAGCCCCGCCCGACCAGATCTTCCTTCGTGCTCCGCGAGATCGCCTGTATCGGCACGCGCTGGTACGCGGGCAGCATCCGGCGCTCCGCCATCCAGACGGCACAAGCCACGGGCGCCCACGCCTCGCGAAACGCGGTCGACCCGAAGAGATGGGGAACGAGCACGGCGACGGGCGTGTCGCTCCAGCGCGGCGTGAACAGCGGCGATTTGTTGACGTCCTCGACGAGGAGATCAAAGCGCTTCCCGTTCGCGCGTCGAAACGCGCGGCGCGCGTGCAGCGGGAACGTGTACCGGCTTCCCGTGCGAAGGACCTCCATCCCATCCAGCCGCTCCGCCGTCGGGGCGCCTCGCCAACCGGAGACGAGCAGCGTGACGTCGTGGCCGCGCTCCGCAAGCCGGCCGAAGATCTCGTGCAGATGGATCTCCGCACCGCCCGCCTGCGGGTTGAGGCGGTCCTGCCAGTTGACGACGAGGATTCTCGCTCCGGATCGCGTGGCTTCACCCGGCGATGGCGGCTTCCCGGTACACGGAGTCCAACACCCCGTTAACGAACGCGCCGCTGTCATCGCTCCCGTACCGCTCGGCCAACCCGATTGCCTCCGTGATCGCGACCTTGCCCGGTATCCCCTCCACGTAGCGCAGCTCCACGACACCCAACCGCAGGATGTTGCGATCGATGGCTGCCAAGCGCTCGAGACGCCAGTTGGGAATGTGGGCCCGCAGAAGGCCGTCGATCTCCGCGAGATGCTCTTCCAGCCGAGCGAGGAGCACGTCGAGGTACGCGCGATACCGGGGCGAGACGCGGCGGTACCTCAGGGCCGCGGCCGCAAACTGCGTGAGGGAGTCCCGATCACTCATCTCCCACGCATAGAGGAGATGGAGGGCCCACGCACGTGCCCTGGATCGCGCCTGAAACGGCTTCACCGTCCGGCCCGAGAGAGCTGCTCGAGCACGTCGCATAGCTCCAGCGCCGCCATCGCGGCCTCTTCGCCCTTGTGCCCGTGCTTGCCTCCGACCCGATCGCGCGCCTGCTCCATCGTGTCGGCGGTAATCACGCCAAAGGTGATCGGCGTCTCCTCCGTCACCGAGAGTCGGGCGAGAGCGTATGTCGTCGCCTGGCAGATGTAGTCGAAGTGCGGTGTCTCGCCGCGGATCACGCAACCCAACGCAACGACGGCGTCGTATCTCCCGCCGATCGCCCGGCGCACCGCCGCCGGCAGCTCCCAGGCGCCCGGCACCCGCACGATGTCTACATCCGCCTCGCGAGCCCCGTGCCTGACCAGAGTGCGCCGTGCGCCGTCGACCAGGGACTCCGTCACGACTCGATTGTAGCGGCTGGCGACGAGGCAAAACCGCCTGCCCGTCGCCGCGTGCCCTCCGGAATACTCGGTCATGGACGCCCGAGAAGATGCCCCAACTTGTCCCGCTTCGTCTCCAGATACGCGCGGTTGGCCCCGGTGGCCGTCGTGACCAGCGGGACCCGGCCGGTGATCTTCAGGCCGAACCCTTCGAGGCCGGCGAGCTTCTTAGGGTTGTTGGTCATGATCCGAATCGAACCCAGGCCCAGATCCGCCAGGATCTGGGCACCAATGCCGTAGTTGCGCAGGTCCGGCGGGAAGCCGAGGGCCTGGTTGGCTTCGACCGTGTCCTTCCCTTCCTCCTGAAGCTCGTAGGCTCGCAGCTTGTTGAGCAGCCCGATGCCCCGACCCTCCTGGTCAAGGTAGACGATGACACCGGCCCCTGCTTCCACGACCTGCCTCATCGCGGCGTGCAGTTGGGCACCACAGTCGCAGCGGCCCGAGCCGAAGACGTCGCCCGTCAGGCACTTGGAGTGGACCCTGACGAGGACGTCTTCTCGATTGGCCACGTCCCCGTGCACGAGCGCAACGTGCTCACGGCTGTTCACGTCGTTGCGGTAGCCGATGATCTCGAACTCACCCTCCGGCGTTGGAAGCTTCGCAGCCGCGACGCGGTGGACGAGCCGCTCGTGCTTCAGGCGGTACGCCACGATCTGGCCCACGGTGACGAACGCCAGCCCGTGCTCGTCTCGAAACTGCTCCAGATCTGCGCGGCGGGCCATCGATCCGTCCGGGTTCAGGATCTCGCAAATCACCCCGGCGGGTTGGAGGCCCGCCATCCGTGCAAGATCCACCGACGCCTCCGTCTGGCCCACCCTTTGGAGCACCCCTCCCGGTTTCGCGCGCAGCGGGAAGACGTGCCCGGGGCGGAGAAGGTCGGAGGGCCGCGTCCGCGGGTCCACGGCGACCTGGATCGTCCGGGCGCGGTCATGGGCGCTGATCCCGGTCGTCACCCCGTACTCGCGCCGGGCATCGATGCTCATCGTGAACGCGGTCCGCATTGAATCGCGCTGGCGCCCGTCCGACATCAGCGTGAGGTCGAGCCGGTCGGCGATCTCGGGCGGAAGTGCCAGGCAAATGAGACCCCGACCGTGGATCGTCATGAAGTTGATCAGCTCGGGGGTGATCTTGTCGGCCGCGCAAATGAGGTCGCCTTCGTTCTCGCGATCCACATCATCCGCCACGATCACCAGCTCGCCCCTGCCGATGTCGGCGATCGCCTCTTCAACCGTATCGAAACGCATACTGCACTCGCTTTCCACGTGCGACGGGCCTCCGGAACACTCCGAGCGCCGCGCGCGCCGGAGCGCTCAGACCCGGTCTAGACGCCCGGGGTCCCCCCCAGCGTAGGGGGTCAGGAGTCGCTCGACGTACTTGCCGATCACGTCGGCTTCCAGGTTCACCGGGTCGCCGATCTGCAAACGGTCCAACGAGGTATGTGTCCATGTATACGGAATGAGCGCGATCTCCGCGACCTCGCCTTCGAGGCTGGCTACCGTGAGGCTCACGCCGTCCACGGCGAGCGAGCCGCGAGGCACGGTAAGCGCCGCGATGTCGGGCGGCAGCTTTATCCACACGAGGACCGTCTCGCCATGCCGCTCGAGCGCGGTGACCTCCCCGACCCCGTCGACGTGACCCTGAACCATGTGACCGCCCATCTGATCACCGGCTCGAAGCGCTCGCTCGAGGTTCACGCGCCTCCCGACCTCGAGCCCCCCGAAGGTCGTGCGATCGAGCGTCGTGAGAACCGAGGTAAAGCTGAAGCTGTCCGCATCGCGGCGTGTGACGGTGAAACAGACCCCATCCACGGCCACGCTCTCACCGTCCTCCATGTCCGCGGCATAGTCCGGAGCGTGAACGACGAACTCCACCGCTCCCTCGAGTGGAAGGCGTTCCACGACAGTCCCGACGCCCGTCACGATCCCCGTGAACATCAGCGGCCGTTCCTTCCCGCCAAGCGCTCCAGCGCCGCGCGGCTGTCGAACACGATCATCGAATCAGGACCCAGGCGACGCCGGCTCGAGACGATCCAGTCGCCTTCGGAAGAAGGCGGCACGCCGGCAAACGCCGCCACGCCGTCGTCTCCGAGGAAGCGAGGCGCAATCAGTACATGGAGGCGGTGGACCAGTCCCCGACCAAGAAGTTCGGACGCCACGCGAGCGCCTCCCTCAACCAAGACCGTTCCAACACCTTCTCGGGCAAGGGCTTTCAGAGCGGCGGGCAGAGCGACCCGCCCACCGCTCTCCTCCACTCGGAGGGTCCGCACGCCCGCGCTCTCCAGCATCCGGCAACGCTCCGGATCCGCTTCGTTCGATCCCACCACCCAAACGGGCGCCTCGTCGATCGTCGCAACCAGTCGGCTGGACGGGGAGAGTCGGAATCCGGTGTCCAAGACGATACGCACCGGGGGAATTCGCGGTGCCAGCGCCCCCCGTGCGGTCAGCCACGGGTCATCTGCGGCGACCGTGCCACGCCCTACGAGGATCGCGTCGTAACCGGCCCTGATCCGATGGACCTCCTCTGCGGCCGCCTCTCCGGTGAGCGCAGTCCGCGCCCCCGGCTCGGCGGCAATGCGCGCATCGATGGAGGTGGCGAGCTTGAGCGCGACGTACGGCAGCTCCTGCGTCATCCTCCAGAAGAACGGTGCGTTCAGACGGCGAGCTTCGGAGGCAGCGGTACCCAAGCGTACTTTGACGCCGGCTGCCGTGAGTCTCTCCAAGCCTCCGGCCGCCTCCGGATTCGGATCCCGACACGCCACGACGACCTCCCGTACACCTGCATCCCCGATCGCCAGTGCACAGGCCGATGTCTTACCCGTGTGCGCACAGGGCTCGAGGTTCACGTACAACGTTGACCCTGCTGCCCGCGCGCCCGCTTCGCGCAGAGCGACCGTCTCGGCGTGTTCCTCGCCAAAACGGGCGTGGAAGCCCTCTCCGACGATCTCGCCGTCCGCGACGACGACCGCGCCGACCAGCGGATTGGGTGCCACCTGTCCCCATCCACGCTCGGCGAGCTCGATCGCGCGCCGCATGTACCGCTCGTCCAGGCCCATCACGGGACCGCCTCAGCGCCGGACATCCGCACCTGTCCGCTGCCCTCGACCAGCCGACCGCAACGGACCGTGCCGCATCCGCCATTCCGTACGGACGCTTCCACCCCATCGAGGTCGTTCGGCGACACGACCGCTATCATGCCCACACCCATGTTGAACACCCGGTACATCTCCGCGGGTGGGGCCGCGCTCTGCTCCGCCAGGAGTCGGAATTCTGGAGGAGGCGACCAGCTCTTCACATTCACGACGGCGTCGATCTCCGCCGGGAGAATCCGTCCGAGGTTCCCCGGGATTCCGCCGCCCGTGATATGGGCGAGCGCCCGGATTCTTCCCTGTTCGCAGGCTCCTCGCAGAACCTCCAGATAGGATCGGTGCACCTTGAGGAGCACATCTGCCACCGACATGTCCAGGCCGGGCCACGGCTCTGCCGCTTCCAGACCCATGCGCTCGAACAAGACCTCCCGGACGAAGCTGAAGCCGTTGGTGTGGATCCCGCTCGACTCGAGGCCCAATAGCGCATCTCCGGCGCGGACGGCGCGCTCCGCGACCTCGGGGAAGGCCATCCGGCCGAGAATGAAGCCGGCCAGATCGTAAGTTCCTGGCGAGTAGAAGCCCGGCATCTCCGCCGTCTCTCCGCCCAGCAGCGCGCAGCCGTTCCGGCGGCAGCCACGCGCGACGCCGCGCACCACTTCCACCGCTACCTCCGGATCCAGCTCACCGCAGGCGAAATAGTCCAGGAAGGCAAGCGGCGTCGCCCCTTCGGCCAGGATGTCGTTGACGCAGTGGTTGACCAGGTCTTCGCCGACGGTATCGTGCCGCCCGGAGCGGATGGCCACCTCCAGCTTGGTCCCGACCCCGTCGGCGCTGGCGACGAGCTCCTCGCCGGCTGTGGCGAGCCTCCCCCCGAAAGACCCGAAACCGGACCGAACCGCCTCCGTTCGAGTGGACTCGACGAGCTCACGCAGTCGCCCTTTCGTGACGGCCGCGGCGTCCAGATCGACCCCGGCATTGCGATAGGTGAGCGGTTCGCGAACGGTCATGACTGCGCGGTCAACGACTCGAAGCGGGTCATTTCATGAAACGCCCACACCCGCTCCGCGACCTCGGCCACCCCAAGTCCGATCAATCGATCCGGGCCGAAGGCCTCGCAAGCGAAGGAGCCCATGGCGCAGCCGTAGACGACCGAACGTCTCAGCTCCTCCGGGTCGAGGCGGTCGGCGCGAGCCAGATGTCCGAGAAGGCCGCCGGCGAAGGCATCGCCGGCCCCCGTGGGGTCGAAGATCTCCTCCAGGGGATAGCCCGGGGCGAAGAAGACGTCGTCGGGCCCGAAAAGGATCGCGCCATGCTCGCCTTTCTTTATGACCACGTACTTCGGGCCGCGATCCCGAATCCACGAGGCCGCGCGAGCCAGGTTGTAGTCGCCCGAGAGCTCACGGGCCTCCCCGTCGTTGACCAGAAGCATGTCCACGCGCTCGAGGAGGCTTAGAAGCTCCGCCCGGCTTCCCTCGATCCAGTAGTTCATGGTGTCGCACAGTACCATTCTCGGTTCGTCGACCTGATTGAGCACGTCCAATTGGAGCTTCGGGTCGATGTTGCCGAGGAAGACGAGCGACGCACCCCGGAAGGGCGGCGGAATCGTCGGCTGAAACTCCCCGAACACCCCGAGCTCGGTCAAGAGGGTCTCCCGAGAGTTCAGATCGTAGTCGTACTCTCCGGCCCACCGAAAGCTCTTCCCTTCCCGCACTTCCAGCCCGTCGAAGTTCACGTTGCGCCCCTTGAGGGCGCCCAGGCGGTCCAGCGGATAGTCGGATCCGACGACGCCGACGACCCCGACCGACGCAAAGGCCGAGGCGGCTGCGCTGAAATACACTGCCGAGCCGCCGAGCGCGTCGCGGGCCTGGCCGAACGGCGTGTCGATGTCGTCGAGGGCCACGCTGCCCACGACAAGGATCTCGATCATTGGACGGGTGTCCTTTCCGTTTCCTGCTCTCTCACCATCCGCCTCGGCGCGGCGACTCCGAGGAGATCCAGACCGTTGCGGAGCGTGATCTGCACGGCTCGTGCGAGTGCGAGCCGGCCCGCCCGGGCCGGTCCGTCGGCAATCACACGGAGGGATGCGTCGAGGTTACCCTCGTGGTACCAGGCGTTCACGAGGCCAGCGACCTCTTCCAGGTAAGCGCACACCTGATAGGGCGCCCGAGCCTGTGCCGCGTGGCGGACCACCTCTGGGAAACGCAGCAAGCTCTTGGCCAACTCGCGCTCGCTGCCTCTCGTCAGCTCGGCCAGGTCGGCCTCCGAGGCGGCGATCGACTCGGCCGCGACCCCGGCTCTCTCGAACACGCTGCACATGCGGGCGTGCGCGTATTGGATCTTGTAGACCGGGTTGGCTTCAGACGTATCCAGCGCGAGATCTAGATCGAAGCTCATCGGCACCTCGGCCCGGCGCATGAGGAAGAAATAGCGCGCCACATCCACACCCGTCTCCTCGAAGAGTTCTCGGAGAGTTACGAACTGCCCGGCACGCTTGCTCATCCGCACCTCTTCGCCGCCTCGCATGACCGTCACGAGCTGGATGATCAGCGCCTCGAAGAACCCAGGCGGCAGCCCGAGCGCTTCGAGCGCGGCCGTCATGCGCGAAACGTGTCCGTGGTGATCGGCCCCCCACACATCGATCGCGAGATCGAAGCCGCGCGAGCGCTTGTCGACGTGGTAGGCGATGTCGGGCAGGAAGTAGGTAAAGGAGCCGTCGCTCTTCACGAGCACCCGGTCCTTGTCATCGCCGAAACGAGTCGTGCGCAGCCAGATGGCGCCGCCCTCGGTATACGTGAGATCCGCCGAGTCCAAGCGCTCGAGGACGTTCCTGACGTCGCCTCGCTCATAGAGTCCGCTTTCCTCCCGGTACACCTCCATGCGGACTCGGAGGTCCTCCAGGTCCTGCTCCTGCTCCTCACGAAGCCACGCGGTCGACAGCTCCCCGAAGCGTCGCATCCGCTCCTGGCCATCCATCTCCGCCAGCGCCTCGGCCCCGACCTCCGTCGCGGCCCGCTGGGCAAGCTCCTCCACATACTCCCCCATGTAGCCGCCCTCCGGCACGGCGGCCTTCTCGCCGGCTAGCTGACGAAACCGCGCCTCGAGGGATGCTGCCAGGAGATCGATCTGCCGGCCCGCGTCGTTGACGTAGAACTCCCGCACGACCCTGTGCCCTGTCCACTCCAGGAGAGAGGCCACCGCATCGCCGATCGCCGCACCGCGGCCGTGCGCGACGTGCAGAGGACCCGTCGGGTTGGCGGAGACGAACTCCACGTTGACCTGACGCGGTGAGACGGCTTCGCTCCGGCCGTAGGCGAGATCCGCTTCCAGGAGCCGGCGCAGATTCCGCCAATACACCGCATCGCCGAGGCGGAAGTTGATGAACCCCGGTCCGGCAATGCTCACCTCGGCAACGCCCGCTGCGTCGGCGTCCAGGACGCCGACGAGCCGTTCCGCGAGCTCTCTGGGTGGCTGGCCGAGCCGGCCCGCCAGCACAAGGGCGGCGTTCGTCGCGAAGTCCCCGTGCTGGAGATCACGCGGTCGCTCCAGCTCTGGCTGGAAGCTCTCCGGCGCACCGACCTTCCGCGTCGCCCGCTTGAGCTCGGCGGCGAGCGCGGCAGCCAGGTCAGGCACGACCGGCTCCCGCATCTCGGCCATTTGGGTCCGGATCAGTCACCCGACGTGTCGCCCCCCTTCGAGCCCGATTCGCCAGCGTCGGGCTTCGACTTGGGCTTGGCCTTCCCCGTCTTCTGAGTGCCGGGGGAAGGCTTTCGGTAGTCGGTCGCGTAAAACCCCGGACCCTTGAACAGCACACCGCCCCCCCTGGAGATCCTGCGTCGCACGTCGTGCCGGCCGCATTCCGGGCACTCACGCACCGCGTCTTCGGTCATCTTCTGAAACCGTTCGAACTCGTGCCCACAGGCCTCGCACACGTACTCGTATGTCGGCATGGCCTTCCTGTCGGTCTTGGGTCAGCCCTTTTCGTACGTTCCCCAAACTCGTCGGAGCTCTCCCGAGATCTCGCCGAGCGTGACACCCGCCTTTACCGCCGCCACGAGCGGCGGCATCAGGTTGGCTTCGGAGGCCGCCGCCGCGCGCACCGCATCCAGGGCCTCGGCCGCCGGCGTCGGTGCCCGATTCTCCTTCCAGTCCCGGAGCCGGGACTTCTGCGCTTCCGCTAGCGCGGCGTAGTCCGGCGTCTTCACCTCCAAGGGCCGCTCGACCTCCTGGTTCACGTTCACGCCCACGACCTCGACATCGCTGGCCTCCAGAGCTCTCTGGTACTCATAGGCGGAGCGATGGATCTCCTCTCCCATGAAGCCGATGGCGCGACTAGCGCCGCCGACCTCGTCAATCTGCCTGATGTACGCCTCGGCCCTCGCCTCGAGCTCATCGGTAAGCGCCTCGATCGCCCACGAGCCGCCCAACGGATCCACCGTGTCGGCCACACCGCTCTCCGCAGCCAGGATCTGCTGTGTCCGAAGCGCCAGACGAGCCGCGTCCTCCGACGGCAGCGCGAGAGCTTCATCGTAGCTGTTCGTGTGCAGCGACTGCGTGCCGCCCAATACAGCAGCCAGCGCCTGCACGGCCACGCGGACGACGTTGTTGTACGGCTGCTGTGCCGTGAGCGTGGACCCCCCCGTCTGGGTGTGGAAGCGCAGCCGGCAACTCGCCTCCGATCCTCCCATATCGGCAATGATCCGCGCCCACAGTCGGCGGGCGGCGCGAAACTTGGCGACCTCCTCGAGGAAGTTGTTGTGCGACGCGAAGAAGAAGCTGAGGCGGGGAGCGAAGTCATCCAGCGCCAGGCCCGCACCGAGCGCGCAGCGGATGTACTCCCGCCCGTTAGCCAGCGTGAACGCGATCTCCTGTGTCGCGGTCGCTCCAGCCTCTCGCATGTGGTAACCGCTGATCGAGATCGGATTCCACTTCGGTACGTCGGCGGCACAGAACGCAAACAGTTCAGTGACCAGGCGAAGGCTGGCCTCCACCGGATAGATGTAGGTTCCGCGCGCCACGAACTCTTTGAGGATGTCGTTCTGTACCGTGCCGCGCAGCGAAGATCTCGGCGTGCCGCGCTCGTCGGCCAATGCTACGTAGAGCGCCAGGAGGATCGGAGCCGTGGCGTTGATCGTCATGGAGGTGGACACGCGGTCCAGGGGGATGCCTTCGAACAGCCGTCGCATGTCGTCCAGCGTGTCGATCGCTACGCCGACGCGACCCACCTCGCCCTCGGCCATCGGGTCGTCCGAATCGTACCCCATCTGGGTGGGAAGATCGAACGCGATCGAGAGGCCCGTCTGGCCCGACTCGAGCAGATAGCGGAACCGTGCGTTCGTCTCCTCCGCGGTGCCGAAACCGGCGTACTGACGCATCGTCCAGAGGCGACCCCGATACATGGTCGGGTGGATGCCACGGGTGAAGGGGAGCGAGCCCGCGTCGCCCAGATCGGCATCGTACGCGATCGGTACCTCGTCCGGACCGTAGAGGCGCTCAAGCTCGATGCCGGAGGGGGTCTCGAAGCGCTCTCGGCGCTCGCCCGTACCCATCAGTCGTCCTCCGTGCCGAGAGTGAGCAGGAGATCGCCGGGATTGACGGTCTGCCCTTCCTTCGTGGCGATCGAGGTGACGATGCCGGACCCCTGCGCCCGAAGCTCGTTCTCCATCTTCATCGCCTCGATGACGATCAAGCCGGTCCCGGAAGAGACGTGCTGCCCCTCGGAGACCTCCAGCCGCAGCACCAGGCCCGCCATCGGCGCGCGAACCTCCCGAGGGGCTCCGGCCCCGAGGCCGGGTGCGAGCTCCCGAATCGCGTGCGTGCGCTCGTCCTCTATCGTGAGCCGTAGCGAGCGGCCGCCGATCGCCAGCACCCAGCCGTCATCGGCCGGCTGTGCAGCAAGCGGGATCCCGCGCTCACCGATGCGCAGGTGGCGACGCGATGAACCGGGCACCGTGTCGATGTGGGCGTCCAGCTCGCGATCCGCAAAGCGAACCCCGGTCTCGGTCGTCTCCACCAGCAACGTCTTACCGGCCGCCGTTACGTAGTACTTCACGAGCGGGACCCCCAGCCAGCTCCGTCCGCTCCCCTCGCGCGCTGCCAGCCGCTGAGCTGACGCACCCGGGGGCGGCCATCCGTCCGGAGCCGCTCGGATCTGGGTGTGTCGCGATGTTCCTCCTCCAGAAGTACCGCGGCGATCGCCGCGGCTTCGAGCAGTCGCGTGTCCGTATCGTGCAGCAGATCGGGATGGTCGTCCAGGTACTCGATGGACAGGCGCCCGGCCAGGAAATCGGCCTCGCCGAGGACGGCGAGATGGAACGACTGCGTGGTGATGATCCCGGCGACATGCAACTCCTCGAGCGCACGGCGCATCCTGCCGATCGCCTGATCGCGGTCGGCGCCGTGGACGACGAGCTTCGCGAGCAGCGGATCGTAGTGCAGCCCCACCTCATAGCCCGCCGATATGCCGGAATCCCAGCGCACGCCCGGTCCCGCCGGCGCCTCCAGCTCGGTGATGCGGCCGGCGGAAGGAAGAAAGCCGTTGAACGGATCCTCGCCGCCGATCCGGCACTCGATCGCGTGGCCAAGAGGCCAACCGGGATCCGGCTCCCAACCCAAAGGATCCCCGGCCGCCACGCGGATCTGCTCCTGAACCAGGTCCACGCCGGTCACGAGCTCCGTCACCGGGTGCTCGACCTGGATTCGGGTGTTCATCTCGAGGAAATAGAACTCGCCGTCCACGAACAGGAACTCTACCGTACCGGCTCCGCGATACCCCACGGCACGAGCGGCCTCG
Source organism: Gemmatimonadales bacterium (assembly GCA_037385645.1). Classification (GTDB taxonomy): domain Bacteria; phylum Gemmatimonadota; class Gemmatimonadetes; order Palauibacterales; family Palauibacteraceae. The sequence continues at coordinate 13,075 of JARRMU010000039.1, forward strand.
ATCGCCACCCGGCCCATCCTCTCCCTCAGCGCCGCGTCAACGACCGGGGAGGGTGACTCCTCGATGAGCTTCTGGTGGCGGCGTTGGATCGAGCACTCGCGCTCCCCGAGGTGAACGACCGTTCCGGATGCGTCGGCGAGCACCTGGATCTCGATATGACGCGGTCGCTCCAGGAAGCGCTCTACGTAGACCCGCGGATCACCGAACGCCTGCTCGGCCTCGCTCCGCGCTCGCTCCAGAGCAGGCTTCAGTTCCTCGAGGGCGCGTACGATCCGCATGCCCTTGCCGCCACCGCCCGCGGCGGCCTTGAGCATCAGCGGGAAGCCGATGTCACGCGCGGCGGTCGCTGCGTCCTCGGCACCGGTCAGCGCTTCCGAGCCCGGGATGACCGGCACGCCGGCATCCCGCATGAGCTGGCGGGCGCGGGTCTTGTCTCCCATCGCCTCGATCGCCTCCGGAGGCGGGCCGATGAAGACGAGCCCCGCTTCGCCCACGGAACGAGCGAAGTCCGGGTTCTCGGCCAGAAAGCCGTATCCCGGATGGATCGCCTCCGCGTTCGTTCTTCGGGCGGCAGCGATCAGCTTGCCGCCATCCAGATAGCTTTCGGTCGCCCTGGCGGGCCCGATCGGAACGGACAGATCGGCCTGCAGCACGTGCGGCGCCAGACGATCCGGCTCGGAGTAGACGGCCACCGACTCGATGCCCAGCTCACGACATGCGCGGACCACGCGCACCGCGATCTCGCCCCGGTTCGCCACCAGGACCCGGGAGAACGGTGGATGGTTCAAAGAGGGATATTGCCGTGCTTCTTGGGCGGATTCAGGTCCCGCTTGTTCTCCAGCGCCTCGAGGCCGGATAGGAGATGCTGCCGCGTGTGGCGGGGATCGATGACGTCGTCCACGTATCCGCGGGCGGCCGCCTGGTATGGATTGGCGAACTTCGCGCGGAATTCCCGCTCCAGCTCTTCAGTCTTTTCCTTTGGATTCTCCGCCGCCGCGATCTCTTTCCGATAGAGGATCTCGACGGCCCCTTTCGGACCCATCACGGCGATCTCCGCCGTGGGCCAGGCGAAGTTCAGGTCTCCACGTATGTGCTTGGAGGACATGACGTCGTACGCGCCACCATAGGCCTTTCGGGTGATGACCGTGAGCTTCGGCACCGTCGCCTCGCAGTAGGCATAGAGCAGCTTGGCCCCATGCTTGATAATCCCACCGTGCTCCTGGCCGACTCCCGGAAGAAAGCCCGGCACGTCCTCGAATGTCACGATCGGGATGTTGAACGCATCGCAGAAGCGCACGAAGCGCGCACCCTTGAGGCTGGCGTCGATGTCGAGGACTCCGGCGAGGACCGCGGGTTGATTCGCGATGATCCCGATCGCCCTTCCTCCCAGCCGGGCAAAGCCGACGAGGAGGTTCCTCGCGTATTCCGAGTGGACCTCAAAGAAGTCACCCCCGTCCACGATGCGACCGATAACGTCGTGCATGTCGTACGGCTTGTTGGGCTGATCCGGTACGATGTCGAGCAGCTCTTCAGCGGCCCGCTCCGGCGGATCTACCGACTCGACATCCGGCGGGACTTCGCTGTTGTTGGCCGGCAGGTAGCCCAGGAGGCTCCGGATGCCCCGGAGCGCGGAGACCTCGTCTCCGTACGCGAAGTGCGCGACGCCGGAGGTCCGAGCGTGCGTCGCGGCGCCACCCAGCTCGTCGAAGCTCACGTCTTCGTGGGTCACCGTCTTCACCACGTTCGGACCCGTCACGAACATGTGGCTGATGCCGTCGACCATGAAGATGAAATCAGTGATGGCGGGCGAGTAGACCGCTCCGCCCGCGCACGGGCCGAGGATGGCACTGATCTGCGGAACCACGCCCGAGGCCAGCGTGTTGCGCAGAAAGAGATCCGCATAGCCACCGAGCGATACGACGCCCTCCTGGATGCGCGCACCGCCCGAGTCGTTCAGACCTATCACGGGGACACCGGACTTGAGAGCGTTGTCCAGTACCTTCACGATCTTCTCGGCGTGCGCTTCCGATAGTGAGCCCCCGAACACGGTGAAATCCTGGCTGAAGACGTAGACGGTTCGGCCGTCGATCGTCCCATAGCCGGTGACCACCCCGTCCCCGGGATATCGCTGATCTTCGAGCCCGAAGTCGGTGCACCGGTGCTCGACGAAGCGATCCAGCTCGACGAAGGAGCCAGGATCCAACAGCACGTCCAACCGCTCGCGTGCGCTCAGCTTCCCTTTTTCGTGCTGGCGCGCCAACCGTTCGGCTCCGCCGCCTTCTTGGCTTGCGCGTCGCAGCTCCTCGAGCTCATGCAGCTTGGCTCGCATCGTCATCTCGGCATCCTCGTACCGGGCGCTGGGGTCATCCGCCTTCGTCCTCCGCCGCTTCCGCCCGGCGAGCCGCCTCTTCCGCCTCCGCATCTCTCCACCGGAGCAGTGACGCGACATCGACGGGCTGCAGGGTGCCGTCGCGCAACGCCCGGATCAGCGTTCGGCGAATCACCGTCGACGTGCCGGGGTCAAGACGAAACAGACCGGTCGCGCCGGCGATCTCGAGCTCTGCCGCCGCGCGTGCCACTCGCGCCGCGTCGGGGGTGCCGGAGCGGGCGAGCGCCGAGAGAATCAGGCGCATGGCGTCATATCCGAGGGCGGGCAGCATGTTGTCCCGAAGCGATTTCCGGTACTCCCGCTCGTACTGGTCCTTGAACGTGGCCCACGGAGACGCCTCGGCCGCGCGATCCACGTACGCACCGACGATCCAAGCATTCCCGATCGTGCCCTCCAACCGTCGCAGCGCCTCCGGGGCGCCCCACAGCGCGCTGCCAGCGACGATCAATCCCTCAATGCCGTAGTAGGGAATCTGAGGGGTGAGCTGAAGCACGGTCGGGACGGCATCGGCATCCACGAAGATCGCTTCCGGCGTCGCTGCCGCGAGCCGATCTATCGGGGCCTGGAAGGTCGTCGTATCGGGCCGGTATCCGCTGGCCGCAACGACGGCCGCACCCGTCTGGCGGGCGGCCTGATCGAACGAGCGGTACGAACTCTGGCCCAAGGGGCCGAACGGATATAAAACGCCGAGCCGTGTCAGGCCGGCGTCACCGCTTAGGAACTGCGCAACGTCCCGAGCCACATCGGTATGACGCCTGTCCCTGGCCCACAGCGTGAACGCGTTCTCGGCAGGATCCCGAACGTCGGTAGCAGTCGGGCTGACGATCAGCAGTCGATCGTCCCGTCGACCGACTGCCGCCTCGGCAAAAGCCTCAGACCGCATCGGGCCGACGATAGCCGCAACCCCCTCGCGCTCCAGCCGCCGGACGAGATCGACGAGGTCCGCTTCACCGGAGCGGTCATCCACGACGAGGAACTCGACCGGCAGCGCTCCGGCAGTTCGCTCGTATTCCTGAAGCGCGATCCTCGCGCCTTCCTCCACGAGCTCGCCGGCGGCGGCGAACCGACCCGATCGGGGAATCAGCAATCCGATCCGGACGCTCGCCGCCTCGCGGTAGTCGCCCGCGAGAATCTGCCGGGCAAGCTCCCGATCGGAAGGCCACGCCTCCGCGTCCAGAACGCGTTGCGCAACGACGGTCGCCGAATCGTCCCTTCCACCGAGCGCCAGCGCCCGAGCCAGCTCGGCTCGGAGCAGCCCCCCCGCCCGGCCGGGAGCCGCCGACGCAACCAGCTCCTCGAGCTCGCCGAGCGTGATAGAGCCGGCGGCCTGCCGCATCAACCGCCGGGACTCTTCACTCATGGATCCCGGATACTCCAGCAGCAACTGCAGGGCTGCCAGTTCCTGGCCGTTCCGGACGCGGATATCTGCCAACCGGCCGACAGCCATCTCGAACAGCGTACCTGAGGCACGCCCGATCAAGGCCTCGTCCCGGGAGGCCGCAGCCTCCGATTCACCGGCCGTCTGCAGCGCCACCGCCCCGACGAAGAGCGCCCGGTTGGCCGCCGACGTGCGACTCGGATCGGAGCGCCAGGCCGAGAAGAGGGAATCCGCCAGCTCTCCAGCCCGAATAAAGCTGCCCTCAGAGACGAGAGCATCCAGAGACCGCAGAGCTTCTCGCTCCGCCGCACCGATACCGGTCGGCTCGGCCATCCCCATGTCCGACGATGACGCACAGC
>JARRMU010000040.1:0-6145 GCA_037385645.1 Gemmatimonadales bacterium
CGCTTCGCCTGATACGCCCTGCATCGCGCCGAACGTTCTGCCCTGTGGGAGTTTGCCCCACAAAGCGATCCGAGGTTTGCCCAATACCCATCCCCCCTTTCCCGCCGAAGATTGAGTAGAAGGCTCAACGACCCCTAACTCCTTCTACGAACCCGGAGTCTACGATGGCGAAGGTGCCTCGTTCAGTCGCCGAGTTTCTCAGTGGGGAGCGGATCGCCGTGGCTGGTGTTTCGCGCAGCTCCAGTCAGGCGGCGAATGCCATATTCCGCAAGCTGAGGGACTCGGGATACGAAGCGATCCCGATCAATCCGAACGCGGCGGAGCTGGAGGGCGAGCGCTGCTATCCTGATTTGGCCGCTGTGCCAGGCAGCGTTGATGGGGTGGTGGTCGCGACGCATCCGGATGTGGCCATCGAGGTCGTGCGACAGTGCGAGCACCGTGGGGTGGGGCGGGTCTGGTTCCACCGCTCGTTCGGCGTCGGCAGCGTGTCGGATGCAGCCGTCGAGGAGTGCCAAGCATCGGGCATCGACTGCATCGTCGGCGGGTGCCCCCTCATGTTCTGCGAGCCCGTGGATGTCGGACACCGGTGCATGAGGTGGTGGCTCCAGCGTCGAGGCCGCGTGCCCGGATAGAGCGTCAGCTGTCGCCATGGATCGAAGACGGTTTCTGGGCTGCGCGGCAAGCTTGCCCCTCGCAGCCGTGGGATCGCGGTTACCGTCACCCTTCTCCGCTGCAGGTACATCTGAACAGGTAGAGAAAGGAGGGGATGTGGTGGTGGGCGGACGCCCGGAGGAGATGACGCTTTTCCTCTGCGGTGACGTGATGACGGGCAGAGGACTCGACCAGGCCCTCCCCCATCCCGGCGACCCGCATCTCTATGAGCCGTACGTGAGCTCCGCCACCCGGTATGTGGAGCTGGCGGAGGCCAAGAACGGTCCGATTCCGGCCCCCGTCGACTACTCCTATCCGTGGGGAGACGCGCTGGCCGACCTCGGTCGCGTGGGGCCCGACGCACGGATCATCAACCTGGAGACCAGCATCACCACGAGCGACCGGCCGTGGCGCGGAAAGGGAGTCCACTACCGGATGCACCCTGCGAACGCTCCCTGTATCGGAGCGGCGGCGGTAGACTGCTGCGTCCTCGCCAACAACCACGTCGTTGACTGGGGTTTCACAGGGCTCCGGGAGACGCTGCGCGTACTGGAGACCGTGGGTATCGAGACGGCCGGCGCGGGGCTCGATTCCGAAGACGCCGCGGCGCCGGCGGTGTTGGAGACGGCTGGTGGCCGACAGGTGCTCGTCTTCGGGTTCGGGACAGCAACGAGCGGAATACCCGGCGCTTGGGCCGCTCGGACGAACCGGCCCGGGGTAAACCTGCTGGACGACCTTTCCTCGAGCACCGTGCAAGGCATCGCCGACCATATTCAAGAGGTCAAACCCGAGGGGGGCGTCGTGGTCGCGTCGATTCACTGGGGTCCCAACTGGGGCTACGATGTTCCGGCCGCTGAGCGTGAGTTCGCGCATCGGCTCATCGAAGACGCCGGAGCGGATGTGGTGCACGGACACTCGTCGCACCACTTCAAGGGGATCGAGGTCCATCGTGGCCGGCCCATCCTTTACGGCTGCGGAGATTTCCTCAACGATTACGAAGGGATCTCCGGGCGCGAAGAGTACCGGTCCGATCTTGCGTTGCTCTACTTCCCCGTGCTGACATCGACCGGTGAGCTCGTGCGGCTGACGCTGTCGCCGATGTCGATTCGGCGCTTCAGACTCAACCGCCCGACCCCGGCGGATGTGGAGTGGGTCCGCGACACACTGAATCGGGAAGGGAAGCGGTTCGGGACGTGGGTGGAAGCCGGTTCTGCGGGCGATCTCGAGCTGCGGTGGACCTAGCCGACCTCTGCCGCTAATCCTCCAAATCCGGCTTGCCTCGTTGGCGCTTGACTTCGGAGTGCCGCCGCTTTGCTTCCAGGCGCTCCCGCTTCTCCCGCTCCGGCACCTTCGTGGGGATCCGCGGCTTCTCCGGTCGGGCGCGCTCCTCCAGAGCCGCGCGCAGCCGGGCCATCGCCATCCGCTTGTTGCGGTGCTGGCTGCGCGACTCGCGGGCCGTGACGGAGATGCCCGTGGGCAGGTGGGTCAGGCGGACGCCGGAGTCGGTGGTGTTCTGGTGCTGCCCGCCAGGACCGCCAGCGCGGAACGTCTCGACGCGGCACTCGGCCAGGAGCGTGTCGTCGTCGCTGTCGGAGCCGGTCATCCCGTCACTGAAGACGTGGAGCGTGGTGGTTATCCTCGGCCGATCCCACGTTTGCGGACTCGTGAGGGCGCGACGGAAGAGCCGCCTCGCCCTCATGCTGCTCAAGCCTTTCCGCCAGCCACTCCCACCACTCCACCCAGCGCTCGTATCCCTGCTCGATTCGCACGTCCTTCGCCCAGACATGTAGCTTCCGCCACATCACGAGGAGCAGGCCGCCTGCCTGCTCTCGGATCGACTCTAACGGCGCGACCCCGCGGTAGGTCATGTACCCGATCGTCTCGCCCATCGCGCCGATCCTGATCGCGGCGTCCTCGTACTCCTGGCCACGCTCGCGCAGAGCCTGAAGGCCGATTCCATCGGGCACCTGGCTCAAGAGCCGGAAAGCCTCGATGAACTCCCGGCTTTGAAGCGACCGAACGATCTCGATCGCGGCGACGTCTCGCCGTTGCTCGCGGTATTGCCGGATCTGCCACATCGCGAACAGGACACCCCCGACGACCGCGGCTCCCCCAACGATCTCGGCCAGGTTGGCCAGAGTCTGTAGCGTGAACGTATCCAAGGGCTCCTCCCAGATTTGCGATAATCTTAACGGCAGAGGGCGCTCGACAGGGAGGCTTCCGGCCAGCCCTGATTTCGCGCTAAGAAGCTGCCCTCGCATACAGCCGAATCCCCACACGCTCTGACGGGCACCTCCCGACAGCGGCAACTCGCTCACGACCGCATCCTTAATCTGAGTCTTCATGTGGAGAAAGACCTGTTCCACGGCGCTGGAGCACCTGGATCTTTGAAAAGGGGCTAAGTTCATGCGTAGCAAACTCGTCTACCTGGCGGCGGGCCTTGCCGCGACGGCGTTCGTCGCGGCGTGCGGGGAGCCGTCGATGGAAACCTCTGGGGATGCTGTGAGCGGCGAGCTGGAAGACAACGTTCTCCTGGCGGAATGGACGGGACCGTACAACGGCGTTCCGGCGTTCGACCAGATGGACCTCGCGGCACTCGAGCCGGCTCTCGAGGCTGGCATGGCCATGCAGCTCGAGGAGATCGACGCGATCGCGGCGGACCCCGAGCCACCGACGTTCGAGAACACGATCCTGGCTATGGAGCGAGCCGGACGCGACCTGGATCGCGTGCTCGCCTACTGGGGGATCTGGAGAGGGAACCTCTCCACGCCCGAGTTCCGCGAGATCCAGCGCGAGATGTCGCCCAAGCTGGCTGAGTTTCGAACGAAGATTCGGCAGAACGAAGCCCTGTTCGCCAGGATCCGGGCGGTGTACGAGGGCGACGAGTTCGAGACCCTGCGGCCCGACGAGCAGCGCCTGGTTTGGCTGATCTACGACCGGTTCGCCCGTAACGGCGCGACGCTGGAGGGAGAGGCCAAGGAGCGGTACGCTGCGATCGACAAGCGGCTCGCCGAGCTCTACACACAGTTCTCGAACAACGTTCTGGCCGACGAGGAAGGGTACGTCCTCTATCTCACGGAGGACCAGCTGAGCGGCCTGCCGGAATCGTTCGTCAGCGCCGCCGCGGCGGCCGCCGCTTACCGGGAGCGGGAGGGCGAGTACGCGATCACGAACACCCGCTCCTCGATGGATCCTTTCCTCACCTTCTCCGATGAGCGTGACCTCAGGGAGCGGGTCTGGCGGACCTACTACGACCGCGGCGACAACGCCGATGAGTTCGACAACAACGCCATCATAGCGGAGATCATGCAGCTGCGGGACGAGCGGGTCGGACTTCTGGGCTACGACAACTACGCGCAGTGGCGGTTGGAAGACCGCATGGCGAAGACACCCGAGCGCGTCTTCGAGCTACTGGAGGAGGTCTGGCCCGCCGCGCTGGCCCGGGTGGAGGAAGAGGTCGCCGACATGCAGGCGATCGCCGATGCGGAAGGTTCGGGGATCACGATCGAGCCTTGGGATTACCGCCACTACGCCGAAAAAGTCCGGCAGGCCAAGTACGCCCTCGATTCCGATGAGCTGAAGGGTTACCTGCAGCTCGACAAGCTGGTCGAGGCGATGCACTTCGTGGCCGGCGAGCTGTTCAACTTCGAGTTCACGCCGGTTCCGGAAGGCTCCGTTCCGGTGTTCCACGAGGATGTCACGGTCTTCGAGGTCACCGACAAGACGACGGGCGATCACATCGGCCTCTGGTATCTCGACCCTTACGCGCGACCCGGCAAGAGGTCGGGTGCCTGGGCCACCACCTACCGGAGCCACGAGACGTTCGATGGGCTCAGAACCGTGCTCAGCTCGAACAACTCGAACTTCATCAAGGGTGCGCCGGGCGAGCCGATCCTTGTCTCCTGGGACGACGCCGAGACGCTGTTCCACGAGTTCGGCCACGCGCTGCACTCGCTCTCGTCGGCCGTTGACTATCCGACCCTGAACAGCGGCGTCAGGGATTTCACCGAGTTCCACTCACAGCTGCTGGAGCGTTGGCTGCTGACGGATGCGGTGATCGACAACTATCTCGTGCATTACGAGACCGGCGAGCCGATGCCGGACGAGCTCGTGGCGAAGGTCAAGAAGGCGGCGACGTTCAACCAGGGCTTCATGACGACGGAGTATCTGGCCTCCGCGCTCATGGACATGAAGTACCACACCATCGATCCGACCGAGCTCGATCCTGATGCGTTCGAGCGTCAGGCGTTGGCCGACCTGGAGATGCCGAGCGAGATCGTCATGCGGCATCGCAGCCCGCACTTCGGCCACATCTTCTCCGGCGAGGGATATGCCTCAGGTTACTACGGGTATATCTGGGCGGAGGTCCTGACGGCGGATGCGGCGGAAGCGTTCGCGGCGGCGCCGGGCGGCTTCTACGACAAGGATCTGGCGAAGAAGCTGGTCGCCAATCTGTTTTCCGTACGCAACGCCGTCGACCCGGCGGATGCCTATCGTGCGTTCCGCGGACGCGACGCCACGATCGACGCGCTCATGCGGGACAGGGGCTTCCCGGTCGAAGCAGCCGGGTAGCTCTCGCCGACGCGGGCTGGGACGCTGTCGGCAGGGAGGGGCGGTCCTATCGGGACCGCCCCTTCGCGCATCTCGGGCTGGAGCAGTGCGAACGCCGAGCCGCCCGAGGATCAGCCGCGGACCTGAACGTTCCCAGCCTCGATGTCGTACAGTGCTTGATCTTCGGGCTGATTCAGGCAGTGAGCCTCCACGACGTCTCGTCCCTCTGGCTCCTGGCCCGATCTGATCGGGGTCACCGTGCCCCTCGCCATTATCGACGGCGCGAAACGCCATCCAGGTCCCGACCCTGTCGGGATTCGGCATCTCGGTGAAGTACCCACCCACCCATGCCTGATTATCCCGTACGGAGAGGCAGATCACCTTGCCGTGATACGTCCCTGCCTTCTGTCCTCCGCGATGGGCCACCAGCTGGAAGCTGCCCGTGACATCGCCATTGGTCTTCACCTTCGCGTGAAAGCTGAAGGTCCTCCAAACATCGTCCGCGGTCTTGAAGTGACCGCTTCCGGTGGCTCGGATCGCCGTCGCGTTCGAGCTGAACGCCGCCACGGTCTTGAGCGCCGGTTCCCCTGCATCGGGTGCCAGTGGTGCGCCGCGGTCGCAGCTTGCGGTGAGAAGGATGGCGAAAAAAACGAGCGAAAGGAAAGTAACAAGAACAGGAATTGGCCACCCGAGCCCCCGGCCGATTTCGCCGGGACGCTGGCGCGCACGCTGCCGTGCGGAGTCGCCGAGGATGGACTGCTTACACGATCTGGTTCATGAGCAGAAGTCGGAGCGAGCCGCTGCTAGGTGGAATCGGCCACCCGTGCGAGGAGGCGACCGATTGGCACACGCGGCATTCCTACTAGCGAAGAGTCCGTCTGACTAGTTCTTGCTCGGAAGCAGCTCGGCAAGCGCATCGATGGCGGTGCGCAGCTTGTCGGTG
>JARRMU010000040.1:6186-21072 GCA_037385645.1 Gemmatimonadales bacterium
TCCCTCTCCGTGTTCTCGAGCTCGACCTTGACGGCCTCGTAGCTCGCGTCCAGCACGCTGTCCCCGTTCTTGCTGTTGGCCATGATCTTCCTCTCGTCCGCGACACATGGGCTCACTCCACCGGCTCCTGGCCTGTCACGGAGCGTGCCGAACGGGGGCGTAGGAATCGTAAGCCGCTGGGAAAACGTGGGTTGCAGTAGTGCAAGCTCCAAGGTGGTGCAGACCGAGTGTCGGGCATCGGCTGGCAATGTGCAGGGACCCTGGGCGTTACGTGCGCGCCCGGCGGGGCGGATGCAGGTGCCTCTGTTAGGCGGAGGCCTCCGCCTGTGGGATGGGGCGACCGCGGCGACCCCACCTCTCGAGCGCCTCCTGCCAGTAGCCGATGCGAACCCGTCGGTCCACTTCCACCTTAAAGAGGTCGCTCAGGTAGTCACCGCCCCTTCCGATCATGTGCTCGAAGCCGCAGACGCAGCTCGCACGGTCAGCCGGCTGGGTGTCCTCGTCGAGGGAAGCGGGATCTGGGGCGACGAGCATCGGTCGCAGGCAGTGCGGACAGATCGGTTCCGGCCTCGGGGTCGGCTTCCCCAGGTGCCACTCCCACTCCCACAGGACGCCCCCGATCTGGTCGCGCGTGTAGTGCTCGAGTTTGGGACGATCTTTCCGCCAGCGGCGCCAGCCGTAGAACCCCGCGCCCAGCAGAGGCAGGAAGATCAAGAGTCCGATCGGAACGTACACCAATCGCCCCAGCCACCGGCCGACCCACGCGAGAACCGGCAGCAGGATGCTCCGTTCCGTGAGGGCCTCGCCGATGACCGCTGCGCCAAGGAGTGCGACCCCGATGATGAACCAACGTGCGCCGATCAGACGGCTCGCCGAGTAGCTCAAGTGAGAAAAGAGTTCCCACTCACGGACATTTTCCTGACATCACTTCGGCGACCCCCTAGGCTCCTCAGCCGGGCGCAAGCCAGCGAACTGGCGGATGGGCGGGCCGGCTGTACGGAATGCGGCAGCTCCGAGAACCGCCCATTGCTGCAGGTTTCGTGCACTCGCGACGTGATCCTTCGGTCGTTGGAGTGGCTACTTCGTATCCAGTCGAACTTCGACTGCACTGCAGCTGCTGGAGTTCGCGACCGCGACAAACCTCGTGTGGAGCTCGCCGAGGCGAAGATTGGCTGCCAGACCTCTACTCGAGGCGCGCCAGCCAGAAGTAGGAGAAGCCGTCGCAGCAGGGATCGGTGAGCACGAGATCGCCATCGGAGAGCCCGAGCTCCTGCTCCTCCTGCCCGAGGATCGGCTCGTCGTAGCGCAGACGGGGAGGCAGCGGAAAATCGGTGCCCGAGGCTGGAAGCAGCTCGAATCGGGTCGAGACCTCCACCTCGCCGTTCCGGGACCACTCAATCCGGTTCGGCCGTGTGATCCTGAGCGTCATCGTGAAGCCCTCGGATTCCGGGGTGATCGTCATCCCGGCGATGCCTCCCTCGGCTCGCACCCACTCCCAGGCGCCGAAAAGAGAATCGGGGATCGGCTCGACCGGACTGGAGCAACTCGAGAGCACCGCCAGGCAGGCGAGAGCCAGCAGGCCGACCCTGGAGAGCCCGTACATCGACCGCTTTCGTTGTAACCGTATCTCCAAGTCCCACCTCCCATGTAATGGCGGATCCATTGGCGCCGACTCCATTCCGTCGGACACCCTCCCCTGAATGACGTTCCGGCGGCATCCGATGTCACGGAAGCCGCGGAGGTCTACGTCTTCTTCCTCAGCATGAGATTCGCCGCGGTCGGTGGGTCGGATCGGAAGTCGATTGCCTCGCCGTCGTTCGAGAAGAACAGGCCGGGCTCGTGCTCGACGCACCTTCTCCCGTCGTAGTAGAGGTAGCCGTTCCTCAGTGTCACGCTGACGGTCCGGTCCGGCTCGCCGCGCCACGACCACCGCGTCCGGGAATCGCTGCTGCATGACCGCCGCGAGAGCCGCATAAACCTGCGTGTCGGTGGGCGAGATGGCGGGGGTGAACGCCATCATCGTCTGGACCTCGATCTCATCGCCCGCGATCCGCTGAATCTCAGCCACGAAGGCTCCTACGTCCTGATCCGGCAGCACTCGGCAGTCCAGCTCGGCCGCGGCCACAGGGGGAACGACGTTGATCTTGCCGCTTCCGTGCAGCCGAGTGATCGAGCAGGTGTTGCGCGTGAGCGCGGCCAGCGTCGGGTCGTGATCCTGAAGGCGGGCCAGGAAGCCGGGTTCGCTGACCGAATTCGCCATGTCGAGGAACAGCTCCGCCCACTCCTCACCCCGCGCTGCCGAGATTCCCTTGAAATAGCGGTCCACGACGGGGAGGAGGCGCGGCTCGGACTCGTGCTCTCGGATGCGGTCGAGCGCCTCGAGCAGCTTCGTGACCGCCGACTCGGCTCTAGGCCGCGAGCCATGTCCCGGGACGCCGCTAGCCACCAGGCGCAGCCACACCGGGACCTTCTGCGTGACCTCGATTCCTACCTGCTTGGCGCCCGTCTCGGTCACCAGAGTCCGGCCGCCCTCGTTGAGGACGAACCCTATGCCCTCGAAGACCTCGGGTCGGTTCTCGACCAACCAACCGACGCCGTAGAAGCCCCCCGCCTCTTCGTCCGCCGTCGCCATGAAGATGACGTCGCGGTTCAGGGGACGTCCGGCGCGGTGGAGGGCGAGAAACGCCTGCAGGTGAAGGATTCCTAGTGTCTTCGTGTCCAAGGCGCCGCGACCGTAGATGTGGCCGTCCAGGATCTCGCCCGAGAGCGGGGGCGTGTCCCAATACGCCGGGTCGGCCGGGACCACGTCGCTGTGGTGAAGCAGAAGAAGAGCCGGCTCGTTCCCACCTTCCAGGCGAGCCCAGATGTTGCCGCGTCCCGGCGCCGATTCGGCCGTCTCGTAGGGAATCCCCTCGTTCTCGAGAACCCGCGCGAAGAAGTCCACGGCTCGAGACTCGTTGCCCGGGGGATTTGTCGTGTCGAGTCGCAGGTATTCCTGCAGGAGCTCCACCGACGCGTCGGCGAGAGCTTCGTCATCGGCCGAGGTCTGGCCCGACGCGGCGGAGGTGGCGAGGGCGATCGCAACGGCGGCCGTGGCCGTGATCCGGAATTGTCTCATATCGTCCCTTCGGGTGGTTCCAGGCGTGGATCCGTGGCAAGCCGGAGAAGACTCGCCCTTTATTGTTCACACGCCGGGCCCTTTATGCCAGCCGTGGGACGCCTGGCAAGCCACCGGAGATGGGACGCGTCCCGATCTTGCAATGGAGAAGCCTGGTTTGATGTTGGATCACGGGGTCGAGCCGCATCGAGAACAGGCAGGATGCCGCGATTGCGGTTGGCAGGGGACAGCCCCGAGATCTGAACTTTGTACCCGAGTCTGCACAAATCGCCGGTCGAGTCGGCGGTCTGCGTGCCAAGGAGAGCCAGTCATGAGACGGAGCGTGCGTGCCCAGCGGGTATTAATGGTTCTGGTAGCCAGCGTGCTTTTCCTGGGTGCAGAGCTACTTCTGGCTCAGGAGCCCGCGGAATCCTCGGAATCGGCACAGGGCGAGAGTCGCTCATCGATGCTCGAAGCCGTCGCCGTGCAGCCGTCGGAGGAGGCGCTCGAGCCCGCGCGGGACCGGCCCGCCGCGCCAGCGGTCCGGGTAACCTATCAGCTCACGCCTTCCCAGGAGCGGCTGCTCCGCGCCGTCCTCGACGACTTTCAGATGGCGGACGTCAGGTCGATCGGTGTCGTGCTGGCACACACGGCCTCGATGGAAGCCGTGCAGGCGCGTTGGGAGGAGATCGTGCGGCAGAGCCGGCCGCATGCCGCGAGCCTGCCCCTGCTCGTTCGCGCCGTGTTGCGCGAGGCCTATCACGAATCTAACAGAGAGGTTCAGGTCTATAAATAGAAAATGTTGTTATACAAAGACATAATGGAGTCGGTGCAGCGCGAGATCGATCGGATAGAGGGCGAGCGATCCCTCTCTCCCGAGGGTGAGGGCGAGTGGGATTCCTATCACAAGAACCTCCACGCTTTGCTCGCCTCGATCGGAGACGACGCGCAGCTAGCCAGCGAGGATCTAGAAAAGGCGCTCGAGCGGCAGGAGCAAACGCTCGAGTCGCTGTCGAGCCTCAAGATCGCTTTGCACGCCGCGGGGCTGACGGCCCTCAGGTAGAGGCGCCTCGTCCCTAGCGCCCTCGAGCCCCTGGTCACCCGGCCAGGGCACACGGGAGTTTCCCGGGCGCGCCGGTTTCCATAACGTCACGCGGGATGATCAACGTGACGTTGCTCCAGATCGAGCCTTCCGTCGGCCTGTCGGAGACGCTCTCCTCGAGCCCGCTGCTCGCGCTCGTCACCCTATTCGGGGCCGGACTGGTCACCAGCCTCACGCCGTGCGTCTACCCGATGATTCCGATCACCGCCTCGGTGATCGCCGGAACCGCCGAGCAGGGTCAGAGTCGGGCCCGGACGGTCGGTCTCACGCTCACCTACGCGGCTGGTCTCGCGTTGTTCTATGCTGTCCTCGGGCTCCTGGCGGGCCTCACGGGCACGCTGTTCGGGACCGTGAGCGCAAGCCCTTGGGCGCGCCTCGCGATCGGCAATCTGCTTCTCATCTTCGCGCTTGCCATGCTGGACGTGATCCCGGTGCGTGTGCCGCAGCGCCTGATGGAGTGGGCGGGACGGCGGGGCGGTGGCACCTACGGAGCGGTGTTCGTGCTGGGCGCGTCTTCAGGAATCGTCGCGGCACCGTGCGGGGCGCCAGCGTTTGCCGTGGTGCTCACCTGGGTGGCAGCCACCCGGGCAGGCGCGATGGGGTTCCTTTACCTGTTCGTCTTCTCCTTGGGGATGACCGCCCTGCTCGTCGCCGTCGGGCTCTTCTCGGGAGCGCTCTCGCGCCTGCCTCGCTCGGGGGTATGGATGCTGTGGATCAAGCGCGTCGCTGCGGTGATCATGTTGGGCGTGGCTCAGTATTACTTCGTCATGGCGGGATACAGCTTGTGAGCGATCTGATCGGGAGAGATGGGAGACCCGGGTGGACCGGGTGGGAACGTGTGGTGCTGCTGGCCTTTGCCCTCCTCCCGCAGAACCTCGTGGCTCCATCCAACCTCCGCGCCCAGGGCGAGTTCGAGGTGGGCCTTCCGGTGGGGTCCGACGCTCCGGCGGCCGCCTTGCAGGATCTGGACGGCAACCCGGTTCAACTCCTCGACTACATGGGCCAACGTCCGACGCTGATCGAGTTCTGGGCGACATGGTGCGAGAACTGCGAGGCGCTGCAGCCGCAGCTGGACCGGATTCAGGCGAAGTTCGGGGACCGGCTGAACGTGGTCGCGGTCGCCGTCGCCGTCGCCCAATCCCTGCGTCGCGTGCGGCGCCACGTCGAGGAGCATGAGCCCGGCTACCCGTATTTGTGGGACGCTCGGGGAGCCGCCGTCCGGGCCTACGAGGTCCCCAGCACCTCGGTTGTGGTCATCGTCGGAGCGGACGGGCAGGTCGCCTACACGGGAGTGGGCCCTCAGCAGGACCTGGTTACGGCCGTCGAGGCTGTACTGGGTCCCTGAGCCCTGCACAGAGTCCTACACCCCGTGTAGAGTCCTACATGGCCTCCTCGTCGGGTGCCGGGGCGATCCGGTCCACGATCGCCTGCAGCTCTTCGTAGGCCGTCGGATCCACCTCCCGGAAGCGCGGAATCACGTCGCCGATGCGCCCATCCGGAGCCACCACGACCACCGACCGGCCGCCCGGCATGCCGTTGTCCCGCGGCGTGCCGCCGAAGGCCGCGTAGGTCGAGCCGTCCGGGTCGCTAGCGAATAGGAAGGGAAAGTCGCCGTCCTTCGCCCAGGAACGAAGCTCTTCGGGCGTGTCCGGCGAGATGGCGATGAGGACGATGTCTCGTCCCCCGCGAAACAGGCTGGCGTACTGATCACGGTACGCGTTCATCTGAACCGTTCAGCCAGGCGTCCTGGCTCGGAAGAAGAAGGCCAGGATGACCGTCTCTCCCCGGAAGTCGCTGAGCCGGACGGGCTCGTCCAGAACCCCGTAGCGGGTGGACCCGACCAGCTCGAAGTCGGGAGCCGGCTCGCCCACCCCCAGAAAAGCCGGCTCTGCGTCCTGGGCAGCCGCCGGGCTCGGGGTGAGGAGGGCCGCGGCGCCGGCGAGAAGACCGGTCATCAGCGTGCGATTCATGGCGCGTCCTTCGCGTAAAGGGTCCATACCGCTGGCTCGGCGACGCGAGCTCGGGGGCGGCTCGCCGTGCCGACGCTCACTGTTCGGCAAACCCGCCCTCGGCCTCGAACACGGCAACGTAGGTGCCGTCTGCCTGGCGCTCCGACTCGAGGATGTGCCCCGAGGAGGAGGAGCTGGTAAACGAGAACTCGAGATCGTAGAGCGTAGAGCCGATCACGTTGCTGCAGAACACCGTCGTCGGCCCCGGCGAGCAGCCGTCCGCCTCTATCTCCTTGGTGCCGCCGGGAAGCTCCGAGATGCTGATCGTCAGATCGACGCGACTCGTCATATCGTCGAACGTGACGGTCAGGGTGGAGGCTCGATCGAGCCACGACTCGTCCGTTTGGAGGTCGAAAGCGTCCATGCTCCCGGCGTATGAGCCGACGTACGACGGAGCCTCTCCGGGCGGGTTGCTGCCGTTTCCCGAGTCGTCGTCCGAATCGAACAGGGAGGTCACGCCGCAGCCCGCCAACGAGGCAGAGAGGAGGATCACGAGTAGCGGGGCTCTGTGGGACAACCGGGTCTCTTTCTCTTCGGCGATGAATAGCTGTGGCGGACGCCCGGCCCGTCGGCGACACTGTAATGCCGGTTGGCGGGCCAGGCCAGCCAGTTCCAAGTTCCGGCGTTGGCCGCATATTCCGGCCATGGAAAGACCTAGCGTCGCGGAGGGAGTCGAGATGAGCACGAGCAACCGTACAGACCCGTCCGGCAACGTTCCCGCGTGGCCGAGCCTACCGTTCGAGGCGTGGGGAGATACGTGCGCCACGCTTCACATGTGGACCCAGATCGTCGGGAAGGTGCGGCTCGTCTGTACGCCGTGGACCAACCACTCGTGGCACGTGCCGCTCTACCTGACCGCCCGAGGCCTGTCGACCTCGCCGATCCCTCACGGATCCCGGCTCTTCCAGATCGACTTCGACTTCCTCGGCCGGCGGCTGTCCATCGAGACGAGCGACGGCGGCTCGGGAACGATGAAGTTGGAGCCCCGCTCGGTGGCTTCGTTCTACGGGGAGCTGATGGCGAGGCTGGAGGAGTTGGAAGTCGGCGTGATCATAAACACGACGCCGAACGAGGTGCCGGAACCGATCCCGTTCGAGGAGGATCTCGAGCATGACAGCTACGATGCGGAATACGCGGAGCGGTTCTGGAGAGCTCTTCTTCAGACGGACCGGGTGCTGAAGGCGTTTCGGGCGCGGTTCGTGGGCAAGAACAGCCCGGTCCACTTCTTCTGGGGCAGCGGCGATCTGGCCGTGACGCGATTCTCCGGCCGGCCGGCGCCGCCTCACCCTGGCGGGATTCCCGGACTACCAGATTGGATTACGCGGGAGGCCTACTCGCACGAGGTATCCAGCGCCGGCTTCTGGCCCGGCGGAGCGGCGTTTCCGACCCCGATCTTCTATTCGTACGCGTACCCGACGCCCGAGGGCTTCGCGGAGGCAGCGGTCGAGCCGCCCGGCGCGTTCTGGAGCGGGGAGATGGGCGAGTTCATGCTTCCCTACGAGGAAGTTCGGCAGGCGCCGGACCCCGACGCACAGCTGATGGCCTTTCTCGAGAGCAGCTACGAGGCAGCCGCCGATCTGGCGGGTTGGGACCGCGCCAGCCTGGAAGCCGCTCCCGGCTTCCCTCGCTTCGGAGCATGAGGCTCAGCGTCGCCAAGCCGGTGTCGAAGCCGGTGGTCGGCGACCGATGTGAGGAGTGGCGGACCGGGAGGCCCGCCACTCCGGTGTCGCAGGCGGCTAGAAGCCGCACCGTTTGGTGAAATCCCCGTTCTCGATGCGGTAGACGAGGAAGTACGCTCGCAGAGCGTCGTGCACCTCGATGATCTCGATCTGGTCGTTACTCAGGATCTCGGCTACCGCTTCCTGATGCGCCGCGTGCAGGTCTTCCGGCGACCCGCCGGCGACGATCGTTTCGCACGCCTGCTCTGCCAGGCTTTCCCTCAGCGCCTCGAGGTCGGCCAGTTGCTCGCCGGTCAGCCCCAGCGCATCGATCCTCGCCGCACGCTCGGCCACGGAGGCCTCGCGCGCCCGCTCCCTCAACTCCTCGATCGCGGCGAGCTGTTCGTCCGTCAGCACGTCACCGATCGCATCCTGGATCTCCTCGCGCAGAGCCTCGGCGAGCTCCTCGAACTGCTCCTTCGAGATGAGCCCCTGACGTAGCTGCTGCATGAGGTCCATGAGCTGAGGACCATACTCGAGCATGATGGCCTCGAGGGCGGCTTGCTGTTCATCGGAGAGATCGAGGTCGCCGAGATGTCCGAGTCCGCCCAAGCCATCCCCGAATCCGGCGAAGCCGTGTCCGGGTCCGCTGCCAGGGCCCCCGAACCGGCCGCCGAAGGACTCGCCGATCTCAGAGCAATACGGTGCTTCGCCGGGCCCGAAGAGACCGCTCGGCCCCTCTCCGGCTCCCGGGAATCCGCCTTCGCCGAAGCGGCCGCCGAAGAGCCCGCCCGGTCCGCGGCCACCCAGCAGCTCGTCGCCGGACCCGAACTGCTCGAGGAGCGCCTGCCGGGCCCGCTCCCTAAGCTCCCCAAGGCCGGCCTCGAGTTGATCGACCTGGGCGCTACTCAGCACGCCCTGAAGGTCAGCGGCGACGTACCACAGAACGCCGGGCTCGTCCAAGCGGCCGCTGTACAGATTGCCGATGGCCACGACGTCGGAGGCCTGCCCGTCGCTCAGCCCGAGCGACTCCGTCATGTCGGACAGCACGGCGCCGAGCTCCGTGTCGGCCATCTCCGAGACCGACTGCTCGCTTGCGACTCCCACCGGGTCGCCCGCTTCGCCGCAGGCACCGAGGCCGGTCGCCAGCGCGAGCAAGGCGATCGCGCTCACCCGCCCGCGCCGGCTGCCGGTGTTCGACTCCGGGTTACGCTTCATGGTAGGCTCCTTTATGAGTGCTTCGACCGGGCGGGAGCCACGGTCTACATTGTTGTCGCTGGATCTCGAGTCGGAATTCGACCTGGCATCGGGCCGCTCAGCTTACTGACGAAGACCCGACCGCTTTCGTCACATTAGACGTCGGCCGGGGTGGCTTCATTCCATCTCGAACAGGAGCCGCATGGAAAAGCGAATCCTCAGGATCACCTGTTGCTTGCTCATTACGCTCAGCCTCCCCGCCGAGCTCTCGGCGCGCGTCGTACGCGTGCTGATCGAGGCCCGGCAGGACATCCTGTCGGGCTACAGCTGGGGAGATGTCGGTCCCTACGAGAGGATCATCGGGCGCGTCTATTTCGAGTTCGATCCGAATGACCCCGCCAACGCACGGGTCGTGGACCTGGCCCTCGCGCCGCGAAACGAACGCGGCATGGTGGAGGCGTGGGCCAACTTCATGGTCCTGCGGCCGAAGAATCCCGCACGCGGCTCCGACATGGCGCTCCTCGAGGTGAGCAACCGGGGCGGGAAGGCGTCGCTCGGCTACTTCAACGCAGCGACCTTCTCACGAGCCCCGGAGAACGAGGAGCACTTCGGCGACGGATTCCTGATGCGGCAGGGTCTGACCGTAATCTGGGTTGGCTGGCAGTTCGACGTGCCTCCAGACGCCGAGGATCTGCTGCGGCTCCACGTTCCGATCGCCCGAGGGCCCGAGGGCGAGGTGCTGGGCGGCTTGGTGCGAGCGGACTGGGTGATCGAAGAGCCGACCAGGACGCTCGCGTTGGGACACCGTGACCACTGGGCGTATCCGGTCTCGGATCCCGAGTCCGAGGACGTGGTGCTCACGGTACGCCGTAGCCGCGAGGGCGAGCGTCTCGTCGTGCCCAGGGCCGAGTGGCGCTTCGCGGAAGAGACAGAGACGGGCGTCCGGGAGAGCCTCACCCACATCTACGCCCCGGGCGGGTTCGAGCCGGGGGGGATCTACGAGCTCGTCTACCCGGCCGTCGATCCGCGAGTCGTGGGCCTGGGGCTCGCGGCGATCCGCGACATGATCTCGTACGCCAAATACGATCCGGGGAGCGCGTTCCGGGTCCGCTACGGCATCGGGATCGGCATCTCACAGACCGGCCGCTTCCTGCGCCACTTCCTCTACCAGGGCTTCAACGTGGACGAGGAGGGGAGGAAGGCGTTCGACGGCCTGATGATCCACACGGCGGGCGCCGGGCGCGGCAGCTTCAACCATCGCTTCGGCCAGCCCTCCCGAGATGCGCACCGATTCTCCGCCTTCTTCTATCCCACGGATCTCTTCCCCTTCAGCGGCCGCATGCAGTGGGACGAGATCTCGGGCCGCGAGGACGGGATCCTGGAGGCGCTCTCGCCCGAGCACCGGCCCAAGGTCTTCTACACGAACACCGGCTACGAGTACTGGGGCCGCGCCGCCTCGCTCCTGCACACGACGCCGGACGGACTGGAGGATGTCGATCCGCTCCCGGAGGAGCGGATCTACCACTTCGCCAGCGCCCAGCACTTCGTGGAGCGTACCCCGTTTCGTGACTGGCGCCGGCTCACGGCGCCCGGAGAGGCCGCCGCTTTCCGGGGCAACGACGTGGATTTCCTCCTCAACCTGCGGGCGCTCCTGGTCCGTATGATGGATTGGGTAGGGAAGGGTGAGCCGCCCCCCGAAAGCCGCTACCCTCGGATCGCGGACGGCACGCTGGTGCCGATCGACCAGGTCCGCTTTCCGGATATCCCCGGTGTCGCCTTCCCGGACGTCATTCACGTGGCGTACCGCGCGGAGTACGGGCCTCGCTGGCCGGAGGGCGTCGTCACGAAGCAGCCGCCGGAGCTGGGTCGCCCGTTTCCGTCGCTCGTCTCGCAGGTGGATGAGCTCGGAAACGAGATCGGCGGCCTCCGAAACGTCGAGGTGCGGGTGCCGCTCGCCACCTACGCCCCGTGGAGCCTGCGCGTCGGCCTACCCGGGCCCGAGGATGAGCTGGCCGACTTCCGCGGCACCTCCATTCCCCTCCCTCGCGACCGAGCGGAGAAGCGCCGGACGGGGGATCCGCGGCCGGCGATCTCGTCCCTGTACGCATCCCGGGAGGCCTATCTGGCTGACGTCGAGGCCTCCGCCCGCGAATTGGTCACCGAGGGCTACGTTCTAGCCGAAGACCTGGTCCGTGTCTTGGATGCGGCTGCCGCACGTTGGGAGCGCTGGGCGCCCGTCGGCCGATGACGACCGGTGCTACGCGTCTTCCTCGGACGACGCCTCGTGCGCGCCACGCAGGACCCCGGCTTCGCCGGCGATCCAGATCAGGAATCTTCCCGCCGGGCTCATCTGCTCCCGAAGTTCGAGAACCTGCCGGGCCACGTCAGGCCTGTCGGTGATGACCCCATCGACCCCGCGGCTCATCATCACCGACAGCTGAACCGGATCGTCGACCGTCCATACGTATACCTTCATGCCTCGCGCGTGGGCGCGGCGGATTTGAGAGCGGGACGCAGCCGTGGCGTTGAGGGCGAGGAAGTTCAGATCCAGACGCGTCAGATCTCCGACGCTGACGGTGTTGAGCAGGCCGCGCGTCCAATCGGGCCGTAACGCCGCGGCCTTGCGGAGCTGCTCGCGCTTGAGTGACATGAGCATGATGTGCGGCTCCATCCCGGTCTCTTCGACGATCTCGACGACCTTCGACGCGAGCTGCTTGTCGTGCCCGTAGTACTTGAGCTCGATCAACACGTTGACGTGGCCCTTCGCCCGCTCGAGCACCTGGCGCAGAGTGGGCACGCGCTGATCGGAGAACTCCGGTCCGAACCAGCTTCCGATATCCAGATCCCGAAGCTCTCCGTTGGTGGCGTTCCACACCTTGAGGTCGTCGCGCCCCACCCGCTTGAAATCACTGTCGTGCTGAACGATAACCACACCGTCCGCGTTCTCCTGCACGTCGAGCTCGATCCAATCGGTGCTGTCCGCGACGGCCTTCTCAAACGCCGCCATCGTGTTTTCCGGAGCCTCTCCGGAAGCGCCGCGGTGGGCGATGATCGCGACGTCCTCGTCCTGGCTGACGCTTCTCGCGGCGACGTAGGCACCGATTCCGACGACGACGAGCGCGGCGGCTCCGGCCCAGAGGTACTTCTTGCCGGGGACCGCGAAGGTGGCCCGATCTGCCAGGGTCCCTCGGTCGGCGATCGCGGGCACGAGTCGGCCGGGGCCTGCGATCGATCTGTACAGGCGGACGACGAACAGAGGCAGGAGCGCCGCGGTGACGATCACGATCGTGAAGTTGGTCGCGAACGAGATCAGCAGCGTGACGCCCAGGCCTATCGCCATCAGGACGGGACTGGCGCCCACGTCGGGAACGAGCAGATCACCGAGCAGGCCGATGACGAACGTCGCGAGCCAGGAGAGCAGGCCGATCGATACCAGCCAGAAGGCGAGCCACAGGACGATTCTCCATCCGTGTGCTGCCGTCGCGCGTCGGCTCTCCGCCAGCGCTTGTTTTCCGTTGCGGGCTTCGAACAGCACGAGTGGGATCGTCAGGATCCAGCTCGCGACCTTCTTCAGCACGACGATCCCGAGGCCGGCTAGCAGCAGGCCCGCCAGGCTGGCTGCCCACCAGAACTGGGGGGGCTTGTCGGCCAGATAGAAGTTGATGTCGTACTTATTCAGCAAGAGGAGGTAGACAACGCCCACCGCGGCGAGGAAGGGGGCGGCGATGAGCAGCAAGCGCGAGATGATGTGGCCCGCCAAGCGCACGAGCTCGGCTCCATGCCGGACGACGTAGCGCACGCCCTCGAGCCATGTCACCCGGCGATCTTCGACCGCGCCGAACCCGACGGTCATCAGGATGCCCTGCTCGGCGAACCACACTCCCAAAGAGACCGCCCCCACGACCACGATCGCCGCCAGGCCGATCGGATGCAGGGCGAAGGCGGCGATGTCCGTGTCCGCCAGGACGCCGTCGTCCGTGGTCATCAGGAACAGCTTCACCAGGAGCCCGACCAGTGGCGTGACCACCACGACCGTGAATGCCCTCGCGAAGAGATCGGTGACCAGCAGCTGGGGCCAGGTGCGCCGGAAGTCGGTCAGCGCTCGCATCAAGTCGGACCATCGGATCGCTGTCATAGGCTCCACACTATGGCTTCACGTCATCCGCTCGCCGGCATCTGGCCGGTCTCATCCGATGATGCAGTTTGAGATGTTGCTCGTCGAGAGTAGTCGAGCGGTCCACTGCGCTGTACTGTCCATGTTCGAGACTCAGCGATCTCTTCGAACTCTGTGGTCTATTCGAACGCAGCGTTCTGCTTCATGATCCAAGGAGGATGAACAATGCCGCACCGACTCCCTGATCTTCCGTACCCCTACGACGCGCTGGAGCCGCACATTGATGCCAAGACGATGATGATCCATCACGGCAAGCATCATCAGGCCTACGTGAACAACCTCAACAAGGCGCTGGAGAGCTACCCCGACCTTCAGGACAAGACGGCGCTCGAGCTGATACTCGACCTGGACGCGGTCCCCGAAGAGATCCGTGTGGCCGTGCGGAACCACGGCGGGGGCCATGTCAACCATACCCTGTTCTGGACCGTGATGGGTCCCCGCGCGGACGGAACGCCCGACGGCGCGCTCGCCGAGGCGATCGACGAGTCGTTCGGTTCCTTTGATGGGTTCAAGGATACGTTCGCCAAGGCGGCCGGAGGAGTGTTCGGGAGCGGTTGGGCTTGGCTGTGCGTCGGCGAGGATGGTCTGGTTGTCGTGACGACCCCGAACCAGGACAACCCGGTCTCGACGGGAGCGGGCATCCCGATCCTCGGACTCGACGTTTGGGAGCACGCCTACTACCTGAACTACCAAAACCGGCGTCCAGAGTACGTGGCCGAGTGGTGGAGCGTGGTCGACTGGGACGCGGTGGCCGGCAACCTCGCCCTGGTGCGCCTGAGAGAGGGAGTCTCGGAGATGACGGGCTGGGCGAAGGACAAGTGGAACGAGCTCTCCGAGAAACTCGATAAGCTCCTCGACTAGACGCTCGCCTGATCGCCCCGGGGTGGCGTGCGGCCTCGGGGCTAAGGCTAGAGCAGACGCGCCTCACGAAGGTATCCGAGAGCCTGCTCCAGCGAAGACGCGGGCTCGCGCCCGGTGTCCACGCGGCACAGCCGCTGGCTCATTCTCCGCGGCAACTCCTCCCACAATTGCGCCGCGCCCAGGAAGATCTCGCTGTCGGCATCCGACGGTGTGCTCCCCGGGGGGCGTTGGCCGAGTCGCTTGATCACGGTCTCGGCGGAGGCCTCACACAGGAAAAGATAGGCCGGCACGCCCAACCGATCGGCGGCTTCGAAGAACTCCTCCCGGTTCGCCTGCCTTCCGAAGCTCGCGTCCACCAGCACCCTCTCGCCGCGGAACAGACCCTGGTCCGCTCGTCTGAGCAGCTCGGAGTAGGTCCTTCGATTCCACTCGGCCGTGTAGATCCCCTGTCCGAAATCGGCGGCGGCCGACGCTCTGGGGTCGAGACCGGCCAGCTCCTTTCGGGTCCGATCGGCAGAGAGCACGCTGAATCCACCGCGCTCCGCCACCGCGTCGGCGATCGTCGTCTTTCCGGTCCCCGGCAACCCTCCCATCAGAAGCAGGCAGGGTCTGTGGATCGGATCTTCCAGCTGCGCAAGGGCGAGCAGCCAGTACGCGCGCGACCTTTGGATGGCGGCCTGCCGGTCGGCCTCCGGCACTTCGCCTTCCTCCGTGATCATCCCTTCCACCTTCGCGCGCACCGCCGCCCGGTAGGCGATGTAGAAGGGCATAAGGCGTCGGCCGTCGAC
>JARRMU010000040.1:21156-37153 GCA_037385645.1 Gemmatimonadales bacterium
GCCAGGAAGGCGGCGTCCGCCACGGGATCGGCGTACCGGAAGCGTTCGTTGAACTCGATGCAGTCGATCACGAGTAGATCGGCGGGAGGCTCCCGCTCGGGAAACAGGTAGACGTGGTCCAGGTGGAGGTCCCCGTGCGTGTCACGGGGCACATCCTCCGCGGCGCGCGCCTCTATCAGAGGCCGCAGCTCGGAGAGACGCGTCTCCAGCAGCTCGGTGAGCTGCTCGAACACGGGACGGCTGATCGTCTCTCCGATATGGGGCCGCGACTGCTCCAGGTTCTCGCGGGCGTTGCCGGCGACGACATCGAAGCGGCCGTACCGGCTTGCCGCGGGGTCGGGGGGAATGGCGGCGTGGAACGTCGCGAGCCTTCGCGCCAGCTGCTCGACGTGAGCGGATTCGAGCGCGCCTCGCTCGAGCCGGGCCAGGAAGGTTGCCTGCGGCGGGAGGCGCCGCATCTTGACCGCGTACTCGACGGCCTCCCCGTCCCCGCCCATTCGCAGGCCGCCGTTCTCGGCGGTCACCGGCACGACGCCCAAGTAGACCGACGATGCGAGGCGCCGGTTGAGTCGGACCTCCTCCTCGCAGTAGTGCTTCCGCTTGTCCAGTGTCGTGAAGTCCAGGAAGTCGAGATCCACCGGCTTCTTGATCTTGTAGGCGTACCGGTCGACGAGGAACACGACCGAGATGTGCGTGTGGTGAAGCTGGAAGTCCTCGAACGGGTGCGGATAGGCCCCGGGTCGCGAGAGACTCTCGATGAGGTCGGGCAGCTCCATGGCCATGGATCGGTGGCGGCTCATCAGCGTCGGCTATCGTCGTGGTCGGCGCCGGGTCCCGTCGCGCCGCCATCGGAAAGGGTGGCGCCGGGCTCGACGGACACGTGCATGCCGTACCAGAGCCAGTCCGGCGAGAGATGGAGCAGGGAGGGATTCGCCGCTACCGATATCGTCTTCTCTCCCACGCGCACGTCCTTGCGTACCGCCGCCGGCAGCGGGATCGGCTTCATGATCGATCGAGGCAGTCGGAACGAGAAGCCCTTCCGTAGCAAGGCGCGGAGCAGCCCCTCCATCTTCTCGGGCTGGATCGCGATCCCACACTTGAAGATCGAGTTCTGGCGCTCGAGCATCTCCCTGATCTTCGCCCAGGACTCCTCCGTCGGCTCGGGCCGGACGTCGATCTGCTCCGTGAACTCGGGGATGGCGGCCACTCCGTCTGCATCGGCCAGGAATCGGACGGTGCCCGGCATCTCGTAAAGCCTGGGCTGGACGACGCCCGCGAAGCTGTCGTGAACCTCGAAGTCGCTACATACCACGCTGGCCATCGTGGCCGAGTCCCAGGTGAAGTCGATCTCCGCCTCGCCTTCGCCCCGGCTCACCTCCACGGGGACGGACATCTCGAAGCGGTTGGAGTCTGCCGGTACGAGCCCGATCTCCTGGACTCTTAGGGAGGTGTTGATCTTCCGGATATTGGCCTTGAGCCGCCACTTGCCGGCGTAGACGTTGAAGAGCCCCAGCTTCACGCGGACTTCATCTCCGACGTCGACCTGGGCATCGGGCGCCAGGTGGAGCTGGACGTCCTTCAGATAGGAGGCGGAGGCACGGGCGACGAGATTCCGGACCAGGTCGGTTCGGATCGCTACGATGACGTCGGACGTGTCCTCGGCCGCCAAGCTTGCGGCGGGACTTCCGGCGAGAACTACGGCTACGGAATCGCCCAGCGCGGAGACCTGGGCTCTCAGGCCATCGAGCTCATCGACCGCGGGCGCGCTCCGCTCCGTTCGCTCCCTGGACGTCCCGTCGCAGGAAACGGTGGACCCCGCCGGGCCCAAGATCAGGCAGAGGGCCGCGAGTTCGCGGGCGACGGCTCGACGGGCAGGGCCGCTCACGGCGTCTCCCGGCCGGTATCGGGGTCGAGATCGGCGTGTTGGATGGGCGGCGTTTCGCCGACGGCGAGTCCCACGGAGACCCAGAGGCGATCCTCGCCGACGAAGACGGCACGCACCTCCGAGCTCAGTGGAAGGCTCGCTGCCGGAATGGTCACCTCCTCGTTGTCGACGGCTGGCAGCGTGATCTGCTGCTCCAAGCGGATCGGGATCTCGATCTCGCCCAGAAGGTCCGTAAGCGTGCCGAGCCTACTCCGGCCGAGATCGTTCACCAGGCGCTCGACGGGTGGCAGAAGCCGTCCGACCTCCAGTCCCATCACCTGGAAGCCCAACACGGAGAGCTTGGCACGGAGGTCGGGCGCGTCGGGCGTCAGCTCCAGCAGCTCGAGGGAGGAGAGGATCAGGATCTCGACGGATATCGGACCCAGGGCGGCCGGAGAGGCGTGCCCGGCGAACTCGACCAGCGCCATGCCGGGCTGGAAGTCGACTTCGACATCATCCGCGGTGATCACGAACCGGTCCGCGATCTCATGTTCGAAGGGCAGTGACGCCGCGATCAGGTCGCGCAGCAGACTCTCGCGAACCGAGATCAGGACGTCGCCGCGCTCGAACGCCTCGCTGAGCGACACCAGATCCGAGTCGAGCTGGCGTTGCAGGGAAGCCCGTCGGAACTCCAACAGCTGCTCCTCGGACACGAGTGCCGGTGTGCCGCGATCGCAGCCGGCGAGGCCGGCCGAGGCCGCGGCGAGAAGGGCAGACGCCGCGAGTGCGGGAGGGACACGGACAGGCATACCTGCACGTTGACCGCCCCTGCAAGGCTCGGCAATAGCCGGGCGGGCTGGACGGAAAGCGCTCCGCCTGTGGGGAGTTTCCGCACAACCGCAAGGGGGGATCGCCCCACTTACCTGTTTGGAGCGCCTCCTTAGCTTCCGGGAAACCTCGAAGACCGATCTGAAGCCCGAAGCTCAGGCTCTATTTGCCTCTCATCGTGGCCAACTGGAGGGCGCACGTCATGAAACTGGATCACCGGGAGCTGTACAGACTGCCGTGGAGCCTGCCGGACAACTCCATATCCTGGCTCGAGCCAACGGCGGCGTGCAATCTCGCCTGCCTCGGCTGCTATCGGACGAACGATCCCAAGGGGCACAAGTCGCTCGAGGATATCGGCTGGGAGCTGGACCTTTTCACTCGCCTCCGAGCATCCGACGGGATCTCTGTCGCCGGGGGAGATCCTCTGACCCATCCCCAGGTCCCCGAAATCATCGCCATGATCGCGGAGCGCGGCATCAAGCCGATCCTCAACACGAACGGGCTGGCGCTCGACCGGGAGCTGCTGGTGGAGCTGAAGCGGGCCGGCCTGTGGGGGCTCACGCTTCACATCGACAGCAAGCAGCGCCGGCCTCACTGGCGCGACAAGAACGAGGCCGAGCACAACGAGCTCCGCCTGCAGTATGCGGAGATGATCGCCAGTGTCGGCGATCTGATCTGCTCCTTCAACCAGACCGTGTACGAGGACACGCTGGAGTACGTGCCCGAGGTTGTCGCCTGGGGGCAGAAGCACATCGATATCGTGCAGGTGATCGTCTTCATCGCCTTCAGGGCGGGGCTGATAAACGGGGACTTCGACTACTACGCAGGCGGCGAGAAGATCGACTTCGATCCCGTTCCCTATGCCGGTGTGGAAGGCGGAAAGATCGACATCCAGTCGACCGATATCCTGGAGACGATCCGCGGACGTTTCCCCGACTTCACGCCATGTGCGTACCTGAACGGCACGCAGCGTCCGGATTCGTTCAAGTGGCTTCTTACAGGACGGCTCGGAACGAAAGACAAGATATACGGATACGTCGGCTCCAAGTTCATGGAGCTCGCCCAAACCTCCCATCACCTCAAGCACGGACGCTATCTCGCCTACAGCAGCCCGAGAGTGCATCGTAGAGGCCGCTCGATGATGCTGCTGGCGCCGTTCGACCGGGGCGTCAAGAGGGCCGCCGGCGCGTACCTGCGGACGATGGCCACGCACCCGATCCGGGCGCTGGGGCGCGCGCACATGCAATCGGTGATGATCATCCAGCCGGCCGACGTCCTACCCGACGGTCGCACGGACATGTGCGACGGCTGTCCCGACATGACCGTCTGGCAGGACCGCCTGGCCTGGTCGTGCCGGCTCGAAGAGCCGATAACCTACGGCCAGTTCGTGGAGATCGTGCCGAAGGTGAAGGAGCCCGTTCCCCACTGAGATGGGCGGTCCCGGCCTAGGCCGGCGCCCGTCAGCCCGGCTCCTGGTCGCGGATGCGGACGGAGGACTCGGGGCCCGCACCGCCGGTTCGGGCCAAGTCGTCAGGGTCTAGAGACTCCCTTGCCGGGTGCGATACGTACCTGACAGTTTCCGGCTAAATGGCCGTGACAAACCCAGCAGTCGAGCGCCCCGGCGACGCTGTGCCGCCGCGACCGATCGTGCGAGTGCTAACTGTGCTCGCGCTTCTGTTCGTCTTCCTGCTGGGAGTGAACGGTCTGGGCGACGGTTTCAAGTCGCTTGGCCAGGGTTTCCTGGATTCCTTCTTCAAGGCCACCTCGAACCCATTCATGGGATTGATGGTGGGGATTCTGGCAACGACGCTCGTCCAGAGCTCCTCGGTGACGACGTCGCTCATCGTCGGGCTGGTGGCCGCACCGCTGAACCCGCTGCCGATCGCCAATGCCGTGCCGATGATCATGGGCGCGAACATCGGCACCACGGTCACGAACTCCATCGTCTCCCTCGCCCACATGGGGAGACCGGACGAGTTCCGACGCGCCTTTTCGGTGGCGACGTGCCACGACTTCTTCAACTACATGGCCGTCGCCGTGCTGCTTCCGCTCGAGTTGACGACCGGTTTCCTGCAGCGCTCGGCGACCTTCTTGTCGTCCTACGTCACGGGCTTCGGGGGCGCCGCGTACGAGAGCCCGATCAAGGGAGCGCTCAAGACGGGCCTACGGCCGATCAAGGGCGTGATCGGCTTGCTGTTCGAGAACCCCCGATTCGAGGCCGTTCTCCTCATCCTGGTCAGCGGTGTCCTCATCTTCACGGCTCTGGTGATGCTCGTGAGGGTGATGCGCTCGACCCTGCAGACCCGGGTCGAGCTGTTCGTCTCGC
The DNA here is from genome assembly GCA_037385645.1 of Gemmatimonadales bacterium. Classification (GTDB taxonomy): domain Bacteria; phylum Gemmatimonadota; class Gemmatimonadetes; order Palauibacterales; family Palauibacteraceae. Next base: position 26,175 of record JARRMU010000040.1, read on the forward strand.
GGGCGCTCGACGTGAGCCCGCTGCTGGCCATGTTCGTCGGGATCATCGTGACGGTCATGGTCCAGTCGAGCTCGATCACGACGTCTCTGTTGGTGCCGTTGGCCGGAGCGGGCATCCTGACGCTGTATCAGGCGTTCCCGATCACGATCGGCGCCAACATCGGAACGACGGTGACGGCCTTCCTCGCGGCGCTGGCGGCCACGGGCCCGCACGCTCAGGCCGCGATCACGATCGCCCTGGTCCACCTCCTGTTCAACGTCACCGCGACGGTACTGATCTATCCTGTCCCGGCGATACGGGGGATCCCGCTCACGGCCGCCCGCAAGCTGGCCGAGGCGGCCGTGCGATCGAGACGATGGGCGCTCGGCTACGTGATCGGGCTCTTTTATGGGCTGCCCGCCCTGTTCGCTATTTTGGATCAGCTTCTGAGCTAGCCGACCGGGAGGTCTTCATGTTTCGACAGCTTTTGAGCGTCTTCAGGGACAGCAAGCCGCTTCACGCGATGGGCGAGGATTTCGCCGAGATGCTTCAGATGACGTATGACATCACCGTCCGCGCTGGGCAGGCCTACTTCACGAACGCCTCGAGCTCCGAAGATCGGAGCTACATCTACACGCAGGACGTCAAGATCAACAAGCTGGAGCGCAAGATCCGCAAGGCGGTGGTCGCGCACCTATCGTTTCCGGAGAACACCCAGAGCGTACCGTACTGTTTGGCGCTGATGAGCCTCGTCAAGGACGTGGAGCGGATCGGAGACTACGCCAAGAACGTTGCCGAAGTGAGAGACTTCTTCGCGGGCCCTCTTCCCGAGGACGACCAGGTCGCGGAACTGCAGGAGATCAGGTCTGCGGTCGAGGAAGCGTTCGCCGCGACGCCGGAGGTCTTCGCCCAGGCCCAGCACGAACGCGCCATGACCATCATCCACCACGGCAAGAACGTGGGACGTCGCTGTGACGGGCTGGTCATGGCGATCGCGCGGAGCTCCTACGATTCGGCGACCTCGGCGGCGCTCGTGCTCGGAACGCGCTACTACAAGCGGATCAACGCCCACATCCTCAATGTCCTGACGAGCGTCGTCATGCCCCTCCACAAGCTCGATTACTTCGATGAGGATTCCGCGCCGCCTGTTGGCTGACCCCAAGGGCCTGCCTGGAAGACAGTACCGACGGCGAGCCGCGCCTACCCGGATCCCCGCGCCTCTCCGCTCCCCCTCATCTGCACCGTGTGGAGCCCGACGATCCGGGCCACCACGATGACCAGGAAGAGCTGGCCGAGGGTGGCTTGAAGCATGGCCATGATGCGTGTCGCGTCGGATACGGGCCGGATATCCCCGTATCCCAGCGTCGTCAGAGTCACGACGCTGAAATAGGCGCGGACTTTCACGCCGCTTACCGAATGGAGATCGGCGGACGTACCGGCGTCCTCGGCCGCGAGTGCGATCGCCCCGGGCTCGACGGTATTCGCGATCCCGTAACCGATGGACCAGATCGCCGCGAGCAGGAGATAGACGCTGGCCACACCGAAGAGGACGTCAGACGTCACCCGCTTGGCCCGGATGACGTGGCCGAGAATCGCGGCGGTCACCCAGATCATGAAGAGCACCCAGCTTACGGCGCCGGCAATCGCCCACGGCGGCTCCGTCGGTTTGAGCCATCCCGCCAGGAGTGCGGGAACGACCAAGATTAGGCCGATGATCAAGACGGCGGGGCGTTCGGCTGCCGTCGTCAGCGCGGCCAAGGCCACGCACGCGAACAGTATCGGCCGCAACACGCCGTTGTACGACTCCGTGACGAAGAACGGGATGGCAAGAAAGAGGATGAGGGCGACGAAGAGACTCGGGTAGCGAATCAGCACCCATTCCTTCAGCGGCCGGTTCGTGCTTGCTATCATGGTCATCTCACCGTCCTGGGCACGCGGTGCCCCGTCTCCATTGGAGTTGTCTGCCGTCGGTGTCATGGACACTGAGCCCTCTTTCCGTTCAGACAGCCCCTCGCCGCCCACCGAGGAGGCTCCTAGGGCGAGAGCAGACCCATCATCACCGCCACCACCGTCAGCGCGCTCATGAAGACCAGCGTGCGGTGCGATCGATCAGTGAGCAGGTAGATCATCAGGGTGGCGCCGATCGGCGCGGTGAAGGCGAAGATGTAGGCCAGCGTGAGCACCACGTCCTTGACCCACCACACGCCGGTGAGGCCAGCCAGGCTCGCCCGCGTCACGAAGGGTTGCACGACCTCCGTCGCCAGATCCTCGACCAGGAAGAGGACGACGAAGGCCCCGCCCAGCCGGAGATAGAGGCCGACCTCGGCGCGGCTCTTCTTCCTGAACGGCGCGTAGAAGACCCCCACGACAGGCCGAAACAGGCGGGCGAAGGCGCTGCCCGGCTTCACGTGGTGGTAGAAGAGCCGCAGCCGGTAGCTCCAGCGCACGAGGTCTCCGACCAGCGGCACGTGATGGAGGGGAGCCAGCTGGCTGCCGAAGTTGAGGACGACGACCAGTGCGCCGACCGCGGCGATCGCCTCGATGGTTCCTGTGGCGCGGCTTACTGCACCGAGCGCGTAGCCTGCGACGACGAGCACGATGGCATCGGCGAGCGCCTTCCTGGCGCCGCGGGCCCCGCGCCGCGATGCCGGATCGAACCACCGCGGCGGAGCGGCAAGCTCCGAGCCGTCGGACGGGGGAAGGAAGGCCAAGCCGGTGGGAGGCAGGCCCAGGTCCCTCCGCTGGCCCTGGATCGTGTTCTGCCGGAAGACCATTCGCGGGATCAAGAAAAAGTCGACCACCCACCAGATCAGCGCCCCGCCGAAGGTGAGCAGCATGGCGAGGCCCGTCCAGGTGCGATTCAGGTAGAAGCGGTGCGCCCCGAACACCCCGAGAAAGATCCAAAGCAAGTAGGCGAAGGATCTCCGCTTCAGCGGGTACTCATAGAGGTCGTCGAGGATCTCCTGGGGAATCTGCTCGGCCATCCGATGATACTATGGCCGAATCGGAGCGGGTGACACTGGCTGCCTCGCGCGGCCATCCGGCGTGCCGATCCCCTACCGCCAAGTCGGGGTTTTCCGGGCAGACACTGGCGGGGGGATCCCGACTTGGCGCGGACGCCGGTTTGCCCTACGCTGCATCTGGAGCGATACAGCCAGCGGGAGGTCAACATGCCGGTCGAAAGACTCAAGCGGTTCCTGGAGAGCGAGGGAGTCAAGTACGTGACCCTCTCGCATTCCCAGGCGTTCACCGCGCAGGAGATTGCCGCGTCCGCCCATATCCCCGGTAAGGAGCTCGCCAAGACCGTGATGGTGAAGATCGACGGCGACATGGCAATGGCGGTGCTGCCCGCCGACGATCGCGTGGACCGCGATCTTCTCAAGCAGGCGGCAGGGGCGGATGTCGTCGAGCTCGCGTCCGAGTCCGAGTTCAGGGATCTGTTCTCCAACTGCCAGCTGGGCGCCATGCCACCCTTCGGGAACCTGTGGGACATGAAGGTCTTCGTGGACGAGCGCCTCACGGAGGACGAGGAGATCGCGTTCAACGCCGGCTCGCACTCGGAGCTCGTGCGTCTGGCTTACGCGGACTTCGAGCGCCTCGTGCGGCCACAGGTGGTCCATCTGACGACGAGGGAGAACGTCCTCACGGGTTAGACGCGCCCCTTCGGGCCGCACTGGCTGCCAGGGCGAGGAACCGCGCGCGCGACCACCTGGACCACGTGCCCCCGGCCCGTGTGATGTGAGCCTTCCAGGACCTCTCGCTCCATCTCACGGGCGACGAGCAGCTCGAGGCCGGCGAGCTCTAGACGCAGATCGTCCAGAGACAGGAGCAGGTCGGCCGTGGGCGGTCCGCCGGTGCCGAAGTCCAGCTGTTTCGGCGTGTACGCTTCCAAGATGAAGACGCCTCCCGGCCGGAGCCCGCGGACCACCTGCCTATGCACGCGACGGCGGACCTGCGGGGGGAGGTGGCAGAAGATCGAGATGATCCCCTCCCACGCCAGGGGCGCGAGCTCGAAGTTGGATAGATCCGCGGCGACCGCGCGGATGTCGACTCCGCGCTGCGCGGCCAGCTGCCGAGCTTTCCGGAGTCCCACCGGAGAGCCGTCCACGGCAAACACATCATAGCCGAGTCCGGCCAGATAGACGGCGTTCCGCCCCTCGCCCTCACCCAGCGACAGCACCCGCCCCGGCGGGATCCGCGACGCTTCGGAGACGAGGAAGTCATTCGGCTCCGTGCCGTACACGAAGCCGGGCCGGCTGTAGCGGGCGTTCCACATGGGAGCGAAACCTAAGCGCAGGTTCCCGAGGGCGAACGGGTGTACGAGAAGGCGGGTCGGCGCTATTCTTCGCGCGCTTCGTGGTTCAGACTTCAGAACCGACCGGTGGCCCAGATGTCGAGCACTGCGAAAGACAGCGCACACGACAGAGAGATCCGGCTTCGCGTGGAGACGGCGCTCAAGCAGCTGAGCGTTCTGGATCGTCATCTGCTCGCCAACGACGCGAACGAAAGAGCCCTCAGGCACCGGCTCGCGGTCCAACTGGAGAAGCACTTCGACCACTGGGACGTGGACTGCGAATACGACATCTTCGAGGCCGATCCGAAGCGACTCGCGGAGCTGGAGCGCTCCCTCACTATCGCGGTGATGGGAAAGCCGCTCGCCCGGGACACGTTCGGGCTGAGCGTCTACCCGGATATCATCATCCATCACCGCAAGACCGACGAGAACCTCCTCGCGCTGGAAGTCCGGAAGAGCAGCAGCCCGGTTCCCGATGAGGTCGACCGGGCCAAGCTGGCGGCCTGGAAGAGCGAGCCGGTCGGCTTCCGCTACGCCGCCCTCGTCCGCCTGGACACCGGGCACACGGTCGGCGAGCCCTACAGCTGTGAATTCCTCTGAGGGGCGGTGACGACCAAGCCGCTGCGGCACGCGGGTCGAGCTTCCTCCGCCGAGGGCGTCTGGAAGGTCGGATCGCTCGAGAACCTCGAAGAAGAGCAGCCGAGATGAGGGGCCCGACCCACCTCCTTCTTATACCTTTTCTTCTGTTCCTGGAGGCTGCATGTGGCGGCGAGGGCCCGGGGCCTCGAGCCCGGGAAACTCGGGAGTCCGAGATGGAAGGCGAGGCTATGATGTCCATACGATTGACGAGTGACGGCTTCACACACGGAGGTGAGGTTCCCCGTCGGTACACTTGCGATGGCGAGGACCTCTCGCCTCCGCTCAGCTGGGAGGGCGTCCCCGAAGGCGCGGTCAGCCTGGCGCTCATCGCCGACGACCCGGATGCGCCGGCCGGTACCTGGGTGCATTGGGTGCTCTACGGGCTGGATGCGGCGACGCGTGCGCTTCCCGAGGCGGTGCCGACGGACGAGAACGTCCTCGACGGCGCCAAGCAGGGGCACAACGACTTTCGCCGGATCGGCTACGGCGGCCCCTGTCCGCCGCCGAACGGGGCGCACCGGTACTTCTTCACGATCTACGCTCTCAGCGACAAGATGCACCTGGATGCTGGCGCGACGAAGGCGGAGCTGCTCCGTGCGATGGAGGGGAAGGTGCTCGCCCAGGGCCAGCTGATGGGCACCTATCGGCGGCCGTAGCTCCGCGAGGCGGCGTGGCGTGAATGGTGTCTTGCCGCTCCCGCCCGAGAAGCCGCCCAATCACCGAAAGGGGGGCGCATGCTGGAGTTCTTGATCCACCTCGTCGTCACCGCACTCCTTCTCCTCGTGGTCGCCCACGTGGTGCCCGGCGTCCAGGTCGAGGGGATGAAGTCCGCGCTGATCGCGGCCCTGATCCTCGGGGTAGTGAACGCGCTGGTGAGACCGCTGGTCGTGTTCCTCACGATCCCGATCACCATCCTCACGCTCGGTCTGTCCCTGCTGGCCATCAACGCGTTGATGTTCCTGTTGACGTCCAAGCTCGTCCCCGGCTTCCGGGTCGAGGGCTGCCTGTCCGCGTTCATCGGCAGTCTGGTGTTCTCGGTTCTGAACCTGGCGGTGTCCGCGGCGTTCGGAGTCTAAACTTGGAGACCGCGGCCGAGACCCGAGGTCGATCACTAGCGAGGCGGCTTGCCACCTAGAGAGAAGCCGAGCGCCACCGACCGCTTCCTCCGCCTGTTCAGCGATGTACGGGCGGGCGAGAGCGGGACCGTCCTGCTGCTGGGCCTGAACGTATTCCTCATCCTCACCGCCTACTACTTCATCAAGCCGGTCCGGGAGGCATTGATCCTCGAGAGCGGTGGGGCGGAGATCAAGGCGTATTCGTCGGCAGGGCAGGCGCTTCTTCTCGTAGGTATCGTCCCGATCTACGGAGCCCTCGCCGGGAGGCTGCCACGCAAGAAGCTGATCAACGTCGTCACGGCGTTTTTCGCGGCCTGCATGGTCGCCTTCTACCTGATCGGCCAGGCGGCCGGATCCTCGCTTTCCCTGGCGCTCGTGTTCTTCCTGTGGATCGGGATCTTCAACGTGATGGTGATCGCCCAGTTCTGGTCGTTCGCCAACGACATCTATACGAGCGAAGAGGGCGAGCGTCTGTTCCCGATCGTGGCGTTCGGCGCCTCGGCTGGCGCGGTGGTGGGAAGCTGGCTCTCGGGAGGCGTGATTTCCGTGTTCGGCGTCTTCCTCCCGCTCATCGTCGCAGCCGGCGTGCTTACTCTCAGCCTCGTGGTAACGAACTGGGTGGATGCACGCGAGCGCCGCCGGAAGGAGGTCGCCGGGGTGCCGAGCGTCCTCGACACGGCGACCATGCCGGCCGCCAGCACCCAGCTCAGCTTGGCCGACATTCGGAAGGCGATCGAGGAGTACGACAAGCTTCAAGTCGAGCGCGAGGCGCGGGGAGAGACCGACGGAGCCGATGGGGAAGACGGAACCGCGGGCCGGCCCGCAAGCGGGGGACCGGCGTCGGACCTGACGCAGACGTGGCAGTTCGCGGGGAAGGGGGAGGGCCCGTTCAAGCTCGTGTTCAAGTGCCGATACCTGCTCCTCATCGCTCTTCTCATCATGCTCCTCAATTGGGTGAACACGACGGGCGAGTACATCCTGGGGAGTGTCGTCGAGGATTCGGCCGCCGCGGCGGCCGCGGCCGGTGCGGCGGGCGGACTCACCGAAGGCGAGTTCATCGGGGCGTTCTACTCGCGGTTCTTCGCGGTGGTGAACGGCCTCGGTCTACTCATCCAGCTGTTCCTCGTTTCGCGCGTCATCAAGTACCTGGGCGCCCGGACGGCGCTGATCATCCTTCCGCTCATCGCTTTGGGGGGATATGCGCTGCTCGCCTTCTATCCGATCCTCTCGATCGTGAGGTGGACGAAGACAGCGGAAAACGCCACCGACTACTCCCTTCAGAACACGATGCGGAACGTGGTTTTCCTCCCTTGCACGCGGGAGCAGAAGTACAAAGCGAAGCAGGCGATCGACTCCTTCTTCTGGCGTGCCGGGGACGTGCTGGCAGCCGCGGTGGTGTTTCTCGGTACCACCTACCTGGCGATGGGGGCGAGCCAGTTCGCCATGGTCAACATCGGCCTCGTCCTGATTTGGCTGGCGCTGGCCGCTCTCATCGGCCGCGAGTACGTGAAACTGGTCGCCTCGGGCCGTCCCCCCTGCGTCGAGAGCCCCTTCGGATCGATCTCCGTTTGAGAGGCGGCTCGAAGGAACTACTTTCTTCAGGTTGCCGTTGCCGCTCCTCTGTCCTCGAGGAAGCTTGCTCGATCCTTCAGCTGCCGGGAGCCGTCACTTGGGAATGCATCGCCGCTACCTGAGCCTCGCGATCGCAGCGCTGCTCGCCGCCTGCGGCTCCCAGGACGCCGGATCGGGAGCCGCTGAAGACGCAGCCGTCGCCGACACCGCGTCCGACCTCCTGGCCTGGGGGAGCGAAGCGGCACAGCAACTTCACCTCGACCGGACGGGAACCGCGGACCTGGACAGCATGGTGCACTACAGGGTGATCCGCGTGCTCGTCCCGTTCAGCCGCACCAACTACTACCTGGACGCCGGAAAGCAGCGCGGGATCACCTACGAGGCGTTCCGCGAGTTCGAGAAGTTCCTGAACCAGGAGCTCGGTACGGGTGCCCGGCGCGTCCACGCCATCCTGATCCCGACCCCGCGCGCCCATCTGCTCACGGGGCTCGTCGAGGGACGCGGAGACATCGCCGCCGCCGGCCTCACGATCACCCCTGAGCGCCAAGCGATCGTCGACTTCTCGGAGCCGTTCTCTACGGAGGTCCGGGAGGTGGTCGTCACCGGCCCCGGGGCGTTGCCGCTCGAAAGCCTGGATGATCTGGCAGGGAGGGAGGTCTGGGTCCGCCGCTCCAGCAGCTACTACGAGAGCCTCGTTGCCCTGAACGCCTCGTTCGAGGCGGCCGGCAGGGCGCCGATAGCGCTAGTTCCGGCCGACGAGCACATGGAGGACGAGGATCTGCTCGAGATGGTGAACGCCGGCCTGATTCCCGTCATCGTCGTCGACCAGCACAAGGCGGAGCTGTGGGCGGAGGTGTTGGACGCGATCGAGGTCCACTCCGATCTTGCGGTCCGGACGGGCGGGCACGTGGCATGGGCCTTTCGAAAGAACAGTCCTCAGCTCGCGGACGTGGTGAATCGGTTCGTCTCCCGCAACAGGCAGGGGAGCTACCTCTTCAACGTCCTGTGGAAGCGGTACTGGGGCGACGCGGAGTGGATCCGGAACGCGACCAGTGAGAGCGAGATGGAGCGCTTTCGGGAGGTGATCGATCCCTTCCAGCGCTACGCAGGGGAGTACGGTTTCCCATATTTGCTGATGATGGCCCAGGGCTATCAGGAATCCGGTCTCGACCAAAACGTCCGCAGCCGAGCCGGCGCGGTGGGCATCATGCAGCTCCTTCCCAGCACGGCTGCGGATCCGAACGTCGGCATCCCGGACATCTCGACCGTTGAAAGCAACATACACGCAGGCATCAAGTACATGGAGTTCCTGCGGCGTCGATACTTCTCGGACGACACGCTCGACGAGTTCAACAGCCTGTTGTTCACGATCGCCGCCTACAACGCCGGCCCGGCTCGCATCCAGCGTCTACGGGGGATCGCTGCCGATCGGGGCTTGGACCCGGATGTCTGGTTCCGCAACGTGGAGCTCGTGGTGGCGGAGAAGGTGGGGCGGGAGACGATCCAGTACGTGGACAACATCTACAAGTATTACGCCGCCTACGGCATGATCGCGGCCCAAGAGGAGGCCAGGGCGAGAGCGCGGCGGGAGGCGAAGCTCGAGGCCGAGGCGGCCGTCGAGGAGGAAACGTGACCGCCGGCGGCAGTAACTCCTAGCTCCGGGAGCTACCTGCCGCCGTCCCCATCCCCGTCTCCGTCGTCCCCATCCCCACCATCGTCATCGCTCCCATCGGACTGAAGATCCTCCGCCTCATGCGCGGCGGCCGGCTCCGAGCCGGGGGGAGCCACGGGGGGTGGGGACGTGTCCGCCTCCTTCCTCGGCGCAGCCTTGGCCGATGCCCTCGCCGCCCCCTCGCCGCTCTCTCGTCGCGCCACCAGCTCCGTGCGCGGAAAGGGTACGGCGATGCCCTCCTCCTCGAACCGGAGCTTGATCAGCCGAGGCAAGCCCCTCAGCATATTCAGCCAGTCCTCTCTCTTTACCCAGGGCCAGACGGCGATCTCGATCCAGGAGTCGGCCAGGTTCTTTACGAAGATGGCCGGCTCGGGATCGTCCAGAACCATCTCGTTCACGTCGACCAGGTCCCGGAGCACCTGGAGGGAGCGGTCCAGATCTTCTTGATAGCTGATCTTCGCCGTGACCTCGACCCGCCGGATCGGCTCGGAGGAGCGGTTCTCGATCACGTTCGCCCAGATCATCCGGTTCGGGACGAAGAGGCGCCGGCGGTCGAAGGTGAGAATGGTGGTGTTCGCCAGTCCCATCTGCTCCACCGTCCCGATCACGCCGCCCGCCTCCACGACATCTTCGACGTCGAAGGGTCGGCTGGCGAGAATGAACAGCCCCGCAGCCAGGTTGCTCATCGAGTCCTGGAGTGCGAGGCCTACGATCACGCCCGCTACCCCGAGGCCGGCCAGGACCGTAGTCGGGTTCGCACCGACCAGCCACAGACCCGTTACCAGGCCAACGATCGTGGCGAACGGCCGGATCAGTCGCCCGACAAGATCCGTCATCAAGGCCGAGAAACGGACGACCCGGATGAGGCGAAGGAACCACCACAGCACCCGGAACGCGATCCGGAATAGGATGATGAAACCGATGATGATGAGGAGGCGGACCAGGATGTTCGGTCCGTTTTCCCTGGTCCAGCTCCACACACCCTCGCCGACGTCCTTGGCCAGCCCGAGGAAGACCTCGGGGTTCAGGATGTCGGCCGTCACGTCTCCGGTCGTGCGGATGATGATCTGTCGATAGGCGGCGGTGGGGTAACCGCGTTGCTCCAACATGTCGGCCGTCGACGTAAGCGTGACCACGATCCCCTGCACTCGACGGTCGGCGGCCCGGCGCTGCGCGTTCAGCGAGGTGATCTCGGACGGATCCGTCCCCGCCTTCTCCGCATCCCTTATCTGCGAATCCAGGCGGTTTCGGGTCACGAGCGCGATCTGAAGCCGGCCCACCTGGCTCTCGGCCCAGTTCTTCAGGTGCCGGTCGACGACCTCCCACTGCTCCGCCGTGTCGACCCCGAGCGAATCGGCACCGGTCAGCGTCCGCATCTGCCCGACGATCAGCGTGTCGAGCGTCGCTTTTTCCTCGACGATCCTGAGCTCCAAGGCGTCGAGGCTGTCCGGCACCGTCTCCTCACGCAGGTCTCTCAGGTCGTCAACCGCGTCGACGTGACGCTCGATCGCCTCCTCGTACAGGCCCGCCACTCGGTAGAGGAAGTCTCCGAAGGCTTCCTTGATCGAATCGACCGGCTGACCGGCGGCCTCGAGCCGAGGGATCAGCCGTAGCAGATCGTCCTCGATAGCTTGTGCCTCGTAGATCATCTGGTTGGCGAGGACATTGGCGAGCTGCCGCTCGTCCCGGCTGGCCGTACGCGGCCGAT
>JARRMU010000041.1:0-16374 GCA_037385645.1 Gemmatimonadales bacterium
CCCCGCTCCAAACGACGATTACGCTGCCTATCATTGCCACCAGAACAGCCATGGAGAAACCGTTGCCCAGCGGGTCCCGGCCGAACCGTTGAGCTAGCGTGGAACCCTTGAGCTCGATGGTTTCAAGTCGCGATGGCGAGGCGTCGTCGCGGCCCTCGAGCGCCTCGCTGACGTGAGCGACCGCATCAGCCTCCAGGTCCATTCCTTGGGGGGGAGGCAGTTCCGTGATTGCCGCCGCATCCGGTAGTCCTTCGTGCCTGCTGGCCGCTGCGGAGTCTTCAGCGATTGGCGGTTCGGCTCGCGGCTGTCGTCGGCCTGCTTCCGATGAGGTCGTCGTCGGAGAATCAGCTTCTCGACGCTCGACTACTGCGGGTCCTGCATCTGACAGCTCGTTCTGCTCTGGCTCGTCGTCAGCCCCAGCCCCTGATACGGCTACCCGTTGCTCCTCGGCTGCGACGCCTTCCTCGGCCGCTCGATCTTGCGGCCTGTCACCGAGAGCAAGGGCTCCGGTCTCACGCTCCGCGACCGCAACTAGCTCCTGCAGACCGTCTATCATCGGCCACGGCTCGCCACCGCCATCGAGCCCTCGTTGAACGTGCTGACGAAGTGAACAACCGGCTCCCCTCGATCTTGGCTTGACATCGACCATACTCTGGGCGGTCCGCCGAACACGTCGAAGAGGGCGGGAAGGGCTTCAGTGATCACCTTCTCGCAGTGCGGACAGGTGGGAGAGTAAAAGAGGACTGCCCGAACCGCGGGCTCCTGAGCTTGTGCCAGCTGATCCGGACACGCCAGGAAAGGCGTGCTGGCAACAAGCAGAGCGAATAGCGCAGAGATTCGTATCCGGTACATGGATTCCGCTAAGCCGGTCCGCCTGGCCCTCTCTTCATTCGCCTACCCAGCCAAGATGCTCGGTGTTCGTAAGGCTCGCTGTCCGGAGATGCTTGAGTCACGCGTCGGGAATCGCTTGCGGCGTCGGGAACAGAAGAAGCCCGACTCGGCACAAAAGATGTGGGAATGGGAACGGGCGTCTGTCGTGGCCAAGGCGAACCTGAGAAGAGAGTCGCTGCTGCCTCTGTTCCCACTCCGCTCCGCCGCCGCGCCAGGCTGGCGACTGCACCTGAGCGTCCGCTTCCAGGAGATCGCTAGGGGTAACGATGGACAGACGCCGAGCAGGCTTCAACACAAAGTCAGTCCACGCAGGATGCCGGCCCGATGCCCTGTATGGAGCGGTATCGGTGCCCATTTACCAGTCCTCCACATTTGCTTTCGAGAGCGTCGAGCAAGGTGCGGCTCGCTTTCGCGGAGAGGAGAGCGGGTTCATCTACACACGGATGGGCAATCCCACCGTAGCGGCGCTCGAAGAGGCGGTGGCCTCGATGGAGGGCGGTCGCGCAGGTCTGGCCACTAGCTCGGGCATGGCGGCCATCTCCACGGTCTTGTTCACCTACCTGGAGGCTGGTGCCCATCTGATTGGCACGGACTCCGTTTACGGTCCTTCGCGCGTAGTTGTCGATAGGTACTTTCGGAAGTTCGACGTTCAGTCGGACTTCGTGGACACCACAGACCTCGACAACATCCGCGCCGCGCTCCGTCCAGAGACATCGATGCTGTACATCGAGACGCCCGAGAACCCGACCATTCGAATCACAGACATCGAAGGCTGCGCCGAGATCGCCCGACGTCACGGGCTTCTGCTCGTGGTAGACAACACGTTCGCCACGCCGGTGCTTCAGCGACCTCTCGAGCATGGTGCCGATATCGTCGTACACAGCATGACCAAGTTCTTGAACGGACATGCCGATGTCGTAGCAGGGATCATCGTGACGTCGACGGAGGGGCAGGAAAGTACCCTTCGGGAAGTGCTCAACCATCATGGCGGGTGCATCGATCCGCACCAGGCCTGGCTCGTCCATCGTGGGCTGAAGACCTTGGGCTTGCGGATCCAGCAGGCACAGAGCAGTGCGGCGGCGATCTCGGCGATGCTCCATGAGCACCCCACCGTGGAGTGGGTCAGATATCCGGGAGCCCCCGATCACCCTCAGCGAGAGCTGGTCGCCAGACAGATGGATGGCCCCGGGGCGCTTCTCTGCTTCGGGGTCCACGGCGGGCTCGAGGCCGGTCGGCAGCTCATGGAGCAGGTAAAGATCCCAACCCTGGCGGTGTCCCTCGGGGGAGTCGAAACCTTGATCGAGCATCCGGCCTCCATGACGCATGCCGGCCTTTCGCGTGAAGCGCGACGCCAGGCCGGGATCACGGACAACCTGATCCGGCTCTCGGTCGGCTGCGAGGATGCCGAGGACCTGCTCGGCGACCTACAGGAAGCCCTCAACGCTCTGTCAACGCGGGAAGCCGCTGCTGCCGGGGTGGATCGGGTCTGAAGATTCGGGTGGTTCCCTCCTGATCCCTCAGTCGCCTCCGCGCGGTTCGGCCCTCAGACGTCCGCCCCGAACCGTGGCTCCGACCACGATTCCTGCCGTCACCAGCACCAAGTTCTTGATGATGTATTGTCCCTCCATTGTTGGAGAATGCGGGAACGCCCGGAAGGTTTCCGATGGGAACATCACTAGAGGCGTTACCGTCCCGATCATTTGGAGGAACAGCAGGAACAACGTGGCGCGAAGGAACTTTCCCGTGAGCAGTCCGATACCGATCGCCGTTTCCCAGGCGGCCAGAACGGGGAGCGCGAGGCTCGAGTCCACGAGCCCGAAGCTCAGTCTTTCGATGGTGCGCGTCGCGAGATCGGCCGCCGGGCTCCAGCCCGGTACGAACTTGATGACCCCGAACCAAAGGAAGACCACACCGAGGGCGACACGAGTCAGTGTCACGCCATGCCGCGCCATCCAGCCGGTGATCCGCGCGTCAAGAGCGTCGAACCGTTTGGGAAGCCGAGACAGGTTCATGCTGCGTAGGTGACTACTCGCGGCCATGCTTGTTCAGCCACAGGGCGTGATGGTCGGAGCCCTCACGAAGGAGTCTAGCTCCGCAACGCGGACAACGGTCTTCCTGGCACGGGCGTCTAGCCTGATGCCGCTTCCTGAACTCACATTTTGGACACACACAGTGTCCCCTCGGGCCGAGACCGTGGTGGCCATGCGCGGATTCATGCTTGGTCCCCACGTATGTAGGGGAACCTGCCCTTCCTGCAACGTCCTCGCGAAACAGTGACACGACCGTGAGACGTACCGACGCCCGGGCACCGTCTGTGGAAGCGGTGATCGTTGTCGCGCCTGTCGAGATTCCCCGAACGGTGGCGCAGTCCGGACCGCAGGCTTCGACTCCGGCAACAGCGGGACGCGATGATGTGAAGCTGAAGGCGGGGAAACGGCGCTGCCTCCCTTTCCAGGCGGTTGCCCACACGTACGCTTCGGATTCCTTTTCGAGTCGTCGGGTGAGAATGACCTGAGACGGTCCCACGACCGACAGGTAGGCTTTAAAGGGGGAGCGAGGCTTTGCGTACGGGTGCCTTGTTCGCCTCCTGCGGAGCAGTCCGGACGGACCTCGGTGTTGGCTCGACGAGTTTCGTGGGCCGGTCCGTCCATCTACAGGAGCCTTATTTAGCTTGTTGGTCCGCAACATCGGAATTCCTCCCACGCAAGGGCGGAATTGGCAAGTCCATCCAGATGGTTAGTGCCGACTCAGGCCCCTTCTATTCCGTACGCATTGGCTCGACCGCGAAATGGAACTACGTCAACTCTCGATGCCTTTGCGGGCCTGCACACCCTGTGCGTAGTAGTGCTTGATCTCCCGCATTTCCGTGACCAGCACCTGAACGTAGCCCTTGATGTTGGATCCTCCTTTGTCTCCGTTCATGTGTACATCGTGGTTGCTTCACCAGGCCAGGATTGCCCGCTCACGGCCAGTGTGGTGATAGCAAGGACTCAACGTGCAGGATCCAAATCGGAGGCCAGATGGTCTAGGTCCGGGCATCGGCTGCTGGCCGCCGGAGGCAGGATGTTGCCTAGCCCGGCGGCGCGAAAACCGCAGGCAGGCGACTACTCGGCGCGCCGATACTCCTCCTCGATGCCCTCAAACCGCAACGCCACGGTCCGTCCACGGTCCACGGTGAAGTACACCTCGTCGCTGCCGAAGAGATCTGTCCAGAAGGTGTCGGGCGAGGCGGACAGCGGCCGGAGATCGCCCACTGCGGCTCCGGACCGGATCATGAGACCTTCCGGGCCGGGGTAGATCTCTGCTTCGCCCCACGACTCGCTGACGAACGTTCCCAGGTAAGCGGAGTCGGGACGGGCGGGGCGCTCCGCGTACTCCGGGAGATCCGCCTCCTGCCGCGCCCGGCTCTCCCGGACACGCTCCGCGAGATCCGCCAGCCGTCCGTCCATTCGCTCCAGGACGTCGCTCCGGCCACGCAACTCATCGTAGATGGCGGTCGCCACGATCTCCGCCACCCTGGCCCCCACTCGCCCGCCGTTGGTCAGGACCGCCACGCCGAAGCCGTGATCCGGCAGGAAGGCGACGTTGCTGTAGTAGCCGGCAAAGCCGCCCGGCCGATGGATCACGGTATCGCCGTCATACGTGCCGATGTCCCACCCCAGCCCCCAAGCGTGGCGGTCATAGAAGATGAACTGGCGCTGCTGCGGCACCTGAGCCCGCTGCGTCTCGGCGATGACTTCAGCGGGGATGACCTGCTTACCGTCCACGCGACCGGCATTCAGCTCGGCCTCCAGAAGCCGTGCGAGGTCGCCTGCCGTGCTGAAGTGTCCTCCAGCCGGACCGAGGTTCTCATCGGTCTTTTTGAGCCGGATGCGCCGGGTGCCGCCCGGTCGATCCTCGTGGGGCCAGGCGATAAGCGAGTCCGGGACGCGGGTCCTGTACGCGGTCGTTCGCTCCATTCCGAGCGGGACCAACACCTCCCGCTCGACGACGGGTTTCCACCCACGCGTGACTTCGGGATCCATGAGGAGCCCGATCACGTCATAGGAGATGTTGGCGTATCGGAAGTCGCGATTCGGGAGCGTGTCGTGTCGCTCGAGCAGCTGGAAGATGAGCTCGTTCGTGTATTGACCCGTGAAGGCGATCCGGAACGAGCTGGGGGACTGCGCCAGGCCGTGCGTGTGCGTGAGGAAATCCCGAACGGTCACGGAGGAGGCATCGTAACCCGGCGGGAAGTGCGCCTGGGGGAGCGCCACCCCGATGGGCGCATCCAGATCGATGACGCCTCGGTTATCAAGACGCGCAGCGGCAAGTCCGGTCAACGCCTTCGTCGTCGAGGCGATGTAGAACCTCGTATCGGTCGTGATGCGTCGGCCGGTCCGGACGTCCGCGACGCCAAATCCCTGGACCCATTTCCTCCCATCGGCCATCACGACCGCTACCTGGAGGCCCGGGGTCCAACCCGGGGTCATCGCGCGGCGCACCAAGGGTTCGAGTTGCCGCACGAGTTCGGGATCCGGCAGCGCTCGCTCCCTCGTCGCCGGCCCCTCGCCGTCCTGGCAGGCCATGGCGAGGAGCGGCATCGTGAGGGCCAGGACGCAAAGGCGGGTCAGCAGACGCGTATGCCGTGAGATCTCGAGTGGCGATACGGTTCCCGGATCGAGACATGGAGACATAGGAGCAACCTAGCACCAACTGCTCGTGTCGTATTGAACAGTTGCAACATCTGAAGCTCTGTGTGGAGGAGGAGAGGGTGTGCGCACGGTAAGGGCGAGGAAGACCCAGGACGGAAGCATCGTCCGTCTGCTACGGTATCGCGGTGGGGAGTCCCAGCCGCTTCACGCACACGATGAGACGACGCTGTCCATCGTCCTCGCCGGCTCCGTCCTGGAGTCCGTAGGGGAGGCCCGGGTGCACGCCGGGCCTCTGCAATGGGTGGTCAAGCCCATGGGCACCCGGCACGAGAACAGCTTCTCCCGTGATGGGACGCTCATGTTGCAGATCGTCCTCTCCGGTGAGGCGGTCGAACGGGCCTGCCAATCCGGATGCGCCCTCCAGCGCTGGAGATGGGAGGACGGTCCCGGATGCCTTCGCGTTTGGACGCGTTTGTTCCGCTGTCTCCAAGAACGGCGTAGCGACGCCAGGACATCCACCGCTGTGTGCGAAGTCGTGGCCTCAGTCGGCCCTGCTGTCCCGCGTCCCCGAAACGCGCCGCGTTGGCTGCTTCATGCTCGGGAGCGCCTTCGCGAAGCGCCTCATCTTGCCCACGTTGCCACCGACGCGGGCGTGCACCGCGTCCATCTGGCCCGCGAGTTCCGCCGCCACTTCGGCATAACGCCGACGGACTACCGGCTCCGGAATCGCGTCGCCCGCGCTGCGGTCCTCCTCTCGGCCTCCCGGGGGTCGCTTTCGACAGTCGCTCACGAAGCGGGCTATTCGGACCAGGCTCATATGACGCGTGAATTCCGGCGCTGGCTCAACGTCACTCCGCTGGAATACAGGCGCCTGACCGGAACCGGCTGATTCCCCCACGCAACGAGGCTCAAGTAAAACGTTGCTCCGCTACGTCAAGAACGGCAGAAGCCGTCGGGCCATCTCGATGGTCGAGCCATAGCGGAGGAAGGCCGCGTAGGTGAGGAGGCTGAACGCGCATACGCCGGTGAGCAGCGTAAGCTCGGTGCTGAGCTCACCGGCGCGGCCGAATCGAAGCGTCGACCCTGCCAGCCTGCCCAGACGGACGATGCCCAGCACGGCGATCGGGAATACTACCGGAAACAGGACGAATACGAACCGGATCGAGTTCGTATAGACGGCTGCCAGCGTCAGCAGCGCGGAAACGAGCATCGCGAGCAGGAGTCCGCGGTGCTCGATCGACCGGCGCACGTCGAGCAGTCCCGCCGGAACCAGCAGCAGCGAAGCCAGGAAGGCACCGACTAGCACCCGCACGAATCCCGCCAACCCCAGGTTCAGCGGGTTGTTGGCAAACCACGCCAACTGCCTCTGTGTCTTGTCGAGAAAGCTGTAATCGAAGACCAGGTAGACGATCAGCTGCAGGACGAGGATGACCGCCGCGAAGGAGGCGCAGATGATCAGCAAGTGCCCGAGCATGCGGCGTCGCGGAAGTCGCGTCCAGCATTTGATCACATAGAAGCACACGACAAGCAGGAAAGAAGCGAAGACGAGCTCGGTAACGAGCGTGCCGAAGGCGCAGAGCGCGGCCAACACGCTGAACGTCGCCACCGTTACGGTGTCCCGACGCTCGAGCTCCAGGAGTGCCAGGGCCGTGACGACGAAGATGAGCCAGCTTGCCATATCGACGGTGACGTTGATGCCGCGATAGTACACGGGGAATGCGAAGATCAGCAGGATCGCCGCGTAAAAGGCCCGTTTCGGCCTGACCAGTAGCCGCTCCGCCAACTCGTAAAAGGCCCCGACCAGGATCACGAATAGAACCGAGTTGACGAGCAGGAAGGAGAGTTCCGTGGAGATGACGTAGGACAGAGGAAGAGCGAGCAGCGGCACGACGGGTCTAGAGATCCGCCATTTGTCCAGGACGACGTCTTCACCCCGGAAGTGGTCGGTGACGGTTACGTAGCTCGGGCCGTCCGGACTGATAGCCGGATACTGCTCCTTCACCACGTCAGCGCTCGCCCCCTCCGGAATCCCGCGGCTCAGCAGGAAACCGAGAAACAAGGCAGCCACGAGAACGGCCAGGATGACCGCGGCCACGAAATACGCTCTAGCGCCGCGAATCAATCAGCGACCCTCCTTTCCACGCGACGACCCGCTGCCGGAAGACTCCATGAGTGCTACGAATTCCTTTGCGGCTGGCAACCTTGCCACCGGCAGATCTAGGTTACCCTGCAAGCCAGGATAACCAGCGGACGCCTGCTCACGGTAACGCAGATGTCGCGCCATCCCGATAGGAAGGGCCCGGGACGCTCATGCGGCCAGCCGTCGCCACGATTCTCTCCAGACTCCGGTCGGTGTCGCTTGCCGTCGGCCTGAGCCTGCTCCTGATCTTCGCCCTGCTCTCGCTCGTCGAAGGAAGCGCACACCTTCTGCTTCTGGCCGAGCAGGTCTGGAACGCGAAGGACCTGGCCGAGCACATCCACACGGAATACGATAGCCTGCTTGGCTGGAAGAACACCCCCCACGTGTCTTTGAAGGACTTCTACGGGCCGGACCGCGATCTCACCATCAACGCACAGGGATTTCGGGCGCGGCATGATCTTTCCCCGTTGGTTCCCGACGGGATGCGCCGGCTGTTCTGCGTGGGTGATTCGTTTACACTCGGCTTCGGCGTCGACGACGGCGACACGTGGTGTGCCCAGCTGAACGCCCTGGTACCGGGACTCGAAACCGTCAACATGGGCCAGGGTGGGTACGGTCTCGATCAGGCGTTCCTTTGGTACAGGAGAGACGCCGCTGCGTTTGAACACCAATTCGTCGTCGTCGCGTTCATAGCGCGAGACTTCGAACGGATGCGCTACGCGGAGCTGGGTGGGTACGGCAAGCCTCGACTCGGCTTGCTCGGCGACTCGTTGGTCGTAGAAGGCGTGCCTGTCCCGAGAACGTCTCACGAACGCCGGGGATGGATCCGCTATCGGAACGCTCTCAAGAGCGCGATATACCAGCTGAAGGTACTAGGAGTCGCCGACCGGCTGGCCGCGAAGATCGGTAACCGGCGGCCGCAGCGCGAAGCCGCACCCAGCGCGACGGAGCTCGAAGTCGGCCGCCTCCTCATGTCCGAGCTGGCAGCGACCGTCTCGGCTCGAGGCGCCAAGCTGACCGCGGTCTACCTGCCTCGGAGAGGGGACTACCGAAGCGATCAAGCTCGGGCGTGGAAGGACCTGATGCGCACCGAGTCCGCGCGAGGCGGCTGGAAGTTCCTGGACCTCACCGATGAGCTGCGAAGCGAAGACTGGGAGACCGCTAGGACGTTCTTCGTCGGCGCGGAGGTTCCTTTTCCCTTCGCGGCGGGCCACTACAGTGCCCGCGGCAACCGATGGGTGGCCGAAAAGATGCTCGAGCATCTGGAGGGTTGGCTGCCGCCCGGCACGAGCCGGTAGGCTCTAGGTGGCTCCAAGCACAACGAGGCTCTCCGTGAGCGTACCGGACCGCGGTGTGCTGACCGGTCTGATTCTGATCGGACTCGCCTTGCGGCTGGCAGCGATCGACTGGGGGATGGGCATACGGCAGTTCGATGGCTACTACGTCGGCAACGAATCGAAGGTGTGGCGTAGCACCGCGGGCTTTCCCGGCAATTAACTGACCAACAAGCAGTATATATATGGCACGGCGCTGCAGAACGCCGTCGGCGCGGCGCTTGTTCCGGCAAAGGTGCTTTGGCGCGCGGGATACCGTCGCCCGTTCCTCGGCTTGGAGTACCACCAGCTCGTCATCCTCGCGCACCGCGCGGTCAACGCCGTTCTCGGCGCTCTGACGCTTCTCTTCGTCTACCTGCTCGGCCGGCTGTTGTATGACAACAGGACCGGGATCCTGGCGGCCGGCTTGCTATGCTTCTCTTTGGTTCATGTGACGCACTCGGGCTTCGGCACGCTCGATATAGCGATGGGCTTCCTCGGCGTAGTCAAGAACCTCCTCGCAGCGCGAGCCTTCGAGACGGGCCGGCGGCGGGATTTCCTGTATCTCGGATTGGTAGGCGGCTTCCTCGCCGCGACCAAGATCAGCGGCCTGCTCATTCTGGCCGTGCCCTGCGTGCTTTTCGTCAACCAGGCATTCACGTTTCGTGACGGGTTACGGGGAGCGTCGGCGAAGGCGGAGGCATCGGCCGCCCGGTTGCCGCGGGATCGCTCGCCCACCTTCGAGCTGGCACGGAACCTCTCTCTCTCGCTTCTCGTCGCACTGGCGGTGTTCGTCGTATCGACGCCCCAGGTGCTGCTCCATCTTGGGGCGTACATGGATGCCATGGCCGAGCAGCGTCTGCTTTGGGTTGCCCGCGTCGAGCACAGCTTGCCCACGATCGCCGGGGAGTGGGTGTCGGTCACCGCCCGGGCGATGACGCCGGTAGTCGCGACGCTGGCGGGCATCGGGTTGCTGCTGGGCAGGGTAGGGGTCAAGCGCGGCCAGCACGCGCTCGAGTACGCCCTCCTGGCGTACATCGCAGCGACCATACTGTTCTGGCGTGCCTACCTGCAGCCTCGCTTCATGATTCCCATCGTCCCGATCCTGTGCCTCTACGCGGCGAGGCCGGCGATCCTGCTCATGGGCCAGAGGCGGCGGTCGCTGCGGGCGGCAGGGATCGTCGTGGCGACGGTCGCCCTGAGCGCAGGTGCGTTTGCCAGCACTGCCGAGGTCGTCTACCGGCGCAACCCGGATACCAGGACCGCGGCGGCCGCGTACATAGCGCGGCACGTTCCTGCCGGAGCCAGCCTAGCCGTGGCATCCACGACCGCAGAGAACCCGTGGACGACGCATCGTTGGCGCTATCCGGTGGTCGACACCTCGAAGTACGTTTTGACCTCGGTCCTCGAGCACCCCGACTACATCATCACCAGCAGTTACGCCCTGGATCAGATGGAGGACGCTTTGGCCTCGGGCCACCTGGACTCGGATCTCAACTGGCCGCAAGAGATGGCGAGCTGCTGGTATCGTTACATCGTCCCGAAGCCGGATGAATTCGCGTTCTTCTCTTCGCTGCTCAGGGAGGAGGAGTATGTCATCGCGGCTCGATGGCAAAGCCCTCCCCCCGTGCCCGTCGATACGCCTGAGCCCGAGATACGGCTGTATCGCCGTCGAAGCGTGGGGCGCACTGGAGCGGAGTAGCAAACCGCCTCGTCCGCACGCTTCGCAACGTCTTTACGGCTGCTCCTCGATCCAAAGCTCCTCGGCGAGAGCGAGCGCGTTCCAGGACACAGTAGAACGGAAGCCGCGTATGCGGCGGTGCGCCACGAAAGGGGCGGCCCGCGGGAAGAAGAAGGTGAGGGGCATGTCGCGCAACAGGATCGCGTTGAGCCTACGATAAACGGAGTCCCGTGCCGGTTGCTCGGGCGTGGTCTCGAGCGACTGGAGCAGTTGGATCAACGCTGGATTGTGATATCCGAACGGGGACGGATCGAAGTAATCCCCGAGAAGCGAGGGCGGATGGTTCTCGAACCAGTAGATGGCGGCCTCGAAGTCTCCTTCCCTGAATGAGTCCGTCCAGAGTGCGTATTCGAGGGCACGAACCTCGACGGCCACCCCGACCTCCTGCAGTTGCTGCTGGATGAGAAGCCCCTGATCGACGCCCCGGATCCACGCGTCGTTCGATACTGTCAGCGTGAACTCCAGCTTCCGACCGTCTCGCTCACGAATGCCGTCCCCGTCCGCGTCGATCCAGCCGGCCTGCGTGAGGAGCACGGCCGCCAGCGCAGGATCGTGCGCAGGTCCCTGCCCCCACGCCCATTCGCGATACGGCACACTTCCCCATTGGGGGTCGGAGAAACCACCGACCAGCGGCATGTCATCGGGAAGGTCGACAAGCCTACCGATCTCTCGTCGGTCGATCGCGTGATTGAGGGCGCGTCGCACTTTCGAGTCGGCGAACGGCGGGTAGGACTGGTTCCAATAGATGGCCGCCATGTCCAGCCAGTCGTAACCCCGATACACGACGAACTCCGGATCCGCGGCGAACCTCTTCACCTCCGTCGGAGTCGTTTCCAGAACGACGTCTGCCGCTCCGCTCGTCAGCTCGAGGACCCGATTCGTGTTGCCCAGCTTCACGATCACCCGCTCGATCGAAGGCTCGCCGGCGTAGAAGTCCGCGTTCGCCTCGAGCTCGAACATCGTGCGCGGAATGTGCCGCACGAAGCGGTACGGACCGTTGCCGACCGGGCGAAGCCAAAAATCCCACGGGTAGAACATCGCGGGGTCGAGCTTTTCGAGGAGGTGCCTGGGTACCGGGAAGGCTTGCTCTCCGGCGAGCGGTGGGTAGGCGGTGGGGCGGCTTCGGTGCAAGGTGATGGTGCGGTCGTCAGGCACCGAGATCGAGTCGTTGCCGCCCCAAGTCCATGTGGCCCAGAGCACGTCGGGGTGGTTGAACAGCTCAATGCTGAACGCGATATCGTGAGCGGTGACCGCGACACCGTCATGCCACCTCACGTCGTCTCGAAGCCGGTACGTCCACGTACGGTAGTCGTCGGAATGCTCCCAGGACTCGGCGAGCCGCGGGATCCCCTCCTCTCCGAAACGGTCAATCATGACCGGGAGGAACAGGAGAGGCGTCGCCTGCCCGCGCCGGATCGTGTATCGGTCGCCCTCGTCCGCGAGCACGGTCATCGTCGAGCCACGATTGGCGCGGTCAGGCTGCACGCCGCAGCTGAGGAGGAGCGTGGCCGCGAGTAAAGCGGTGAGGCCCGCGTCGACGAAACCAGACTGGACCACTGAGTCTACGGCGCGCCTGCGATAAGCCTGCTCCCGGAAGCCGATCAGATAGTACAAGTTGGCGGTGAGGTCGTACCTTTTCGCCCTGCGGCCGTACAATTCGACGACCTGAGTTGGCGTCAGCGCCATCACGGACTGCCGGCCAGCGACTTACTTCCTGAGCTCGTCCCGGAGGCGCCGGAAGGTATCCTCGTCGATCTCCCCTCGCGCCAGCCGTTCTTTGAGGATCTCCTCGGCACTCCGACCTTCCAGCCGACTCTCGTGTCCAGAACCGCCGCCACGCTGCAGAAGCGCCCAGATCGCAACGACGATGAGCACAAGAGCGGCCAGCCAGAATAGCCACATGAACCACCCGCCGGCCCAACCCATATGGCCGCCCGGTCCCCAGCCCTGCTGCATGCTAGTCATGAACATCGTATCCTCTCCCTTTATGGGTTTCGTGGCACCCGCGAGCTGTCGACGATCGCCTTGACGACGGAGAGGCCGGGGGCTCGCCGGCCTGCGGATTGCAACCGCGCGTCCTTCCACAACTTTGACAACGTAACGGCGGCAACCGGTCAGGCAGCCGGGCCATCAGGTTCTCCTTCCGTGGCCTAGGGGCCGGGGGCCGATCGTGGACGGCCGCCCGCTCCGCCGAGGCACGAATGCCGGGACGCGCCTCGCGTACGACTCGTACGCTTCACCGAACCGTTCGATCATCTCCCGTTGTTCTCGTTTCGCGAGCCGGTAAGTAGGTCCAGCTCAACAGCGGCCACATCGCCAGGGTGAGCGCCGTGGGCCATTGCACAAGCATGCCGACTGTGATGAGGAAGAGGCCAGTTGTACTGCTGATGGCGCACGCAGGCGTACACCTCCGCAGCAGCCCCCGTGTCCACCGTGCCCTCTGTCACCGTGAGCCCCGCGTCCGCGGTGGGCTCCGTGCGCCCGGTGCATCCGACTGTGCATAAGGACATTGATGCCCAAGGGGCGGGCAAACGAGGTCCCTGGCTCACCGGATAAGAATCTGCTCCCGGGCGCAGACAAAGAGCACGTCACCCAGCTCAGGGTGTCGCTGGAATAGGCTCGCGCCTTTGTCCCGGAACCTGTCTTCCGTAAAACCGAAGATCACGAGGTCCGCGAGCGACGAACGCCGACGCACGAGCTCATCGAAGTTGACCTTATCCGAGGTCCCGATGATCTCGATCTTGTTCTTGGCGATGGGTAGGCGTCCCGACTCAACCATATCGAGCAGCTTGGCGTGCTCCTCCCCGACTTCGGAGTAGGGAACGGCTGCGTATATCTCGATCTCGGCCCGCTTCCACTCGGGATGACCGATGATCACGTAGGCAAGCAGGATCATCAAGGCGGCGTTTCGCTCGTCATGCCATGTAAGCCATACATGGATCGATTGATGCTTCCCGAAGAACCGCTTCGTGTGGCGCAGGACGAGGCTGTTGGTCCTCGTCGAGAAAGCCAGCGCTAAACCACTCGTGAGATCGCGCACTTCGTCAGTGGCGCCCTCGGCCTCGTCGAGATCATCCGAGACGAGCTCGAACAGGGCTGTGTTGTTCTCGAGGCCTGAAACGCCCGGTAGCTGTAGTGCTTGCGCGAGGGCAGAGGTCTTGGACGGCGAGATGATCGTGTCCATGTAGATGCCGGCGTCGTTCGACCGGGTGTGCTCGAGCAGTCGGCTCTGAAGCTCCTGGCACTCTCGATGTGTCTGGCGGTCGAGACGGCCTTTCACGTAGTGGAGGTATGTCCCGAATCCATAGCGATACCCGAGCCAGCCGAGGAAGCGGAACGGCGCCACGTGCGTGAACGTCCGGTCACTGAGCGCGATGACGCTCGGCCGCCACCACTCGCTTTCCGACAGCCTCGGCGTGCCTTGCAGCTTGATCTGAGCGAGACGCGTCGCCTGCTGCAGAGCCCCTTGGAAGATGGCGGCGAGATCGTTGTCCCGTGTCGCGTTGAGGAACCAGTAGATACCGAACATCAGGGCGAGCGCCACGATTGCCGACACCGGATCCATCTGGAACATCAAGAAGAGACACATGAGCGCGCCGAACAGACTGATGTACCACCGCGATCGAAAGCTGGGCCGATAGCCGGGGCGGGCCGCGAAATGCTCCAGAGCGCTTATCGAGCACAGGGCCCCGTATGTGACCATGAAGAACATCGAGATCATGCGCGCTACGGAGTCGACGTCGCCGGCCGCGACCGTGACCAGCACTATAGCTCCGGTCAGGATGGTCGCGTTCCTCGGCTCGTTCTCCTCCCCCACGCCTTTGGCGAGAAGCCGGTCGAGCTTCGCCACCGGCGAGAACTCGTCCGCGGCCATGGCTTGCAGTGTCCTCGGCGCGATCAGCACGGACCCGATGGCCGACGAAATCGCTGCGCACGCAAGACCGATCGGGATAGCCGGACCCCAAAGGGCGATCCGCGCCATGATCAATTGGTCTTCGGCCAAGGCCTCGGGCGACGCCGACGCCGCGAGCTTATAGGCAGCCAATGCGTAGACGAGCATCCCGAACAGCGTCGCCGACAACACTCCAAGGGGTATCGATCGCCCTGGTTTGGCGAGGTCTCCCGACAGGCCCACGCCCGCAGTCATCCCCGTGAACCCGGGAAATACGATGGCGAACACGAGAATGAACGGATCAGGGCGCGCGGCCACCGCGCTCAGTTCGGTCGGCGCGGCGCCGTCGACCGGACCCCCGAACAGGAACGCCAGCAACGAGAGCCCCAGCACCACCGCGACGACCCAAAGCGCCCTCACGCCCAGCGCCGCCCCCTTGGTCAACACGAGCGCCAGCAGCAGCAGAGCGGCGGGCAACGAGACGAAATGGGGATCGAACGGAACGCCGACCGTCGCCTCGAACCAAGGGGCCAACGGACGCAGCGCTTCCGCGAACGCGATCATATAGAACGCGATCGAGACGGTCTGAGACAGGTAAAGCGGTATGCCAATCGCGCCGCCGATCGCGCCGCCGAACGACCGCGATATGATGAAGTACTCCCCACCCCCCTCGACCCGACGGTTCGTTGCGATCTCCGCGATCGCGAGCGCCGTCGGAATCGTGACCAAGTGGCCCACGACGATGATCCCCAAGGTGCCCAGGAGCCCCGTGTTGCCGACCGCGTATCCGAGCCGCAAGAAGAGGATCGCCCCGAGGATCGTGCAGATCGAGGCGAGGAACACCGGTGCGGTGCCGAAGCCGTGTCCGGCCTGTCCCTGTCGGGTCTGATCGCGGGGCTTCACGACTCCACCTGGGATTCGAGCGAGTGAGCGGCGTGGGAGACGAGCTCCTGTGACGCCGCGGATGATACCACCTCTTCGGTGATACTGCCTAAGGGGATGCAGGCCCCTCGCAGATTCGCCCTCGGCCTCGCTCCGTGGCGGGCGCTGGATTCGTTGGGTTGCCGGATTGTCAATCGACTCCGTGCGTTGCGTCCGCCACCTCTCATCGGCCTGATTCTCTTCTTCGGGGCGTTGACCGGGCTGCTCCTTGGCCTGGGTCCGTTCGAGGGCCTCGTGTCTCGTCTGGGCAGCGCGGATGCGGTAGGCATCGGGTCGGATTTGGAACCTGCATTCCGAGGCGAAACGACGGGAAGGTCTGCCAGCTTCTCGCTGAGCTCGGCGCCGTGCTTGGCGGGTCGCTCGGTTCTCACGTTGGCATCGGCGGGGTTGCTGGTTTCGACCTCAAGAGTCTCGGGCTCGCCGTATTCGGTGCTCTTGTACTGCTCCTTGCGTTTCGAGGACTACGTAGGTTCCGCTCCCAGACGGAGTCCGCCGCTGGCGAGTAGTACTCGGCCGCAGGAGCGCATGCCGCCTCCTCCCAGCGCGCGACCTATACCGACGTACCAGGTATTGCCGGGCGAACACTAATCGAACGAAGCCGCAATCGTGTACCGGGCGCCCAAGGCTTCTAGGTAGGCGACAAACGTGCTGATCAGCATGTCGTCACGAGCCTCAAGCTTGGCCACGGCCGACTGGGGCGTGCCCAGCTTCTCGCCGCCCTCGGCCTGGCTCATTCCGGTCTGCTCGCGAAAGCTGCGCAAGTATTCCCCAACGGTCATGCCCTCAATATGGGCATGCCGCGCAAGGCATAAGCGGCCAAG
>JARRMU010000041.1:16386-21698 GCA_037385645.1 Gemmatimonadales bacterium
AGTCTCGCCCTTGGAAGCGAGGAACGCCGTGGAGACGTTTTTCTGAAATGCCGTGGGTGTACTCTTGGGTAGGTTCACGTCCATAAGCGAACCCACCCCATGGGGGGTGAGGCGGTCGGGGATTTTGAGAGCAAGCCATCCGTAAAAGTCGTTCACGTCCATATGCGAGACCCGCCCGGTGGGGGGCGAGCCGGTGTCCGCCTGAGGTCTGAGCAGCCCATCTGAGGTCACTGATGGAAACGCATTCGTCCGCTAGGTCAGCGATGGTGCCATCGCTGCGTATGTTGACAGCATGCGCCACGCCACCCCTTAGGAGCGCAGAAACCATAGTCTCGCACGAGCGAGTACTGCCGCATCAAAGGAGAGCCACGCCGTGACTGATCATCCACATTCCGTGCAGGAACGCCCACCCCAAGAGGCCAAGGAATACCTGGCTGAACGGCTTGACGGTGCTCGAGACCTCTATTTGCTGGCTCTAGCGCTGGGAGAGCGCGGCGACGGCGCGACCCTGTTCGGTCGGATGATCCGGGAAGCTCGGATTCATTTCACCGCCTTGATCGAAGAGTGTCGCATAGCCGGCCTGGACACGAGCGCGATCGCCGCGATGCTCGGTGAGAGGAGCGAGGAGCTCGTCGACAGCATCAGGCCCGAAGTCTGGGAACAGTTAGAGCAACTCATCGCCCAGGGGACGCGGTCTAACGCGGGGTGAGCGAAGTTCACGCCCCTGAGCGCACGTGGCCCCTCCACGCTCCTGATCTCGTCCTCCGACCTCCAGGCGCGCTGGGAGTGGTCTGGCTCGAAGAC
The DNA here is from genome assembly GCA_037385645.1 of Gemmatimonadales bacterium. Taxonomy (GTDB): domain Bacteria; phylum Gemmatimonadota; class Gemmatimonadetes; order Palauibacterales; family Palauibacteraceae. Next base: position 17,191 of record JARRMU010000041.1, read on the forward strand.
GCTATTATTGGTCGGCGTTCCGGTAATGCACCCAAGCCCAACCAACGAGAGTAGCGGCCAGGAAAGGGTAGGCGAAGACGGGCAACGGCCGGGATAGTGGCGTGAGCGAACGTCCCACGAAGACCTGCACTGCCACGATCGCGAACAACAGCGTGGCGAGAGCCGCCACGATCCGAAGCCAAGACGGCATCACTGTCGGCCAGCTGACAAGGCCCAGCGAGGCAGCCCATAAGCCAGCTCCCGCCGCAAAGAGCGGGCTACTGGCCGCGAGATCCATTGCAGCGCCAGCAAGAATCAGTGTTTCAGCTGCCACGAAGACAAGAAAACCCGCAGCGACGACGTCGTTCCCTCGGCGGAAGTGATGAACCGCGAGCAACGCGGTTGCAATAACAAGAGCGATTCCGTCCAGCCCCCACAGTAGCCCGCGTAGCGAGGTGGACGATGCAAACGTACCAGCCATGCCAAGCATTGCGCCGATAACGAGTGCGCCGGGTGCAATCAGTGGCGCACGATCGCGCATGTTAACCGTACGGGCCGCGGTGTTCGGAAGCGTGGCCATCTACGAAGTCCCCCCGCTAGGTTGAGGTGGAATACTAGGCTTGGAGCGGCTCAACATGATCGAGCCACGTTGCATGGTCCAGCCTGCAAACGAACCTGGAGAGGTGATCGGCGGCTGCCGATCCGGAGAATGCTCTACCAGGCAGTCGTGAAGCTGATAAGAGCAGTGGAGCCGACCGGGATCGAACCGGTGACCTCCTGCTTGCAAAGCAGGCGCTCTCCCGACTGAGCTACGGCCCCGAGCGTCCTCGTAACCCCGTCGAGCCTTCCAGGTTGCGTTCCCTCTAACCGAGCAGCGATTCAGCGTACGCCTAGCTGACACCTCCCGCCCCCGGGGTTTCTTGCGCGGAGTACCGTCGGAGGTTAATAGGAGCCTTCGACGGGCGACCCTCAACCCCGAAGCCCGCGCCCTTGCACCGCCTGGTACGAACGACGGATTCCCGACTCCCCAGTTGATCTCATGAAAAAGCCAAGCAGCGTGCGCGCGAACCGCTATCTGCTCGCGAGCGATTTCGACCGGACCCTCAGCTTCAACGACAGCGGCGAGGCTCTCGCTGAGCTCCACGGTGTGGCTGGCTTCGACGAAAAGATCGCGGAGCTGGCGGAGGAGAACTTCGTCCAACAGGGCGGCGAGCTGGCTTACCTGCTCGTCCACGATCCCGAGTTCAACGGGGTCCGCCGGGACCACCTGGTTCAGGCCGGCAAGAGCGCGCAGCTCAAGGAGAACGTCGAGCTTCTCCCGAAGCTCCTCAACCAGATCTCCGACCGGCAGGAGTTCGTCTTCTACGTGATCTCGGCCGCGCCCCGCGAGGTGGTGCAGTCGGCCCTCGAGGGGATCGTGCCGCCCGAGCGAGTCTTCGGTACGGAGTTCGAGTACGACTCGGACGGCCAGATCGTGGACGTCAAGCACTGCACCGCGGGGTACGGCAAGGTGGCGGTCCTCGACCAGCTGCGGGAGCAATGGAACGTCCGACGCGACCGGATCATCTACGTGGGCGACGGAAGCTCCGACATCCACGTGATGTTGCACGTGAACCGGCTGGATGGGCTCACGATCGCGGTGTCCGAGAATCCGTACATCCGACCGGTGGCGCGCCGCATCGTCCTCAGTGAGGACGCGCTGGCGGTGGCGGTGCCCATCCTCGAGGAGGTGTTCGGCTGGGACGCCGCCCGAATCCAGACCCGCCTCGAGTCAGAGGGCTTTCTCGTGCGCGAGTGGGAAAAGCTCGAGACGGACACACTGGTGCTCCGACCGGCCGAGCTCGAGGTGCCCAACGGGGCCTGAGAGGGCGTGCGAACGACGATTCAGTGTGTCTCGCGGGGCTGCCTCTGGGCCTGCTAGAAGTTTCCCGGGCACAAACGCTCCGAGGTAGACCGGGGAGGTGCCGATTGCGCTTCCGCCTACGGCCTCGCGTCATTCGAGCAGGTGCCCGTTCCGGCCTCGCACACTCGGTACGTCGGTTTCCCCTTAATCAACCCGGCGGGAATCGTATCGGCGTGCGCCCCCGTGTTATCCACCGTCGCCAGGAGAACGCCTTCTCGGTACACGTCGATGGCGGCCGACGCGGCGCCCGACCAGGCAAGCTCACGGACGCGGACAGGGTGATCTCCCGCCGGGCCGCCACCTGGCGGAGCTCGGGTAGCCGGTACTGCGCGAAGAAGAAGTCCCCCAGCGACTCGCACTCGACCCACCCTTCGCCGTTCACGCCGTCGCCAGTGAAGTCTGCCGTGTACTGGAGGGACCCGGTCACGTACAGCGTCCTTCGGTCCGGCATGAAGAGCGCCGCGGCGGCGTGGTCCTTCCCCGGTCCGGGCGCGGTCCAGGCGCGCTCGGGATGTCCGTCCTCGCCCGAGAGGAGCAGGACCGCCATCTCCGTGTTGAACCGTTCTTGCTCGCTCCGGTGGTCCACGCGCTCGGGGATGCCGTCCTCATCGAGATCCCGGATGCCGTTGTAGCCTCCGGAGATCACGAACCGCTCGCCGTCGCTCTCGATGTCCGCGGGCATGTCCATGGCATACGAGCGAACCCAGCGGAGCGTGCCCTCTCGACCGTACCGGGCAACCCACGCGCTCGAGGGTCCGTCTTTGGGCTCGACGTCCGGTTTCCCGTCGCCATCGAAATCCGCTGGGCCGTAGCGCTCTTCCGCCTGGCCGCCGGTCGCGCTGGCGAGCAGCAGGTCGCCGTTCCTCAGGAAGGCGACCTTACCGGGCGCCGGCGTTGCCCAGGCGCCCAGGAGGGCGCCATCGACGTCGAAGCGGTCGACGAACCCGTCGCGGTCGCGTGACGCGGGAAGATCGACCCGCCCGTCGCCATCGAAGTCGTCCCCATCCTCTAGCTCTCCCGTCACGAAGACCTCCCCGTCCGGGTCCGGGGAGACCTCGACGCCGAACAGGATCCGGTTGGGCGCGGGCACGGCGTGGACCCAGCGCACGCTGCCGTCCGGGTCGTAGGACACGATGAGCCCTGCCATCTCGTCTCCGCCGCGGAACTCGGCGCCTCGGTCGTCGAGCGGGAACGTTCCCTCGCCCCAGCCGACCACGTACGCGTTCCCGTCGGAATCCGACGCTACGTCCGTGGGCGCGTCCTGCCCCGGCCCGCCGATCGTCCGTGCCCAAAGGACCTCGCCGTCGGGGTCGTAGCGCACGATGAACCCGTCGTTCAGGCCGCGCCCGGGGAGTGTCAGCTCTTTCCCGAACTCCACGGATTGTTGGAAGCGGCCGATTCCATACACTCCCCCTCGTCGGTCCACGGCGACCCCTGAGCCGGTGTTGACGCCGGGGGACACCGGCGACCGGATCCAGTCGACCGTCACGCGCCCGCTCTCCGGAACTTCGCGCACCTTGAGGAACAGCACCTCGGCTATGTCCGCCGTCAGGTCGAGCGTGCCGTCGCGGTCGAGGTCGAGCCCGGCCGTGGCGCCGGCGATGAAGATGTTGCCGTCCTCGTCGGTTACGATCTCGCTGCCCGCGTCGGACCCGACGGGGCCGTCGAGGGTCCAGAACCACTGGAAGCCCTCGGCCTCCTGGGAGGGGCGGGCTCCGAGGGCCGCGATCGTCGTGTAGCCCAGGGCGAGAACTCCAGCAGCCGTGACGACCGTCGTGGCCATGGCGGTACGAGTGCTCATCTCGATTTCTCCCGTTGCGAATCAGTCGCCCGCGTAGGCGCGTCTATCGGGGGCCGATAACCTCGGCGGTGTACGCGACGCCGTCCGGCCGGTCGCCGACCTCCACGTACCCGACGACCTTCATCCCTACCATATCGATGATCGCGACCTGGCCTAGTTGGCTCAGGGATTGAAACGCCAGCTTCCCATCCCCGGACAGAGTGATTCCCTGCGGGCCGGCGTCGGGGAGCGCGATCGTGGCCAGCGCCTGTCTGGAGGCTTGATCGACGATCCGAAGCTCGTTGCCCCTGAGGTCGGGGATGAGGACGAGACGCGAGTCCGGGGTCGGTAGGATCCGGTAGGGCCAGCCGAAACCGTCCAGAACTTCTTCGAGGTTCCCGGTCGCCACGTCGATCACGCTGACCGTGCCCTGGTCGTTGCTGCCCACCCAAACCTCGCTGCCGTCCGGCATGACGCCGATAGCCTCGGGCTGAGTCGGAGCCGCGAATGTACCCGTGTGTTCGCCATCGGTGAGTGAGAGCTCAGAGACGGTTTCGTCGCTGATATTGCCCGTGTAAGCTCGCTCCCCGCTCGCGACGAGGGCGAGCATATGGGACCCGCCGGCCTCCGTGGGCACCGCGCGAACGATAGCCCCGTCCGCGAGACGGACGACGATCACGCTTCGCGCATCCTCGGAGGTGACGGCTACCAGGCTGTCGCCGGGCAGGAACGCGATGCCGTGAGGTCGGCTGTAGCGCTCGAGCTCGATCCTCTTCTCCACGCGGAGGCCGGGGACATCGATCACGGTCAAGCTGCTGCCCGCGGTCTGGCCGCCGTAGTCGGTGA
>JARRMU010000042.1:0-44439 GCA_037385645.1 Gemmatimonadales bacterium
GGGGCCTGAACCCAGCCGACTACCCGCGATGCCAGCGGATCATGTCCGTCCAGTTTAGGAAGGCGGGCATTTTGGACACAAGCGCCCTTCGCCCTCCTCGTCGGAGCGCGTTTCCCGGTCGGCGTGAGCAGTCGCCGGCTGAACCTTCGGTTGAGACTCGCTGCCCTAGGAGGCCGGACCGCTTCTCAACGTGATGTTCCCGCTCACCGTCCCAAGCGTCAGCGTCGGACCGCCACTCCCGAGCGTGCCGGTCTTTTGTGTGGCCGGCCCGGTCAGGGGAAAGTCGGATGTGATGGTTCCGCTCGCGGTGCCGGCCACCACCTCCGCGTTGGTGTTGGAAGGAACTTCCACGTCAATACTTCCGCTCACGGCGCCGAACTCCAGGTCACGGCCCCAGTCGGCTCTCCCGATCGAAGCCGTGACGTTTCCGGAGACGGTCACCGCCTCGGCGATCTCGGTCGTCTCGACGCTGACGTTTCCGGCCACCGTGCTGAGCAAGGCCTCGCTCTGGAGATCGTTGGCCACGACTGCACCGGCTACGTTGCGGCCGACGAACACCACCCCGGCGGGAACGCTCACGGTGAAAGCGACCTGAACGTCGTTGTTCTGCGTGCTATTGTTGCCCTGAAGACCGGGCAGGCATTCGTTGGGGTCCTGGCCGGGCACGTCCGGGTATACGGCACAGATGGTCACGCCACCCGAGTGCTGAACGACCTCGATCGTGACGTCTGCGGGATCGTCCTGCGTCCCGCTCTTCGTAGCGGACACTTCGACCTGTCCGGCCGAGGTTCCGGAGGCCGTGATGGTGCCCTGCACTCCCTTGATCTCGATCTGATCTCCCGGCGCGATCGTGCCGCTCCACTCGAAATCGTCGTCGGAGCCGTTTCCGTCCGGGCCCGTCGCGTCTCCGCAACCGACGAGCGCCACAGCGACGGGTAAGGAGGACGCGAACCTTCGGATTCTCCCACCGGACATGGTCAACCTCCAGATCCTGTTGGCAGGGCGGCCGGCTTCGGACGTTGCGGTCGGGCAGGCGTCATGGCGGCTGTCTGGTCAGCGCGGCCGTGATCACTCCGCAGTGCACGGGCGATGGCGCCCATGCCAACTGTAGCGCTGCAGCCCCGGCACGCTATCGGGCAAACCTTGACGGCGACTGTCGGACTTTTCCTCACCCGCCGTCGATGGACTCGAACTCGGGCTCGAGCTCGATTTCGAAGTCGAGGAGATCCCCCGTGAACCGCACGGCGCGCTCCACGGTGCGGTAGCCCTCCCGTACGACCCGGATCCTCCCCTCGGTGTAGCGACGCTTCACCTCGCCGTAGGCTCCGGCTCCGGCTACGGTGGCCTCCTGCTGATCGAGAAGGAACTCGTAGTCGATGGGGGTCGTTCCCAGCAAGTAGTATTCCTCTTCGAACGAAGGGGCGCCGATCGAGCCGTAGAACCCCGAGTAGGCGGCGGTGACCTGCATGACGCCGCTCCGCTGCAGGTACACCTCCGCCCCGACAGGCAGAGTCGTCACGGTGACCCGTTGATAGCTGGGCGAGCACGCGCTGAGCGCCAGGATAGACGAGCAAAGCGCCACGGCCCGGAGCGATTTCGCAGCCAACGTGCCTTCCTCCGGCGTTTGGATGCTCACCGACTCGCACGTTCCTCTACTCGATAGACGGCCGAATCTCGGCAGTAGTCACGCCGGGCCTGCGGCGGCGGGCCTGAAGGGCTCTAGCCGCGCCGCGCGAGGATCTCCTGCAGCGTTCCCTGTGCCTCCCGGACCCGAGGCCGAAGATCGGGATCGGCATCTCTCCACAGCTCGACGAAAGCGGACAGATGAGTGAGTGCGGCCGTCGTGTCACCCAGCACGAGGTACAGCGATCCGAGGCGCTCATGTGCGACCGGCTGTAGCGGAGGGTGCGCGCGAGAATCCTCGAAACTCAGACCGAGGGTGCCGGCGACGACCTCGTACTCTGCCGCCGCCTCCGGCAGCCTTCCGAGAGCCACGTTGACATCGCCAAGCAGGAGCCGGGAATAGTCGTGCAGGAGACCATAGGCGGCGGCCCGAGCCCGCTCCAGGTGTTGCAGGCTCGCCTCCGGTCGACCTTCACCGAGAGCCACGACGCCTCGGGCATGCTCGGCCAGGCCCGTCGGCTCGAAGTCGGTCAGCGCGGCGAGAGAGTCCACGCTGGCGAGAAGTCCGCGCGCTTCGTCCAGCTCGCCGGCGAGGGCATACGCGGTAGCGAAGAGGCCGAGCACGCTGTGCGCGAAACGAGGGGCGGAGGAGCCCAGGGCCTCTGCGTCGCGAAACTCCTGCCGCAACGGCCCCAGGTACGGCAGAGCCGCTTCAGGATTCGACGCCCACGCGCTGTTCACGAGCGACGCGAGGGTCGAGAAGGTCCACGAGAACGACCCGCTCTCCAGGTACATGCGGGTGGCAGAATCCGCGAGCGCCATGGCCAGCTCCGGCTTCCCGCGCATTCCGGCAAGCCCGGCCAGCCACTCCCTGCCGTACGCGCGGCTCACGGGATCGCTTATCGGTCCCGCGGCCCAGGCGGTCACGATCTCCTCGAGACGTGCGATGTCTCCCGCGTAGTACGCGTTGCTGGCATCGGTGATGCCTCGAGAGGGACCGTTCGGAAACCGCTCGACCATCACGGTGAGCGCCGAGTCCGCCAGCTCGTGCAATCCCAGCGTGCGCGCGGCGCGGGCCAGATTCACGTAGCCGCTGATTACGTTGGGACCGGCTCGGATGGCTCGCCGATACAGGCCCAGGGCCTCCTCATACCGCCCCATCCTTTCGTAGACGTCGCCCAGGTTGTTGATCGCGAGAACGCTGTCTCGTGGGTCGTCGACCAGCTGGCGGTAGTAGTAAGCCGCCGAGTCCAGCCGTCCTCTCCGCGAGTGTACGAGCGCTCGGGTTTTCAGGCGTTCCGGCTCCGGCAGCCGGTCGCTGAGCCGGAACGCCGCCTCGATGTTTCGCCGGGCGGCTCCTGGATTGCCCGCTTCAATCGAGTAGTAGATGCCCAGCGCCCGATAGGCGCCGCCGAACATCGAGTCCAGCTCGACGGCTCGCTCGAGCACCGGGATAGCGGCTGCCCGACTACCGTTGCGGCCCATCTCCATGGCGCTCGCGTACAACTCCAAGGCTTCCAGCGACCCGGTCGTCACGCTCGGAAGCGGCCGGCTCTGGCGGAGGCTCGCGAGGGATTCGCCGATCTTCTTTCGAAGCCCCGGGCTCGCGCCGCATCCGGACCATTGCCTCCCGCATTTGGTCTGGCGGGAGCAGCCTGATCGCCGGTGACTGCGTCAAATCGACCCGAAACGCCTCCGTGACCGCCCCGCCCAGTAGCGAGTCCGGGGTGTGGTTGGCAAAATCGGCCAGGACGACACGCTCGCGCTCCTCTAGCAGGCCGCGCGCTATCAGCGGAGCGGCGGGACCGATGCCGAGCGCTCGCATCGCCATGTACCCGGCCACCAGCAGCCCCCAAACAGCGAGCGCGACCACGACGCCTCCTACGGCCCGACGCCACGTAATCGAAGGCTTCCACCATTGAGCGAGGAATCCGCGGACTCGAGCGCTCTGCGCGACCGCCGTCACGACGAGCACGGGAAGCCCCAGCGCGAGGATCACCAGGGCTCCGGGAAAGACCCAGGCGGGCAGGTCGAGCTGGTCGGTAAACAGGGCGGTCGCCTCCAGGACAAGGAAGGACGCGCTCAGATAGGCGATCGAGACCTGGAGGAGGCGTGTGTCCCGGAGACGGGGCCACATCGGCCGCGTCGCCGAGGTGGCTGGAGGACCGCCACCGAGACGGGCATCGACAACCGGAACCGGCCGCGCTTCGGCGAGGGCTTCCGCGAAGCCACCGGCGGTCTGAAACCTCCGCTCGGGCACTTTGGCCATGGCACGGAGAACCGCCGCTTCCTGTGCAGGTGACACACCCTCGACCCTGCCGCGGAGCGGCGGCGGCTCCTCGCGTGCGCTGCGCGCGATCATCTCCAGCGGCGTGCTGCCCTCGAAGGGTGGCCGACCCGTCAGCATCTCGTAGAGGACGCAGCCCAGCGAGTAGATGTCGCTGCGGCCGTCGACCGGGTGGGCGCCCGTCGACTGCTCCGGGCTCATGTAGGCGGGCGAGCCGATGACCAGTCCTGTCTGAGTCAGCCCAGTGCCCCCAGGCTCGGAGATCGCCTTCGCGATGCCGAAGTCCATGACCACCGCGTGTCCGGCCGTGAGCATGATGTTGGACGGCTTGATGTCCCGGTGGATGACGTCGTGCTCGTGTGCATGCTGAAGAGCCTCGGCCACGTCGCGGGCAATCGTCACCGCCTCGTCGGTGGTGAGCTTCCCCTCCCGATCGAGCCGGCTCCGCAGCGATTCTCCCTCCACGTAGGGCATCACGTAGTACAGCGTCTCGCCCGCCGTGCCCGAATCGAGAAGCGGAAGGATGTGGGGATGTTGGAGTTGCGCGGTGATTCCGATCTCGCGGCGAAACCGCTGCCGGACCTCTGCGCTCGTTCGATTCGGGTGGATGGTCTTGATCGCCACCCGGCGGTCGTGCTTTCGGTCGCGGGCCAGATACACGGTCCCCATGCCGCCCTCGCCGAGCACGTCTTCGAGCTCGTAGCGCTCACTCAGCGCTTCGTGAAGGGCCTCGTGCGGATCGAGCATGCAGAACGTGCCTAGCGCTCGCCGTTGCCATGGCGATCGATCCAGTCCCGGGCCCACTCTTGCCATGACGCGGAAAGCTGAGGTACGCCGAGCATCCGTCCGACGTCGTGTCGATCGCCGGCGTAGATCCTGGACAGGTCGCCCACGGTCAGGTCGTGCGGCGGCCGGTGCACCACTCGAATCTCGTCTCCGCTGCCAATGTCTCCCTCTTGGAGGATCCGCAGGTAGGCGCCGGGCCGTCCGGCGGCGAGAAAGTGCTGCGGGAAATGCTTGTCGTTCACGCGGACACCCAACTTCCAGCACGGCATCCGCGCCTCGGACACCTCGAGCACGGTGCTGCCCACTTCCCAGCGCTCGCCGACCAGGGCGTTCGTGAGGTCGAGCCCCGCCGTGGTGAGGTTCTCCCCGAACTCGCCGTACTCCAGCTCACGGCCGAGCTCCTCACTCCACCAGTCGTAGTCCTCGCTCGCGTACGCATATACGGCCTTGTCGTGGCCACCGTGCACGCTTCGGTCGGCTTGCTCGTCCCCCTGCAGATTGACTCCCCGCGCGAGCACCCGCCCCTCGATGGGCAGCTTCCAGATGGCGCTCTCGGCGGGTCGTCCCTTGTGTTCGAACTGGCGCCGCCGCCCGACGTTCACTGAGAGAAGGCGCCCCCTCACGCTGGAGTCCTCACGTGCCCTCGGGGCCTCTACGCGGCCTCGCGCGGGACGAAGCCTTCGAGAGAGATCCGGTACTCACGCTGCTCGGGCAGATACCTCATGCAGTACTCTGTCGGGTAGTATCCCGCCACCTCCCAGGCCTCCGGCGACTTGATCGGATGGCACTCGTTCGGCTGACTGGCAATGAACGCGGCCGTGATCATCGGCTCCAGGAAGATGATGTGCCCCTCATGAGAGCCGTATATGAACGTGTACGTGAAGGCCGCGGGCGGGTCGCCCAGCTCGGGTGATTTCGAATCCAACAGGTGGTTCCCCTCATCCGCTGCCACTGCCCCGACCTCCACGTAGTCCTCGGGCATGTAGCGCTCCGGTACCGGGATGCGGGCCTGCTCGAACACCTCGCAGTCGACCATGAACCCGCACGTCCCGGGTCGGATTCCTTCGATCTGTTCGGGGCTCACGAGGTAGAAATGGAAATCGAAGTGAGGCACGCCATACACCGGCGGTGCGGGCGCAGGATGACCTTCGGGGTTCCAGTTCAACCCCACCCACTGAACGGGAAGGCTCGCGGGAGTTCCATCCGGCATCGCGAGTTTCCGCTGAACACCGAGCATGCACTCCGCGCTTGGATCGATACTCCCATCACTATCCGCATCGAAGCATGGCATGGTGCCGTCCGGCTCGGTGGGCAGTCCATCGAGCAAGCTCTCCTCGAAGGAAACCCCCACGACGCTGGGTTGGCCATCGCGGTCGAGCTCGACGAACGTCTGCGCGTTTCCGTCACCCAACTCCAGCGGCTCACCAAGTAGCATGGCCACATCGGGTTGGGCCTCGCCGGCCTCCCCTTCGCGAGGCTCTCGATCCGTCGCGGGACCGCAGGCCACGCCTGTGCCGACGACACATGACGCACTGAGAACGGCAACTGGAATCCTCATGGCATCCCTCTACTTTCAGGCGACTCGCGGAGGCGGCCGCGGCCGCGTGTACACACGACTCTCAATCTCCCGCTTCGGCAAACCTGGCTCCCTCTGGAATCTCGTCTGGAGGCAAACCGGAAGCTGCTTCCAGCCGCCCGCTGAAGTTGAAGAAGGAGATGAGAGCGGTAATCTCCCAGATTTCGCGGTCGTTCCAGCCGGCCTCCCTCAGCGTTCCGATGGCATCCTCATCTACGAAGCTCGGCGTTTCCGTGAGCTTGCTGGCGTAGCCGAGCAGTGCACGAGTCTTGGGTTCCAAGTCGTATTCCGGCCACGTCGTCGCGAACTCGTGGTCGAGATGCTCATCGCCGGTAAGGCGGCGAACTGCCGCCGTGTGGAGGCCCAGTCAGGGAGCGCCGCCTACCTTGCCGTTGACGACCGTCGCGACCATCTCGCGCTGGAGGCGGCTGAGAGGCGAGCTCTTACGAAGGTGAAGGTGGCGATACAAGGCTCCTGCTGGCCGCGCGACTCGGAGATCGACAGCGAGAACCTGAAACACGCCGGGCACGACACCGCCGTACTGACGACGGACCCAGCCGAAGAACAGCTTCCGGATCCCTCTGGCCTGCTCCGGCACGGTCGTCATGATGTCGGGCATTTGACGCTCCCTTTTTCGAGTTGCAGCCTCAATCTAGCATGCGCACGAGGCAGATGTGCGACTTTGGTCAAGCCAGGAGGCCGGCGGCGTTCGGGCGTGACAGGCACCGTACCCCTGGCCATGTTGAGCGGTTGTCGACGCAGGCGCATGTCCGTGACTGTTCACACGGATCAACCGTTCCCCCTGACGCGGAGACGTCGACCCGATGGCCAGGAGCGAGGATTACGATGTTTGCGTAGTCGGCACGGGCGCCGGCGGCGGCGTGGTGATCGATCAATTCACGGCGGCGGGATTCCGCGTCGTCGCCCTCCAGCGTGGCCCTCATCTGCGCACCAGCGCCTTCGTCGACGACGACGAGCTGAAGACGGTCGTGCGCGACGAGATCTTCTCGCCCGATCAGCTCGAGACCTGGCGCCCGGACGAGGGTAGTCCGACCGAGACCGGCCGGTTCAACATGACCGCCCATTGTGTCGGCGGCACCATGCTCCACTGGTCCGCCTATTCGTGGCGGTTTCGTCCGGACGAGTTCCGGGTCCTCTCCGAGGAGGGGCCCGTCGAGGGAGCGAGCCTCGCGGATTGGCCGATCGACTACGAGGAGCTGGAGCCCTACTACGAGCGCGCGGAGTGGGATTTCGGCGTGTCGGGCGACCCTGGCGCCAACCCGTTCGGGGCGCCCAGACAGCGCGGCTACCCGAATCCTCCGCACCCGGACCGGAGCGCCGGGCTCCGGTTCAAGGCGGGTGCCCGGAAGCTCGGCTACCACCCCTTCCCGACCCCGATAGCGGCGAACTCCCAACCCCACGGCGGCCGGCCCGGCTGCCTGTACGGCGGCACGTGCGGCGGCTATGGCTGCCCGATCGGTGCCAAGGGCACGACGTTCGCCGTATCGCTTCCCAAGGCGCAGCGCACCGGACTCCTCGACCTACGCCCGAACTCGCTCGTCTTCGAGATCGCGCTGGGGAGGGACGGCCGGGCCCGCGGCGTCCGATACATCGATCAGTCCTCGAGAGAGGAGCGAGAGGTGCGCGCCCGGCACATCTTCGTCTGCGGGAACGCGGTCGGCACTCCCCATCTGCTGCTGATGTCGAAGTCCGGCTCCTTCCCAGATGGGCTCGCCAACAGCAGCGGGCTGGTGGGCCGCAACCTGATGCTCCACGTCTTCACCGCGGCGAGCTACGTCTTCGACGAGGGGAGCCGGGACTTCACCGGCCTCGGCTCGCACGCGGCGATCGACGATCTGCACGCGAGCGACGCGAGCCGGGGCTTCATACGAGGCGGCGTGGTCGCAAGCGATAACTTTGTCGTCAAGCAGCCGATTCTGCACGCGCTCTGGCGCGGAAACTCGTACCCGGGAAGCGACCGGGCGTGGGGAGCCGACTTCAAGGACTACCTTCGCACGTTTTCGAGGACCTCCAGCGTCCTGTCGGTGGGCGAGGACCTTCCGATGGAGGCGAACCGGATCGATCCCGATCCCGAGGTGACCGACGAGTGGGGCCTACCGGTGCCTCGAATGACGCACCGCCAACACCCCAACGACGTCGCGATGAGCCATTGGCATGCGGACCGGCTGCTGGAGATCGGAGACGCGGCCGGTGCGGTGGACCGTTGGATCGTGCTGCGCGTGACCGATGAAGAGCCGAGGAAGGGGAGTTCCCATCTTCACGGTACCTGTCGGATGGGTGACGACCCGTCACGCTCGGTGGTGAACCGCTGGTGCCGGAGCCATGACGTCCCGAACCTGTGGGTAGCGGATGGCAGCGTGTTCCCCACCTCCGGCGGCTACAACCCGACCCTCACGATCCTGGCCAACGCCTACCGGGTGGCGGACCACTTCGTGACGGAAGCCAGGAAGGGAGCGCTGTGATGGATCGACGCGAGTTCGTCGGAAGAAGCGCCCTTTATGGAATGACCTTCTGGTTGCTCTTGAACGTGCCTCGGCCGAACGCCTTGCGCGCCGCCGCGGAATCGACGGAGGCCGCCGTCTTCTCGGAGGAGGAGTGGCGCACGGTGGAGGCGATCACGGCTCGGATCGTTCCGACGGATCGCGACCCCGGCGCCGTCGAGGCGAACTGCGTGAACTTCATAGACAAAGCGCTGGCCCACGAAGACGCCGAGCTACTGCCGACATACAGGGAAGCCCTGCCCCAGGTGGATCGGATTGCCGCGGAGCGGTTCGGCGCGGGCTTCACCGAGCTCGAGGCTGACGCGCAGGACGAGATTCTGATCGCCATCGAGGCGCGCGACGTCTCCGGATGGAACGCGTCGATCTCCTCCGAGGAGTTCTTCGAGATCGTACGCAGCCATACGCTCATCGGCTTTCTCGCCGATCCCAAGTACGGGGGCAACCGGGACTACGTCGGCTGGAAGCTGGGCGGCTATCCCGGGCCGCGGCACAACATGGGCGGCTACACGCCGGCGCAGATGATCGGCGAGGAGACGATCAAGGCCATCTGGGGCGAGGAGATCTAGCGGCGCCTGCTGCTTCAGCCAACGCGGTGGCAGGCCACATCATGGCCCGGCCCCTTCGGCTCGAGCGCAGGCGTGACCTCTCGACACACCTGTTCGGCAAGCGGACACCGGCTCTCGAACGGACAACCACGTAACTCCTCGGTGGCCCTCGGCGGCTCCCCTCGCACTTGCCTGTGCGGCTCTCCCCCGACGCCTGCCGTCGAGGAGCCCCCGGGGACCGCGGCAAGCAGGGCCTGCGTGTAAGGGTGCAGAGGTGATCGGATCAGTCGATCCGTCGGCGCCTGTTCCACGAACAGACCACGGTACATCACCGAGATGCGGTCCGCGATGCGCTCCACCACCCCGAGGTCGTGGGAGACGAACAGCATCGCTATGCCGTCCGTGCGCTTGAGATCGAGGAATATCTTCAGGATCTGCGCCTGGACGGAGACATCCAGGGCGGACACCGGCTCGTCGGCCACGATGAGCTCGGGCTCGAGAGCGAGCGCTCTCGCGATGGCGATCCGCTGTCGCTGCCCACCGCTCATCTCGTGCGGATAACGGTAGATGAAGTAGGGCTCGATGCCTACGCGGCCCAACAGTTCGAGGACCCTTTCCTTGGTCTGCGAGGGAGGTACCAACCGATGCAGTCTCAACGGCTCGGCTACGATCTGCCCGATCTGCATGCGCGGGCTGAGAGAGGCGTACGGATCCTGGAAGACGATTTGTAGCTGACGCCGAGCCCGTCTCAGCTCCTTCCCGCTCAGCTGACGAAAGTCACCCCCGTCAAACCGGATGTCGCCCGCGGTCGGCTCCACCAGTCTGGCTACGGAGCGGCCCAGCGTTGTCTTGCCGCTTCCCGATTCGCCCACGAGACCCAACACCTCGCCGCGCTGGAGGTCGAAATCGACTCCGTCGACCGCACGAACGACGTCGCGCTTGCCAGCCCACCCCTGCCCGAGCCGGAAGTACGTCTTGAGGCCACGCACGGATAGGAGTACGTCTCCGGGGCGGCTCCGGTCGGCGGCCGTCGGGTCGGACGTCATGGTTCGAACCACGCCGTCTCCCTCACGCCGTGCCACTCATGTCTGCGCGCTCACCTTGTAACACGCACAGCGGTGTCGGTACGCCACGTCGACGAGCGATGGCGGCTCCAGGCGGCACTCGTCATCGGCGAGCTGGCAGCGCGGATGGAAGGTGCAACCGCTCGGGAGCTCCAGCAGGTCGGGCACCGCCCCCGGGATCCCTTGCAGGGGCGTGTCGGACCCGGCTCCCAGCACCGGGATCGCCCGGAGAAGCCCCTGAGTGTACGGGTGCTTTGGAGCGGCGACGAGCTCCTTCGTCCGGGCCGTCTCCACGAGGCGCCCCGCGTACATGACCATCAGTCGGTCGGCCATCTCCGCGACCAACTCCAGGTCGTGCGAGATGATGAGCATGGCCATCCCGTACTCGCCTTGAATGTGGCGAAGCAGATCCGCGATTTCCGCCTGAACGGTGAGATCGAGAGCGGTCGTGGGCTCGTCGGCGATGAGCAGCTTCGGCCGGCCGGCCATGGCGATGGCGATCATCGCCCGCTGCTTCATCCCGCCGGAGAGCTCGAACGGATAGCTTCTGGCCCGCTTCTCGGGCTCCGGGATCCCCATCGCACCGAGGACCTCTACGGCCTCGCGCTTTGCGTCTCGCCTGTCGAGCCCCCGATGCAGGCGGATAACGTCGGCGATCTGGTCCCCGATCCGGTACACCGGGTTCAGTGCGGCCGCCGCCTCCTGGAAGACGATGCCGATGCCGGCTCCCCTCACCTGCCGCATCTCTTCGGGAGACAGGTCGAGCAGGTCTCTGCCCTCGAAGCTCACCCGGCCGCTCACGACGCGCCCGGGATAGGGAATGAGATCGAGGATCGACAGCGCGACGATCGTTTTACCGCACCCGGACTCACCGACGAGGCCCACGGTCTCTCCCGCATCCACATCGAAGGAGATGCCGTCCACCGCCCACAGCTCGCCCTCATCGAGGAAGAACGCGCTCCGCAGGTCGCGGACGGAGAGCAGCATCAGACGTACTTCTGCATCAGTGCCTTCGGGTCGAGGGCATCGCGGAGCCCGTCGGCCAGGAGGCTGAAGGAGATGAGCGTGAGGGTGAGCAGACCGCCCGGGAAAAAGGCCACCCACCACGCGTTGAGCAGGTTGTCCTTTCCCGCCGCGACCATGTTGCCCCACGACGGCGTCGGCGGCCGGATACCGAGCCCGAGGTAGGAGAGGCCCGCCTCTGCCCCGATCATGCCGGCCACCGCCAGCGCCGCCGTAACCAGCACCGGAGAGAGGGCGCTGGGGATGAGGTGCCGTACGATGATCCGGTGTGCCGGGAGTCCGATGGCACGCGCGGACTCCGTGAACGCCTGGTTCTTGAGCGAGAGGATCTCGCCGCGGATGAACCGGGCCGTACCCGGCCAAGCGGTGAGGCCGAGGATCAGCACCAGCACCACGATGTTCGCTTCGAACACCCCCACGAGCATGAGCATCAGGTAGAACGTCGGGAAGGCGATCCACACGTCCACGATCCTCATCAGGACGTTGTCCACGACCCCGCCGAAGTATGCCGCCACCGACCCGTAGAGCGTGCCGATCGTCTTGGCGATGATCATCGCCAGAAGGCCGATGGACAGAGATACCCGCGCCCCGTAGAGCGCCCGGCTGAACAGGTCTCGGCCGAACTCGTCGGTTCCGAAGGGATGGGCCCAAGACGGAGGCAGGTAGCGGTTCGCCATCACGTCGGGGATCGCTGCCGGGTCGTACGGCGCCAGGATCGGCGCCAGGATGGCCAGCGCGTAGAAGAGGATGATGACGTAGATAGAGTACACGGCGAGCCGGTTCTGGCGGAAGCGCCGCATGGCCACGGCCCACGGGCTCTTCCCCGGGCGCTTCTCCTCGCCTCTGGCTCGTTGTATTCGCCCCACGTCCAGGCGTGAGTACCAAACCGCTCCCACCAGAACCAGGATCAGGAAGACCGAGGCGAGCCAGCGGTCCAGAAACGGGGCCGAGAAGGCGTCCGCGAAGCGGTCCCACCTCCACACCATCAGGAAGATGGCTGCCGCCGAGAAGAGCATGAGCCGAATCCCCCGCCCCGTGCGGCCCAGCGCCAGGTGGCCGAGTCCGGGTACGAGCGCCCGGAGCCCGAGGCTTCCCAACCGAGAGTGCCGAGGCTCAGTGTCGTCGCGACGCATCGTACGATACCCTGGGGTCCACGGCGGCGTAGGTGACGTCGGCCAGCAGGTTGCCCACTACGGTGAGCACAGCCGCGATCGTCGTGGTGGCCATGATGATCGGGTAGTCGCGCCCACCGACCGCGCTCACCGTGAGGCGCCCCATGCCCGGCCAAGCGAAGATCGTCTCGATGATAGTGGCACCGCCCAGAAGGAACGGCAGGCTCATGCCGTAGATCGTGACGATCGGGATCAATGCGTTTCGTAGCGCGTGTTTGACGATCACCGTCCGCTCCCGGAAGCCGCGAGCGCGAGCCGCGACGATGTACTCCTCGTTCAGAACCTCGAGCAGGCGGCTTCGCATGTACCGGGCGGTACCGGCAGCACCCGCGATCCCGAGCACGAATACCGGAAGCGCCAGGTGCCACATCCGGTCGAAGAATTTCCCGATCATGGTCAGGTCCTCGTAATTCATCGACCGGGTCTGTGAGGTGGGGAACCAGCCGAGGTTCACCGAGAACACCATGATGAGCATCAGAGCCAGCCAGAAGCTCGGGATGGCATAAACGATGAGCGAGCCTACCGTCAGCGTCTTGTCCAGCTTCGAGTACTGCTTCACGGCCGAGATTATGCCCAGGGAGATGCCGAAGAGGGCATCGAGCAAAAGTGCCAGAATCGTGAGCTGGAGGGTGTAGGGCACGGCCTCCGCCACGATGTCCCTCACCGGCCGGCGGTGCCGGAAAGACTCCCCGAAGTCGCCCTTCGCCACGTTCTTGACCCACGTCACGTACTGGACGTGGATCGGCTGGTCGAGCCCGTACCTCTTCCGCATGAGCTCGATGACCTCGGGATCGACCTGCCGCTGCCGCTGCGGCTCCAGATACATGTCCATCGGATCGCCCGGTGCGAGGCGGGCGATGAAGAAGGTAGCCGTGACGATGCCGAGGACGAGCGGGATGGATAGGAGGAGACGCTTGAGGATGTACTTAAGCATGCGGACCCTGGAAATGAGCAGCGCTGCTTCTCATTCCGTGTCTTCCTCCCACCACAGGTCTTCCAGGTACCAGACCGGGTCCCCGCGATGCGGGCTGCTCAAGCCACGGAGGCGGCGGTCGCTGACGAACAGGGTCACCCTGGGAACGAGAAACGTGACGGGAATGTCCGCCTGGAAGTGAGGCCACATCTCCCGGTACAGCGAGTCGACGGCAGCCGGATTCTGCGTGGCCTCTAGAACNCGAGTCGACGGCAGCCGGATTCTGCGTGGTCTTCAGAACCTCGAGCAGCGCGTGTACGTATTCCTTCCGATATCCCAGAAAGGACTCTGGCCCGAACGAGCCGTACACTCCCGGATTCCACCAAAAGATGGCTGCCTCGAAATCGCCTGGTTTCACCCTCGTTTGCCAGACGACCATAGGACCGGGAAGCGCCTGAATCTCCATGCGTATCCCGACCGCACGGAGGTGCGCCTGAACGATCACGGCGACCCGGTCCCCCCGGCCTGCATCGGTGATGGCCGTGAAGGCTAGCTCTTCACCGTCGCGGTCCCGCACGCCGTTACCGTCCGAATCGACCCAGCCGGCCTCGTCGAGCAAGCGCCGAGCCGCGGCGGGATCGTAGGGGAGAGGCGGCGGCACGTCGCCCATCTGGCGCTCGGTGAAGACGACATCGAACACGGGCAGCTCGTCTGGAAGATGGAGCAAGGAGTGGAGCGCCTGACGATCGATGGCCAGCGTGGCGGCGCGCCGGAAGCCAGGATCGCCGAACACCGGATGACGGTGGTTCCACATGATCCCGTACCCGGACCAGCCGCTCCAGAACGCGCTCTTGTACGTGATCTGGAAGCGCGGGTCGTCCTCCACCTTCGGCACATCCATCGGATTGAGAGGAATGACATCCACCTTCCCGGCCAGCAGCTCCGGTACGGCTCCGGCCCCGGAACCATACCTCAGGATCACGCGATCGATGGCCGGGCGGCCCCGGAAGTAGTCGGGGACCGCTTCCAGCTCCGTCAGCGTTTTCTCGAGATGCCGAACATATCTGTACGGCCCGCTGCCCACGGGATGCGTCCAGAACTCCCACTCGTAGAACTCCTCCGGGTCCAGCTCCGCGAGAAGGTGTCTGGGGAAGAAGCTGTGATAGTCGCCCAGGGGAGTGTTCTTGTTCGAGTGCCACACGAACGTCGAGTCGTCGAGGACCTCGATCTCGACGCCGTAGTACTGCCCGTAACCGACGCTGGGCAGGCTCATGAGCTCCACAGTGAAATGGATGTCCTCGGATGTGACCGGGACTCCATCATGCCAGCGCGCGTTCGTATCCAGATGAATCGTCCAGCTCGTATAGTCGGCAGAGGGCTCCCAGCTTCTCGCCAGACGGGCTTCGAGAGTGCCATCGGCGGCGCGCGCCACGAGCGGCTGGAACATCAAGAACTTGTGCGGGCTGTCGGAGATGGGGCTCATCACGCGCTCATCTCCGTCCGGAACCAGCACCGTCACGGTAACCGGTTCAGGATTGCCATGGTCCACTGCCTGCCGGTCAACGACGTCCTCAGCGGGGCCGCAAGCGGCGAACGAGGCAACCGTCGCCAACGCGCCCATCGAGTGCCGCAGCCAGCGCAGCTTCACTACGCCTCCACCCAGAGCGCTTCCACGTATGTGTCAGGCTCCGCCCGGAGGGGAGGCCTCAGCCCCCGGATCCGCCGGTGGACAAACCAGGCCGTCGTCCACGGAGTGAGGCGCGTAACCGGCATGTCGGCGCGGAAGATCTCGGTAAGCCGACCGTAGAGACGGTCAATCTCGCCAGGAGCTGCGGTAACCTGAAGGCTGTCGATGATTGCGAAGGCCTCTTGGTTCTCGTAGCCAAGGCGATTCTCCCTTCCGAGATCCCTTCGCTGGGCCGATACGCCCGACTGCACGACCATGAACATCGCCTCGAAATCGCCGGCCCGGAGCTTCTCCCACATCATCGGCTTCTCCAGCACCACCATCTCCATGTGGACGCCAACCTGACGGAAGAAATCCTGGACGTACACAGCCAGCTCGGGTATTCCATCGCCGGGCCGCACCGTGGCCGTGAAGCGAAACATTCGACCGTCCTTCTCCCGCACTCCATCGCCGTCCTGGTCCACCCATCCGGCCGCTGTCAACAGCGCTCTCGCCCGCACCGGGTCGTAGGGCAGCGGTTCGGGCCATTCGCCGCGCCGGAACTGACGCGCAGTGAAGACCCCGTCGGTGATCGGCAGCGTGTCCGGGAGGTTGAGGAGCCCGAGCAGCTCGGGCCGGTTCACGGCCAGCGTGAGGGCATGCCGGACCCGTGCATCGGAAAAAAGCGGGTGATCTGTCTTCCAGTAAATCCCTCGGCCGCCCGGATAGACGCCGGAGTAGAGGCGAAAGCGGGGATCCTTGGCGATCCGGGGGATCTGGACGAGCTCGGCACGGGCGATGTCCACGTTGCCCGCCAGAAGCTCGGTGATCCCCGCTTCGCCCACGAACTTCAGGATCACGCGCTCGATCCGGGGAGGAGTCCCGAAGTAATCCGGGTTCGCCCGGAACTCCATCAAGGTCTCGGGGATGTACCGCACGAAGCGGTACGGGCCGTTTCCGACCGGGTGCGTCCAGAATTCCCACTGCCAGAATCGCCTCGGCTCAAGCTCCTGAAGCAGATGACGCGGAAGAACCGAGATATCATCCACGTAGCCGGGGTTGGTCGCTCGGATTCGCACCGTCGAGTCGTCGACTACGAGCGCCTCGAACCCGGCGTACTGCGCCACTTCTGGGTGGCTAAGCAAGTCCAAGGTGAACTTGACGTCGTGGGCCGTGACGGAGACTCCATCATCCCAACTGACGTCCGTACGGAGGTGGAACGTGTACTCCCGATGGTCGGCTGAATGCTCCCAGCTCCTGGCGAGCTGCCCCTCCAGGTCCCCCCGTTCGCCCCGCTTCGCCAGCGGAAGGAAAGTGAGGAAATCCAGGTCCCAGTTGTCAGGCTTGACTGCCTCGAAGTCTGGCACGGCCATCACCAGCGTCGAGCCCCGAGCCAGGGCGCGATCCTCGCTGCGTTCGCACGCAGCCGCGCCGGCAAGGATGACGACCCACGACAGCAGGAATGCGGCGGGCACCACGGTCCGGTCCGTCAAAGGGTCCTCCGTGTGGCGTGTAGCGGACTTCTGCGTAGGCCTGGTGCCATGCGACGTTCGTCGCTCACTGCACCATATGTAATCAAGAAGGCCCTAAATCGCCGAGCGCTCCGGGAGTTGGCCTATGGCGCGAGGTGAACGATGCTCGCGGCCAAGGCTGTCAAGCGAGATCGTTCTGCGGAACTCGGGGCGACCTCCCAATGGCACGCTGGACAAGATCCCGGGCGTCAGCCACGGCCCCTCTCGCTCGTGCGTCTTCGAGAGAGGATAGGTCCCCTCCGCCGTTCGCTGTCGCAGTCAAGCCAGCAAGCTGAGTGCAGGCACCGTGACTGGGCAAGCTGCTCCGGGGCTCCGGGGCGCCCAACAGCGGACATCCGGACGGCGGACAGCCCCAAAGCGGCGCGCGCACCGCCGCGTTGCCTGCTGCAGTCTCCGACGCTAATCTTCCGCACCCGAAGGACCGAGCTGGAGGTGTAGTATGTCTGCTCGCCGAGTGGCCGCTGTTCTCCCCCGCCTACTGACCGCTGCCTTGTCGGCTCTACTCGTTGCGTCGGCTTGCGCTCCTGAGAGCGACCCGACCTCGCCAGTCGATGAATCGGTGCTATTTCGAAAAGGAGGCAAGAAGGCCAGTCCGCCTCCGATGGCCACGGATCCGACACCGATCTCCATCTACGGGGTTTGGCACTGCAGCGACGATTATTGCCTTTGGGGTGCCCGAGACGTCAACGATTTCGATGCGAAGAACCACTGGCTGATAGACCGGGATCCCGCTGACGGCAAGTTCCCGGATCCGTCCGTAAACCTCGTGATCCTCAGCTTCGTGAACCCCTTGAAGCTGTTGAACGGGACTTCCGACGAATACACGCTCAACGGCGTGCCCCGAGGCATGACACCGGATATAGTGGGATACTTCCGCGACCGCGGCGTCCGGGTCATGCTTTCGATCGGCGGGATCACCTACGTTGATGACTGGAACACGGCTCTGGCCACCGACGCGCCGGGGCTGGGGTCCAAGGCGGCCGCCCTGGCCAAGAGTCTCGGCGTCGGAATAGAGATCGACTACGAGGAGAACCGCGACCCCGACCTCGAGGGACTACAGTCGTTCATCGACGCCTATCGGTCGGCCAATCCGTTCGATCCGACCGGAACGACCCCCGAAGCCCGGCTGACGATCGATCTCGCGGCCGGTGATCGGTGGCTGATCGAGCTGACCCGCCTTGCCTCGTGCGATTGGATGGACACGGCAGACCGGGTGCTGGACTACGCCAACGCGATGGTCCCCAACCGGCAGCCGGGCTCGGCCGCGGATGCGATCGCCAACTGGCAGGAACACATCGACGGTAAACCGCAGTACGATCCACCCATACCCCCGCTGGCCCCAGCCAAGTTCACGGGAAGTCTCTATGTAGTGACCGGCCGAAACCCCGCGCCGGAGTGCATCGATTACGACGGATCCCTCCAGGCTGCGACGGCAGAATACGTCCAGAGCGTATTGCCGCACCCGAGCCTGCAAGGGTCGCAGCTGAGCTCCGGGCTTCTCGGCTTCATGTTTTGGGGGGCCGAGGAAGCCTCCAGCCGTCGCGTCTCCACCGCCCCACCGAACTCCTGCGAGGGAGGAATCGGAGTCGGCGCGACCGAGCTGTCGATTCCAGTCCCCATGCCGGCTCTCCGCACGAAGTAGCCGCCGGTCCCGCCAGAGGAATGCGGCGCTTCGCCCTGAAGCTCGTCGCCGGCTTCACGCCGAGGCCTGCCGTCCGCACGCGTCGTGCGGCCTCCCCCGTTACCTCCACCGCCACCTCAGCAGCTTGCCTCGGCGAGAGGCCGGTGCGCGGGTCCCTGCCTGGTCGCCTGTCCCCCAAGCCGGGCGCTACGCCTGCCGGGTCAGTCGTACGATTCGACCGAGCTCTCCGCGGTCTTCAGGAGGGGCTTGATCTCGGCCGGAAGCTCGAAGACCGATTCCTGCACCTGATCGAACTCCGCGGTCGTGAACTTGAAGAGCTGCTCACCAGCCGCGGCCGACCGCTGCACCCAGGTCATGGGCAACCAGACGCCATCCACCTCCTCGTAATCCCGCAGGATGACGGTGGTCTCCGCGTCGCCCACGGGCGTCGCGTACGTACGGATCGTCCCGGCAAGGCGGCCCGTCTCCACGTCATAGAACTGGAAGTACTCCTCATCCCATCGGGTCTTGACCTTCACCTTGTAGACGGAACGCCCGTCGAGCTCCGTCAGCGCCACGGTCTTCCTTGAGACCACGAAGGGCTCCGAGTGCAGAGGATCGTAGAAGTTGGCGTTCTGCTTCAGCTGGTCGAGCGTGTAGCCCTCGATGACCTCCGGGCCGAACGCCGGATTGATCCGCCAGCCGATGCGGCCGTCATAGCCAATGGACACGGTGCCGAAGCTCGGGATCTCGATTTGGATCTTTGACCTGGCCGGTGCTGCCGAAAACACCTCTACGGTACCCGAGATGCCCTGCGTATCGAAGCTGCCCGCCAGATGTCGTGAGGTATGGCGCTCGAGCGCCGCGCGACCGCCGACCGCCTCGACGTGGCGATCCACCAGCGCGGCTGCCGGCGGCAGCTCCTGCGCAAGCACGATGCTCTGCTCCAGAGGCGACCCGACAAAGCTCGCGGTGGTCCAGATCGCGAAGATTATCCATGCGCGCGTCCACATCTTCATCTCACTTCCTCCCTTGCTTTGACCGCAAGACGGTCGGTCCTTCGCGGCCGCCGTGAGATCGTTATCGCCCGTTGGAGCCACGATCGCACGGAAGGAAGGCTCTGAGAAGCACGAGCACCACGAGCGGTCGAAAGGCGGGTATGAGCGGCGTGTTCAGCGCGTTGTCACGGGGAGGCCGTCGTCGCGGCACCCGGGGCCGCAAG
Source organism: Gemmatimonadales bacterium (assembly GCA_037385645.1). Lineage (GTDB taxonomy): Bacteria > Gemmatimonadota > Gemmatimonadetes > Palauibacterales > Palauibacteraceae. Next base: position 19,553 of record JARRMU010000042.1, read on the forward strand.
CGTCGGGTCGTGCACTTTCCAGCGGCTCTCTCACCTCTGAGCAGCCGTACCGACAGCTACGATGCGAGCGCTCGCTTTACTTCGGCCGCTCGGCGACGGGTAACGCGGTCGACGGTTCCGTCGGACAGGGTGAGCTTCGCCGAGCCATCGCCGCCCGCACGAATCTTGTCGACCTGATCGACATTCACCAACTCGGATCGGCTAACCCGCAGAAAGCTCCCTGCCGTGCGCTTCTCCAGCTCGCTGAGCGTGTAGTCCGTGAGGTAGTCCCGGGAGGGTGTGTGGGCCCGGACGAGGCCCTGCTTCGTCGTAAAGCGCGAGATCTCGGCGAACGGGATGAGCCGGCGGGCGGCCCCTTCCCTTACCAGCAGACGCGGCCTTCGGGCCGGCGCGCCGCCGGCGAGCGCCCCGTAAAGACGCTCGAGCAGACGGCTGTCGAGCTCCGGGCGTTGGCCTCCGAGGCGAGCACGGGCGCGCCCGATCGCCTTGTCCAGCCTGTTTAGCGTGACCGGCTTGACAACGTAATCCAGCGCTTCGTGCTCGAAGGCCTGGAGCGCATACTCGTCGAACGCCGTCTGAAAGATGATGAGGGGCTTCGGATCATCCAGGTGGCGGGCCACATCGAAACCGTCTACTTCCGGCATCGCGATGTCGAGGAGAAGCACATCGGGCTCGCGCTCACGCACGAGCTCCAGAGCCTCGACGCCGTTCCCAGCCTCGCCGACGACCTCGACGTCCAGCTCATCGAGCATGATGGACAGTCGTCTCCTCGCGGCCGGCTCATCGTCGACGATCAGGACCCGCATCGCGCCTCAGTCGGGCTCCGCAACGCCCCTCGAGGCCTCCTCATCCACCGGGATCTCCACGACGACACGCGAGCCCCGGGGCAGCCTCTCGACGTGCAGATCACACGCCTCGCCGTAGAGCGTCGTGAGCCGCTTCCGGAGGTTTCCGAGCCCCGTCATCTCCTCGACCCGTACTGGAAAGCCGACGCCGTCATCGGCCACTGACAGCGATAGTCTTCCGTTGTCGCGTGCCGAAGCGATCGTCAGCACGCCACCCTCCAGGCGCGTGCCGATCCCGTGCTTGAGCGCGTTCTCGACCAGAGGCTGAAGCGTCATCGGCGGTAGCTCCAAGTCGAGCGTTTCCGGTGCGATCTCCCACTGCACGTGCAGGCGGTCGCCCCACCGCTCCTTCTCCACCCCCAGATAGGACTCGAGGTAGTCCACTTCCTCCCCGAGGGTGCCGAGCGTGCGACGGGAGCGATCGAGAGTGCGGCGCAAAACCTCGGCGAGGTTCTCGACGGTGCTCTCGGCAGTCCGGCTGTCCGTCCGAATGAGGGAGGCCACGGTGTTCAGCGTGTTGAACAGGAAATGGGGGTTCATCTGGGCCTGCAGCGCGGCCAACCGTGCCTCCGTGGCTTCGGACCGTGCCTTCTCGGCGGCGGCGGCCTGCTCACGGGCGTGGCGGTAGAGGAACCGCGTCGACCGGGACACCGTCCGCACGCCCAGCGCCAGATACCATGCGAACAAACCGACCACGATCCAGGAGAACGACCCGCTGCTCATCAACGGGATGTAGAGGGCGATCCCGGCCGCCAGGAGAATGCTCGCCACCACGCCGAGAGAGGGCAGCGCCTGGAAGACGCGATCGAGCACCTCCGATCGCATACCCAGCGCGATCTGCATTCGCACGCCTCTGGAGCAGTCCAGCGCCTGGAGCTGGCTCACCTTGTGGAGCACCATGGCGACGGCCAGCACGTAGACGCCCGCCAGACCCAGAGCGAGGCCGGCGAGGCGGAACGGTTCGGGACGAGCTGCGCTGAAGACCCATTCCCAGGCGGCGAAGGCGAGGGCGGCGGTGATAAGGATGGTGTTGAGGAACAGCCCGATCTTTGCCCTCAGCGGCGCCTCGGCGATCGCACGGAGCACGATCCCGAGGGTGCTTCCGCCCTCCACTTGCTCGGTCCCGGTAGCTCGGTCTTCAACCCGATCACGCTGGCGCATGTCCCTAACCTCGGCTGAGGCCCGCTCCGCGGCCAGTTCCGCGGGTGCGACCGGTCAAACCCGACGGGTGAGCGGCTGGTTTCCACCACGGACGTCCTGTCGTCCGATGCCGCACAGCTTCCAGCCCCGATTCGCTCCTGAACAGAGGGGCGGCCCCGAAGGAACCGCCCCCACTGTGAACGGCTTCAATCGACTGTGAGCTACTTCAATCCGAGGTCTCCACGGAGATGTCGCCGGCTTCGACCGGGATCAGCAACGCCTCCACTTCCGCCATCGTATAGAACGCGGCGAGGTTCTCGCACAGGTACGTGCCGACGCCCGCCGGGAACCATGCCCAGAAGGTTATCTGATCGGGATCGGCATTTGCCCCCTGGCCGTTGTCCCGCACAGCCCAGACGACTTCACCCATCGCAGCGCCGCCATCACCGACGACGCGCTCATCGGACGCCGCAAGAGCGTAGACAGGTGGGTCGCTGCCCTCTACGTAGGCCGCGCAGATCATGTCGCCGTGGTACGTGACGCCCGTCTCGCGGTTCTTGAGCTGGATCTCGCCCGTCACGCTTCCGTCCGCCCGCTTGTTGGCGTTGAAGGAGATGTTACGCCACGCATCCTCTTCGGGGAGGACGCTCGAGGTGAAATGGCCGCTGCCGCGAACCGCTAGCACGACCGGGTTTCCAGCTTGCGCGCTGAACTGTGGAGACGGCGTGAGGCTCGTGGCATCCACACCGGTTGGCAGGTCCCCGCTACAAGCGATGCCGAGGAGCGATACGACCAGGAAGCTGGTCAGAGTCAGAAGAGTGCGCATGGGTCCCCCCTTGTTCGAGCACTTGGCCTCGTGCCGCGTCTCGGCAGTGGGCCGTTCACAGGGGTACGCGCAAAAGAAGGAGGAAACGGCTAATTGACCCCCCGTCCTTCTTCTCGGTGACACAACCGTGTCCGGTCCCGGGCGACTTCTTCGCATCCATGGATGAGTCGATAAACATTCAGACACGGACAAAGGAAACATCATGACTATTATGGCCAGTACCGTCGACAACGGCGTAAACGTCGCCGCGTTGCTCGAGGCCCGCGAGGCTCTGACCGACATGCCGGAAGCAGCCCGGTTCGCGTGGCGGGCGTCCTGCGAGTGGGTGCACGGCACGCATAGCCGCTCCACGGTCGAGGGATTCTTCGGACTCGGCGAGGAGCAGAAGCACAGGACCACCTTCACGTTCGACGCCGACCACCCGGAGGTCTTCGCGTCCGAGGACCATGGGGCCACGCCCGTCGAGCTCGTGTTGTCCGGCCTGGCTGCCTGCCTGACGGCCGGCATCGCCTCGGTCGCCCAGAATCGCGAGATCCAGCTGAATTCCGTCAAGGCGACACTCGAGGGCGCGATGGACATTCAGGGCATCCTCGGCATCGACCCCGACGTCCGGAACGGCTTCAGCGGCATCAAGGTGACGTACGACATCGATGCCGACGCGACGCCTGCTGAGATCGAGGCCATCGTCGCCCAGTCTCAGAAGCGCTCGGCCGTCTACGACGTCATCACCAACCCGACCAACGTCACGGTCGAGGTCCGCTCGGCCTAGCTGGCAGATAGAGGAGAGATCATGCGTACCACGGCCGTAGTCATCGGGGCCGGCCAAGCTGGGCTGGCCATGAGCCGCTGCCTCAACGAACGCTCGATCGACCACATCGTTCTCGAGCGAGGCGAGGTGGCGAACACCTGGAAGACCGAGCGGTGGGACTCGCTCCGGCTGCTCACGCCCAACTGGCAGAGCCGGCTGCCCGGCTACGGCTACGAAGGGGACGATCCGGACGGGTATCGAACGATGCCCGAGACGATCGGCTTCCTCGAGCGGTATGCCGACGTGATCTCGGCCCCGGTCCAGACTCGAACCACCGTCACCTCGGTGCGACGGGTCTACGACGGCTACGAGGTCGTGACGAGCCGTGGTACCTGGCGTTGTGAGGCCGTCGTGATCGCGACCGGGGCGTTCAACATCCCGAACGTCCCGGCCGTTGCCGATGCGCTCCCGAACGGCATCGATACGTTGACGCTCAACGAGTACCGCAATCCTGATCAGCTCGACGAAGGCGGAGTGATGGTCGTCGGCGCGGCTGCCTCGGGAGCACAGATCGCCGAGGAGATCCGCCTTTCGGGACGGCCGGTGACCCTGGCGGTCGGAGAGCACGTTCGGGTTCCGCGAGACTACCGAGGCAGAGACATCCAGTGGTGGATGGACGTCACCGGCGTGCTGGATGAAGGCTACGACGAGGTGGACAACGTCCTGCGCGTCCGAAGCCTGCCATCCCTGCAGCTCGTGGGCTCGGACGACCGCAGGAACCTCGATCTCAACCGTTTGACGGATATCGGGGTCAGGCTCGTCGGCCGTCTTGCCGGCGTACAAGACGGCAAGGCGCAGTTCTCGGGGTCGCTCCCCAACCTGTGCGCGATGTCCGATCTGAAGATGAACCGATTGCTGGACCGGATCGATGAGTGGGCAACCGAGAGCTCCCTCGATGGAGAGGTGGCGCCGCCGCACCGCTTCGAGCCGACCAGAGTGGAGGCATCCCCTCCCCTGAGCATGGACCTCAACGCGATTCGGACCATCGTGTGGGCGACCGGATATCGCCCCGACTACTCCTGGTTGGACCTGCCCATCCTCGACCGGAAGGGTCGCATCCGGCACGACGGAGGCGTCGTTGACGAGTCGCCGGGCGTATACGTCATGGGTCTGCCGTTTCTCCGGCGCCGCAAGTCGACGCTGATTGACGGCGCCGGCGACGATGCGCGATATCTGAGCGCACACCTGGCGTCGTACCTGGACCGCACGATGTCCGGGTCCGGGCTCGTCGTCCGCGCCGCTTGAGGAAGAGGTCCGCGTATCCGCGCCGCACGGCGTGCTGGTCAGGTCGATAGTTCCCGATTCGGCGACGCACTTTGACCCGGAGCCCGTCAATGCTCTTCGCCACGACGACCCTGGCCGCTCGGATTGAGCGGGCCGACTGCAGCCTCCTGTCGGAATCGGTGCGGGCCGTCGGTCGGCTACGCCCTGAAGCTGACGTGATGGTGAAGCCCGTGGGCGGCGGTGTCGCCACGTATTCCGGTGAGGGCTCGCCCCTCAACAAGGTCGCGGGGCTCGGATTCGAGGGGCCCGTGACCGAGGCGCAGCTCGCCGAGGTCGAGCGCCTTTACGCCGATCGACACACACCCGTGCAGGTGGAGCTGTCCTGTCTGGCGGACCCTGCTGTGGGGGCCACGCTCACGTCCCGTGGCTATCAACTCGTGGGATTCGAGAACGTGCTGGGCCGCGAGCTCTCAACCGAGGGTCTCACCTCGTACGTGATGCCTCCCGATGTCGCCATCACGGTGAGTGATGACCAGGACTTCGCCACGTGGTTGGATACCGTTGTGGAGGGTTTTGCCACCCCCGACGGGCGGGGCGTTCCTTCTCACGAATCCTTCCCCAAGGACGCCCTCGAGCGGGTCATGAGCGACATGGCTCAAACCGAGGGGTTAGTGCGCTATCTGGCGGTCCGGGAAGGGGAACCTGCAGGCGGTGGCAGCATGCGGCTCAGCGAGGGGATTGCCCAGTTGTGCGGTGCTGCGACTCTGCCGGAGCATCGGCGACGGGGCGTTCAGACAGCGCTGCTGGCCCGTCGTCTCGCCGACGCAGCGCACGCCGGGTGCGACGTGGCGGTCGTCACCACGCAGCCAGGATCCAAGTCTCAGGAGAACGTGCAGCGACGGGGATTCGAGCTGCTGTACACTCGTGCGATCCTGGTACGCGAGCCGGTAGGATCCTAGGCAGAAGCGAGCGCTGGCAGTGTAGCGGGCACTCCCTCAGTCGGATGCGCCGCCCGCTCGAAGCTCCGCCAGCTTCGCCTGCGCAAGCTGGGCCGGAATGTAATCCGGATCGGCGTTCTTCCAGATATCCGCTGCCGCTTGAGCTGTTCGATCGCAGCCCTCTTGCGGCCCATATCCTCGCACACGAGCGCCAGCTCATAGCGGAGTGACTACTGCAATCCGAACCTCTCGAGCACGGCCGCGTAGCGCGGGTCCGTCCGCAGCACGTCGGCCGTCGGGTCGACCCTCAGCTCGCCAAGCATACCGGGGTCCTCCGCCGCCACACGCTCCAGATACTCAAACGCCAGGTCCAGCTCCCCGAGCTGCGCGTAGACGATCGCGATCTCCTTGAGCATCGCGCCCTGCTCGGGCACCTTCGCAAGCAGCGCCAGCGCCTCGTCCCGGTCTCCTGCGCGCGCATAGGCCCACGCGAGCCCGGCTGTGTTGTAGGTGTCCCCCGGATCCAGCTCCCGCGCCTTTTGCAGCGCCGCTATGGCCTCCTCGTGCTCCCCCCTCATCGAGTGCCCATAGCCCGCGTTGTAGTAGGCGATCGGATCGCGCGGCTCCAGCTCGATCAGCTTCCACGACTCCTCCACGACGCCGTCCCAATCCCGCGCGAAGAGCAGTGCGGCCGCCAGCCCCTCGCGGTTCAGCGTCGACAGCGGGTCGAGCTCCACCGCCCGTCTCGCCTCCTGCGCCGCCTCGTCGTAACGGCCGAGATCATTGAGCAGGAGGCTGTAGCGGCGGTGCTCCTCGGCCGAGCCGGGGTTGAGCGCCAGCGCCCGCAGGTACGCCGCCTCCGCCTCCTCGAACTTCAGCTCGGCCCGCAGCAACGCGCCCCGAGCCGAGTGCGCTTCGGAGAGCTCGGGGTCGAGGGCCAGCGCCCGGTTCACCGCCGACCATGCCGTCGGCAGCGCCTCCTCGGCCGGCCGGTGGGCCTGGCTCCACTGGATGAGGTAGACCCGCGCCAGCGCGGCCCAGGCAGGGGCGTAGCTCGCGTCCTCCCGGATCGCTCCCTGGAACAGCTCCCGCGCCTCTTCGAGCCCCTCTTTCGAGAACCCCCGCGGGCCTTCCATGATGTACCGGCCGCGCGTGTACAGGTCGAACGCTTCCAGGCTTTCCGTCGGCCGCGCCTCGATCCTGGCCTCGACGTCCGGAGTCAGCGTCGCCTTGAGCGCGCCGGCGATCTTCTTCGCCAGGTCGGTCTGGATCGCGAAGATGTTCGCCGCCGTCAGCTCCTCGTCGTACGTCTCAGCCCACAGGTGCTCGTCGCTCTGGGCGTCGATCAGCTGCACGTTCACCCGCACTCGGTTCCCCGCTCGCTGCACCACTCCCTCCAGCACCGTCGCCACTCCCAACTCTGCTGCGATCTCGGGGATGCTCTTCTCCGTCTCGCGGTACTTCATCACGGACGTGCGCGAGATCACCTTGAGACGCCCGACCTTCGCCAGCTGCGTCAGCACGTCATCGTGCATGCCCTCGGAGAAGACGACCGCTGCGCTCTCGCCCGCTTCGCTGCGTGACACGAAGGGGAGCACTGCGATGGAATGGGGATCGATGGCCGGCACAGCCGAGTAACCGGTCGCGGCCTGCCGAGACTCTGCGCCCCGACCGACGTAGGCTGTCGCCACACCCGCCACGAGGAGCAGGCAGGTGATGATGAACAGCTCCCAACCAGTGGCTCGCTGTCGCCCCTTCTCGCCGTGATACCAGGCAAGTACCAGCGCAACGAAGAAACCGACCCCGAAGAGGACGGTCACGCCGCGGACGAGGCTGGTAGGCCATCCGAAGTTCTCGGCTACGAATCCGAGGATTTCGAGGATCAGCCACGAGCCGGCAACGTACGCGATCGCCCACTGGACGACTTTTCGCTGCTTCAGGTCTTGGACAAAGGTAGTCACAGGGCCGGCATCGCCTACGTGATGAACCTGCTTAGCATCTGCAGGCTAGCAAGACCCGTCGCTCGGGTCTGTAGGGAGGATCTTGTGATCGGTTGTAGTCAGATCACCTACCGTGGCTGGCGGCTGTGTGGCACACATGGCCGCTCGTCGAGATCGCGAGCACGTCGGAGGGGTCGAATCGCGGTAGGGCGCGTCTCTCCGTAGCTTGACCGTCGGTCTCGCCCGGGGAAGCTTAACGCCGGGATCCGTCTCACCCGGAACAAACGGGAGGACGGGCCACCGGTGTGGGGAAGCCTCAGGGCCGTCGACTGTCACGTCCCGGGGTGCCATGAGCCGATCCATCCTCATCGTCGACGACGACGAGCGTATCCTGGCCTCGCTCTCGCAGGCTCTGGAAAGCGACTCCAGCGAGGTGAGAACCGCCGCCAGCGCCGAACTCGCGATCGCCAGCCTCGCCGAGGCGCCGGCCGACGTCGTCCTGGCCGACCTCAAGATGCCGGGCATGGACGGAATGGAGTTGCTCAAGCTCCTGAGCGAGCGCTCTCCCGAGACGGACGTCCTGATCATGACCGCGTACGACGACCTTCCCACGGTGGCCAAGGCGATGCGGGAGGGCGCCTCGGATTTTCTCACAAAGCCGCTCGACCTCCACCAACTGCGCCGGGCGCTAAAGCGCGTCTTCGAAGACCGCTCCGTCCGAAGCCGCGCGGCGCCTAAGCGGAAGGGTGCGAGGGATCGAGCGGAGGCCGGTGTGGAGCGGATGGTGGGCCGCGACCCGGCGATGGTGGAGATATTCAAGCTGATCGGACAGGTGGCAGGGACGAGAACAACAGTCGTGGTCCGCGGAGAGAGTGGCACGGGAAAGGAGCTGGTCGCCCGCGAGATCCACGGGAGCTCGCCCTATGCCGATCAGCCGTTCGTGGCTGTGAACTGCACGGCTCTTCCCGCCACCCTTCTCGAGTCGGAGCTGTTCGGCCACGTGAAGGGCGCGTTCACGGATGCGGTTGGCGATCGCAGGGGACGGTTCGCGCTCGCCGGCCGAGGAACGATCTTCCTCGACGAGATTGGGGACACGCCGCCCGAGTTCCAGGCCAAGCTCCTCCGGGTCCTTCAGGAACACGAGTTCTACCCGCTCGGAGCCGAGCGGCCCGAGCGCGCCGAGGCACGCGTCATCGCGGCGACCCACCGCAACCTGGAAGAGGAGGTGGTGCTCGGGCGCTTCCGTGAGGACCTCTACTATCGGCTGCGAGTGGTCGAGATCCTCGTCCCGCCGCTCCGGGACCGTATGGGGGACATCCCTCTTCTAGCCGAGTACCTCGTGAGGAAGGTCAGCGCGGCGGTCGATCGGCGAGGCATGAGGCTGGCGCCGGAGAGTATCGATTCGCTTCTGACCTATCATTGGCCGGGGAACGTGCGAGAGCTGGAGAACTGCCTCACTCGTGCGGTGGTCACGGCCACGAGCGAGGTGATTCGGCCCGAGCACCTCCAGTTTGGCGCCCCCGCCGCGGGCGCCGAATTCTACCGGGAGAGCCTCGCCACGCTGGAGGACGTCGAGCGGGCGCATATCACCCGGATTCTCGAGGCGACCGGCGGCCACAAGTCTCGCAGCGCGGACATCCTCGGAATCTCGCGGCCCCGCCTGGACCGTCTGATCCAGAAGTTCGACCTCGAGCACCTGACCTAGCGCTCCGCGTGTCGTTCAGATCCCGCATTCTGATCCTTGTGCTGGCCGTCGGCCTCGTGCCCCTCGGCGTGCTGGGACTCTGGCTCACCCGCACAGCCTCCAGATCCGGCGAGCGGCTGCTGCGCTCGAGACTCGACGAGGGGCTCGCGGCGGCCGTGGAACAGGCGACCTCGCGTTGGCTGCGCATCCGTTCCGAGATCCTGTTTCTCGTCGACGATCCGGCATCTCAGCGATCCCTGCGAGGGAGCACCGAGGCGACGCCACCGGCGAGCTTCCGAGAGATCTTCGATCAGCTCGATCCGGAGATCACCTCGGCGTCCGTGGCCGACAACGCAGGCCAGGAGCTGTGGACGGTGGTCAGAAACCCGGACCCACAGACCGGGCCTGCCGGGACACTGGGCGGGGTGCCGGGCCTGTCGCTCGATTTCGCCATCTACGAGCGGGTTTCCGGAGCGCGACTCGGACACCTCTCGGTTCTCCCTCGCAGGGATCGCTGAGATGCCGGATCGTCGACGAGAAACAGGATTTCGGAACGGATGCGCAGCCAACGCGAGGTTGCCTGTTCCACGGCCGCCGCGAGCCCCTCGTCGAGTCTCGAGCGCTTCACCTGGGGTGGTGATCGTTGGCTTGCGGTCAGTAGCGAGCTCGAAGAACCGCCTCTCCAAGTCGTGATCGCCGCGCCGCTCACGCCGTTCGTGGTGCCCTTCGAGCACGGCGCTCGACGAAGCACCTGGCTCTTGGTCGGTGTGGCCGCCGCGGGCCTGCTGCTAGCCGCGTTGGTCACCGGTCGAATGACGCGGTCGCTCGAGTCGCTCTCCCGGGCCGCCGACTCTGTTTCGCGGGGCGACCTCACGCGCCGCATAGACGTCCGAGGCGGGGACGAAGTGAGCCGCCTCGCTCGAGCGTTCAACACGATGACCGACAGTCTTCGATCGACACTCGCCAAGCTGTCGCAGCGCGAGGCGGCCGCAGCCGTCGGGGAGTTTGCCGCGTCCCTGGCTCACGAGGTCCGAAACCCGCTGACGGCGATCCGGATCGACCTTCAGTCCGTCGAAGAGCGGCTTCCACCCGACTCCCCCTTGCGGGAGCCCCAGGCACGGGCACTTCGCGAGGTTACCCGACTGGACAACACGGTAGCCAACACGCTGGCGGTCGCACGCAGCGGGAGGATCCAGGCGAAGCCGCTGGATCTCAGGGATCCGGTGGACGCGGCGGCCGACGCGGCTCGTCCCTCTTTCGAATCCAGGGGTGCCAGGCTCAGAATTCAGTCCTTTCCGTCCCCGATCCCGGTAACCGGCGATGTGGCAGCACTAGAACAGCTCTTCCTCAACCTGATGCAAAACGCCGCTGAAGCGCTCTCTTCTGAGGACGAGGCGGTCGTGGAACTAACGATGGAGGACGGCACCGCGTCGGTTGCCATTCGGGATTCGGGTCCCGGAATGCCGGCCGAAGTCCAAGAGCGAGCGTTCGAGCCTTTCTTCAGCACGCGCTCGGAGGGCACCGGTCTCGGTCTGCCGATCGCGCGCCGGATCGCCTCGGCGCACAACGGAGAGCTTACCCTCGAGAGCATGCCCGACTACGGCACCACGGCGGTGGTCACGCTCCCCCTCTCTGGGGAAGCGGCTGCGCTCTAGACGAGCTCGAGTCCGGGCTGCGTCTCGTCATGTAACGAACTAACCGGCCGCTGTAACAGAACGTTACGAACGATCTCCTCGGCGTCGCCTGTTTACCTTCCGGTAAGTCACAGCCACGAAACGACTTGCTGTAGATTGCGCTCGGAGGCGCGGGGCTTGTACCGGATTCTCTCCGGACACCCACCCAGGAGGTCGTCATGAGAAGGCTGGCTGCTAGGATCCTCGCTTCCGCTCTGCTCCCCCTCACGACCGCGTGTGGCGAGCTGGATGATGTCACGCAACTCGCGGGCACGCTAACCCGAATCTCCGTAAGGGCGCCCGCGATACTCGCCTCGGCCCCGCACCAACCGGATTCGCTGGTCTTTCGGCGGGTCTGGGTGGGCAGCGAGCCCGACTTCTGGGCGTCGGACCCGTCGCCGGACGGACGCTACGTGTCGGAGATCGATTGGATCACGGGCGATCTCTCCGTCCTCGATCTGCTCACGGGCGAGCTAAGCCACGTCACCGACAAGGGAACGTGGGACGAGACCGTCGAGTGGGCCGAGATGTCCGCCTTCTCTCCCGATGGCCGGCAACTCGCCTACGTGTACTGGAACGAGGACCTCTGGGGTTACGAGCTTCGGGTCATCGACATCGACGGCTCCGACGAACGCGCGATCGTCCCGCACCGCGATGGCTTGGAGTGGATCTCAGTGGACGGCTGGTCGACGGATGGGCAGATCCTGGCGACGCTCTACTGGCAAACGGAGGGCGAGGATCCCGTCGAGACCGGCCAGATCGCGCTGATTTCCGTCGAGACCGGCCGGATCCGGGTGCTGAAGTCCGTCGACTGGTTCGACCCGTGGAACGCCAGCCTGTCTCCCGACGGCCGCTTCATCGCATACGAGCGGCGAACGCGGGGCCAGGACCAGACCGACATTTACATGCTGGCGACCGACGGGTCCCTAGACCAGGCACTCCTGACAGGACCCACTGATGATACCATGATGGACTGGACGCCTGATGGCCAGGGCATCCTGTTCTACCGCCAGGGCAATCTGACCCAGGGAATCTGGCGCTTGCCCGTCCGCGATGGACAGGCGGCCGGTCCACCCGAGTTGGTGCGCGCCGACATATGGAGGGCCACTCCCATCGGATACGCCGGCGACTCCTTCTATTACGGCGTCCATCTGGAGAGCCCGCAGGTCTATACCGCCTCGATCGATGTCGAAGGAGGGCAGCTGCTCAGCGTGCCCACGCCGGTGGAAGAGCCGTCGGCCACTCAAACCCAGGCCGGGGAGTGGTCTCCCGACGGTCGCTATCTCGCCTACACCCGAAGGGCGCCCGGTGGAGCCCGGCCTGGAACCGTCGTCATCCGTTCGATCACGGGTGGCGAGACCCGGGAGCTCGACGTCGAGCTACGGCAGATCCGACAGCTCATGTGGGACGCCGACAGCCGTTCTCTTCTGCTCTTCGCTCGGCAAAGAACAGATGCCGAGCTCGGTCTGTTCCGGTTGGATCTCGAGAGCGGCGGGCTCTCGACCGTGGTCGCGCCGGGCGCCATCGAAGCGTTCTTGCAGATGTTTGCCGCCCCGGACCGCCGCACCTTTTACTTCGCCCGATGGGATCCTTCCGCGCGCGTAACGCGCATCATGGCCTTTCATCTCGACACGCTCCAAGAAACCGAGCTGGGGTCGACTCCTCTGAAGACATTCAGGCTGGCGACGTCTCCGGATGGCCGATCGCTCGCGTTCGTGCTGGCGGATCCGGTCGCCGGCAAGAACCGGGTCGTCACCCTCTCCACCTCCGGCGGGAAGATTCGTGAGCTCGAGATCTCGTCCACCTCGGGCCTGCGTCCCCTCGACATCCGATTCGTCCAATGGAGTCCGGATGGCAAGTTCCTCTTGTTGACCACCGGGAACGACGACGAGCGCATGACGGGGCTCTGGCGGCTTCCGAGCGTCGGCGGGGAGCCGCTGCTGATCGCTGAGGAACGGACCCCGTCTCCAGACTGGTACTTCAACGAGAGCCTGCGCATCAGCCCTGATGGGAAGCGGATCGCCCTGTCATCGCAACAGGGACGCGGCGAGATCTGGGTGATGCAGAACCGCGTGTCCGGTCAAAGCGGAACGCTGGAGAACGGTGGTTACGGGGCTCTGGCGCTCGCATCGCCGACGTGTGACTTCCTGCCGTGCCTTTGCCGCAACGAGGCCGATCTAGTCGACGAGGCCGAAGCCCTGAGCGCCGTGGCGACCACGTGCTTCTAGCCATTCTTCAGCAAGGGCGGCCGGATGCCCGTCTCGCGGGCCTCTGGAAGGTTGACGCCACGGATCGGCAGTCACGATTTGCGCCTCCGTTGGCGCCGCCATCACCGGTCGGACGGCCACCGACCCTGATCGTCGGCCACAAGTTCGGCCGCGCCATCGGTGACGCCCCGACCGGACCATACGTCAAGAAAGGGGGGGAAAAGAAGGAGTCGACCTCGGATGCGTCCGGTAGGAATCGCTCGGAGACGTGTGACATTGGGCCGCAGCTGGGCGTTCGCCATCCCGATCTCCCTGGTGCTTGCCTTGATCGTAGGCGGCTGTGCGAGCGTGAGCGGCAAGAGCGACTACGACCGCGACGTGTCGTTTGCCGCTCTGCGGACTTTTGTCTGGGTGGACGCGGCCACCGATTCCTCGAACGTGGAGGCCGCGTCCGACCCGTTCCTGCAGCGCCGCTTACGGCGTTCGGTCGAGAGCGAGCTGCTGGACCGCGGCTTTGTGGCGGGAAGCGATGCGGCGCCGGTCGATTTCGTCGTTACCGCGTACGCGGTCAACGCCCCGGCCGGCAACGCCGCCCGGCAATCCGAACGTCGCTCCGGGGCGTGGTCGTTCGGCGTCGGCCTCGGCTTTGGATCCCCCTGGTGGTACGGTTACGGGTACCGACGCTGCTGTCGATTCGGCTATCCAAATTTCGGATACCCATATTGGGGCGTCCCGTACTGGAGCTATCCGTTCGTCACCTACCCCCTGGGGGTCTGGTATCCGTGGGTCTATCCGTGGGTCGGGATCAGTTGGGGGGCAGGCCGCATCTACGAGACCGCAGAAGGACACCTGCCGGGAACCCTCATCGTCGACGTCTGGGATGCTCGCACCAGGCAGCTGATCTGGCGCGGCTGGGCGGAAGGCGCCCTGCTCTCCGCTCCGGACTCCGAAGATATGCCTGCGTTCATCGACAAGACGATCGGCAAGATCATGGAGACATTCCCGCCCGAGAGCTGACCTCCGCCGGTATCACTCGTGATCCCCTCTGAAGCCAGGTGCCCTGGCGCTGACGCTGCCGGATTCGACGCAACATGAGAACGCGCGTCCGGGTGACCTCGGGTTGCCGATGCCCTGATCAGAAGCTCAGCGTAGAGGCACCCTGCATGACCACTTCGAGCATGGCGGGAGCTCCCGCGAGCGTTGCGCCAGGGATCAGATCATCTTCCGAATACCCGCGCACTTTGGCGCACGGCGGACACACCAGCACGCGGCCACCATTGGAGATCACATTCTCGATCAGCTCACGCAGGGGCGGATCAAGAGGGTTGAGGTGGGGCACATCCGCCGCACCCCGGCGCACCCAGTCAACTCCCGACGCTGCCAAGAACATGGTTATCTCCATGTCCGAAGCGACGCCCGCGTTGGCGATGCTCCAGGCTACCGAGGAACGCTCATCGTCCAGACCGCGCGTGAGCACGATCACGAGCTTCTTCTTCTCCATCCCTCACTCCTTCCACGATGAATGGTCTAGGGAATCCAAATGGTCTCTCGTTCCATGCACTGCTGACTGACCAGGCCGCTGCTCGAGCGGGTGATTACTCGCAGCGGCCGAGCCACTATACTGGGGTGTTTCAGTATCGTCCACTCAACAGCGCGCCACGGCTAGGCACCTGACACGCTGCGGACTTTGCACCGTAGGGACATGGGATGAACGCGCAATGGGATGCGGGTGAGATGGGCTGCGGACAACTGATCTTCGAGTTGAGCCGCCGAGTCAATCAGATGAAGCCGGGAGAGCGGCTGGAGATCATAGCGAGAGACCCGGGGGCCGCAACGGATCTTCCCGCGTGGTGCCGGATGACCGGGCACACGCTGGTCTCGTCGGACCACCCGATCTACGTGATCGAGTGCAAGGCCTCAGCCCGTTAGCTCGGCCAGCATGGCCGTGTACATCGTGAGGTTGAGGAGAAACTGGTCGCCCGTCATGTACTCGTGCTCCGAGTGGCCCGTGTAAGCCTCATCAGGCATGGCCGGCCCGAAGTTGACCCCGTTGGGAACCAGGCGCGCATGGGTCCCGCCGCCGATCGAAATCGGCTCAGCCTTCGTCCGGCCCGTATAGTACCGAAAGACACCGAGCAGCGTGGGGACGTGCGGAGCGTCCTTCACGTAATAGGGATCGTTGATGTTCAGGGAGAGCTTTAGACCGTCGATTCCGGTCTCTCTCTGCCAGTTCTTCACGGCCTCTCGAATCGTTCGCTCGACGGCCTCCCCGCTGCGACCTGCCGGACGCCGGAGGTTGATGCTTGCGGTGAGGCTTCCGTCGTCCTGGGCCTTCAGCGTCGTCAACGACAGGGTCAACGGCCCCATGAAGGGATCGGAGTACGCGAGCTGGCCGAACTGCTCGCCGTAGTCGCCCAACCCGACGAGATCGTTGATCAATCGCACCATTTGGGACGCCTGTGACGGTGGCCATTCATAGGTACCGAGCAAGGCAGCCAGATGCGTGATCGCGTTCCGCCCGTCCCACGGCTTCGAGGAGTGCGCCGCCACGCCGTCCGCGACGATCTCGAGCGCGCCATCTTGTTCGATGAAAGCAAAGTCCACAGCAGGATAATCGTGAGCCGCGGCTTGCAGTGCCCTCGCGAGCTCTGGAGTCGGCTCGGACACGACGGCTCGGGCTTCCGCCGGGATCTGCGAGAGGAAGGCACCCCCCTCCAGCGTCAGCAATGACGGCTCGCCCGTGGGCTGGCCGGCGTCGGGCGGGAGCGTCAGCCGTATCAAACACCAGCCCTTCTCGGCCACCACCGCGGGGTACTCGGCGTCGAGCACCACATTCAGGGGCGGCGGCGGATGAGCTTGCAGGAACTCGACAAACGGTCCCCAGTCGGATTCCTCTGTATATGCGATGAGGAGCGCGTTGCGCCGGTTCGATGGCAGACCGCGGTCCATTAGCGCCTTCATCGCGTAAAGCGCGGCAGCAATGGGGCCCTTGTCATCCTCCACGCCTCTTCCTACGAGCCGGCCCGGCTCGCTGTCCACATCGAGGCCGAACGGGTCATCGGCCCAGCGGACCGCTTCCGCCGGCTGCACATCGCCATGCGTAATGAGACCAACGCGATCCGGCGATTCCCCCAGGCCGATCACGACCGCCGAACCGTAGTCAGTGAAATCGAAGCCAAGCTGGCGGGCCTTCGTCAAAAGAAAGCCCGTCATCGCCCGAAACTCGGGATTTCGCTCGTTCGGAACACCGGAACGATGCACCGTCTCGAACGCTACCAGGCCGGCAAGCGTCGAGAGGGCATCATCCAGGTAAACGGCAGCGGCATACTCCGCGATGTCGCGCGCCCTATCGGACGGAGTCTGACCGAAAGCCGGGACGGGATGGAGCAGTGCGAGGGCCGGTAGCGAGCGAGCCAGAAGTCCTGCTGCCCAACGCGGTCTCGCCATCATGCGGTAGCCTCAACGATGTGGGCACGGCGAAGTTCGTCGCTCCAGCCGCGGCGCGCTTGGGCGCCGTCGCCGGCACTGGGACCTATCAGTCCGGCTTCTCCGCCGGCACGACCACGACCGGCACCTCCGCCTTGCGAATGATCCCGGCCGAGATGCTGCCGACCAGGAGATCGTACGCGGCCCCGTGGCCGTGCGATCCAACCACGATCAGGCCGGCATCGAGGGACTCCGCCTGCGCGAGCACCGTCTCGACGATCGCCCCCTGGACGAGGAGCGCGGTGGAGTCCACGCCCTGAGCCCGGAGCGACTCGCCGAACGCCTGCAGCCGGCGGTGCTCGCGGTGGTACTCCTCGGCGACCTGATCGCGCACGACGTCGGGGCCGGTCTCGTAGCCGACGAAGTCGGGCTCCGGCTCCGCGACGTGGAGCAGGTACACCTTGCTATCGCTGTCCTTTGCCAGCCGTACGACGATCCCCAGCTGACGCTCGCTCACCTCGGAGAAGTCCAGCGCCACCACTATGCTCATGGCTCGAGCTCCGGTCGAAGCGTGCCCCTCGCCCTGAAGTTGTCTCTCAGGATCCGCACGAGGTCCCGCGTGAAACGGCCTTTGTCCCGCGCGCTCACGTGGGACCACTCCGGTAACCGCACGTCCATGAGCTCGGGATAGTCCTCGAAGTGAACGGATACCGCACCGGCCGCCGCGACGATCGGCTCCCACACGCGCTCGCGCGGGAACGCGGCGGCCTCGTCCTCACGGAAGTAGCCGGCCGAGGGCAGGCGCACGAACGCGACATCGCCACCCCGAGCCCGGATCGCCTCGACGTCCCGCTTGATCTCGTCGAGCATCGCCTCGAACTGCGCTCGGGCCTCCGCTTCCGACGGCGCCGGTGGGGGATAGTCGAGGAAGTCTCGCCAAATTGACTTCGCCAGCTCGGCGTACTCGGGGTCATCCTCGAGCCGCACCCACATATCCGCTTCCCGTCTCCGGTCCATGTCGGAGAGCTTCCTCACCACCCGCGGCTGGAACGGAAGACCGGGCCGCTCGGGCCACCATGTCTGCCGATGGAGCACGGTGAAGAGCGCGGTATCGAAGTTGTAGAACGCAAACACGCGCTCGAGGGGCATCGAGATCCGCTGGCCGAGCCACTGGGACGGGGACTCCGTCGTGTACCGGTCGATCGCGGCCGCGCGGTATCCGGCCTCCGGCATGACGAACAACATGGGAGTCACACCGACCACGGCCAGCCCCGTGAAATCGGGATCAGCGGCCAGGTCCGAGAGGACGGGCCTCGGGTTGGTACCCTCGAGCGCGAGCTGGAGCGGGAGCAAGCCGGTCTCCTCTTCCCATGCGTCGAGATCGATGTCGAACAGCACCCGAGAGGATCCGACCAGCACCGTCTGCTCGGGCGCGGCGCGGTCGACCCAGCGCCGCGCCATGGCCCACAGGCCATCGCTGTTCCGCGTGCTCGGCCGGAACTGCTGGCCTCTCCAGTACGCCTCCCAGCCACCGAGCGGCAGGACAAGCAGGATCAGCGCGAGGATCCCGGCGCGGCTCCAGGCCACGCGGGGCACATCGCGGAGGGGAACTTTTGGATCCACGCTAAGACCCCATGCTAGAACTGGAAGTAGATGAAGGCATCGCCCGCCCCCTGGGTGATCAGGATCGCAAACAGCATCGCCCCCCACACGAGGCCTACCAACCACCACGGAATGCGGGAGACGACGTCCTCCAGCCTACGCTTCCGCATCGTCCAGTGCACGACGAGCATGCCGATCGTCACCACGACGACGCGCGTCACGTAGTCGGTGGACAGGACGACCGCACCGCCAGTCGTGAGGCCGATCATGGACCGGGTCAGCCGCCACGCGGTGGCGAAGTCCGGCGCCCGGAAGTAGACCCACGTGATGTTGACGAGGACGTATGTCAGGAGGGCCATGAGGATCCGAAACCAGGTCGTCCCTCCGATCCTCGCGCCGGAGAACCGCTCCCGCACCCACCGTTCGACCGCCAGATAGACGCCGTGCAGGCCGCCCCACACGACGAACGTCCAGGCCGCGCCGTGCCACAGTCCCCCCAATAGCATCGTCAACATCAGGTTGACGTAGGTCCGGCCGTTGCCCTTACGATTGCCGCCGAGCGGGATGTAGAGGTAGTCGCGCAGCCACGTCGACAGCGAGATGTGCCAGCGCCGCCAGAAGTCGGAGAAACCGATCGCCGCGTACGGGTAGCGGAAGTTGTCGGGAAGCGAGAACCCCAGGCACAGCGCCACCCCGATCGCCACCGTCGAATAGCCCGCGAAATCGCAGAAGATCTGGCCCGCGAACGCCAGCGTGCCGAGCCATGCGTCGATGAAGGCCAGCGATCCCGTGGCCTCGTACACCGCCTCGGCGGCGGGCGCCAGCGCCCCGTCGGCGATCACGATCTTCTCGAACAGACCGAGCGTCATGAGAGCGAGCCCCCACAGAAGCTGGCTGCGGTTCGCCCGAACCGGCTCGGCGAACTGCGGGACCAGGTGGGTCGGCCGCACGATCGGCCCGGCCACGAGTTGGGGGAAGAACGTGACGAAGAGCGCGAAGTCGAGAAACGAGTCCGCCGGCCTCGAGCGGCCGAGATACACGTCCAGCGAATACGCCATCGTCTGGAACGTGTAGAACGAGATGCCGACCGGGAGCACGATGTTCCACGCCGGCGCTGTCCAGTCGACGCCAACCGCGGCCATCAGCGCCGACCAGTTGTCGAGCAGGAACCCGCCATACTTGAAGTAGCCGAGGATCCCCAGGTTGACGAGGAGGCTGACGAGGAGAAGCGCCCGGCGGCGGCTCTGTTGCTCCGCGCGATAAATCGCTCTGGCGACGAACCAATCGACGAGCGTCGAAGCCCACAGGAGCAGCACGAAGGGTGGGTTCCACGCGGCGTAGAAGATGTAGCTCGCCACGAGGAGATTGATCTTCTTCACCCGCCACGGGAGCGGCATCGCGTGGAGCGTCAACACCACGACGAAGAAGGCGAAAAACGTCAGCGAGTTAAAGAGCACGACGCTCCTCGGTTGCGTGATCGAATCCGCCGATCATACCGATGTGACGCTGGAAGGCAAGAGGCCGAGGGTCGGACGCCCAGCTTAACGGGACACGCTCGCTGCGACCCAGAGTCCTTCGCGGCCGATCTGGCCGGCTCCTTTCGCATGCTTGGCAGGCGGGTACCCGGATCGCCCCGCTGGTCGCGAAGCACCCTGGCGCAACGTTCGTAGCCTAGAATCTACGTGATAAGAAGTGGCTATCTGACTGTTGAATAGCAGCCTAGCTCTTTGTTACGGTCGTAGGTGTCGGACCGGCGACCGGCATGTCGCTGTTATCAATGTCCATCGTTGCGATCTAGCTCGACGCGCGAGCTCTGTTGTCGGTCCCGACTCCCGAATATTGACGAGCGACGGGCTCCAGGCGTGACAGATGTTCAGCCGATGAAGAGGAGGCGCCGCCGCAGGGAAAGGGTGACCGGACCTCCGATCCTCGCTGCGGCGGCTCCCGCTCGCACGTCACCCGTATGGGATGATATCGTGGCAACGGTAGGCGTTGGCAGCCTTCCACGCGGAATCGCGGTAGCACGGTAGCCAACGGAGGACTCCCACAGCGAGGTTTAGGATGAAGCTTAGACACATTGTGACGGCTGTCGCCGTCATCTCGCTTCCAGCTTGCGGCTCTGACGATGTCTCGGGGCCGGGAGGAAACGACGCATCGGATCTCGCCGGATCATACGAACTGACAAGTATCAACGGTGGCGCACTCCCGGTCACGGTGTTCGAGACGATAGGCCAACGCGTCGAGGTAGTCGACGGCAATCTGTCGATCAGTGCTGACGGCACCTTCGTACTGGATGCCGAGGCGCTCGTTACGAGCGACGGCCAGTCGGAGTCTGTTGACGATTCCACGCCGGGGTCCTGGACTCTCACAGGCAACCTGCTGACCCTCGACTATGACTTGGCTGGTCTCTGTACGGACACCGGGACTTGGTCAGGAGATCGAATCACCATCGAGGCAGACTGTGATCTGGGCCTGCGTTGGGTGTACGACAGGTGACGCGTCGCCTCTTGGCCTCCCACGCTCCTGATCTCGCTCCGCGCATGCCTACCCTACGTGCCGAGCGTCGCGAGCCAGGGCGTGCTGCTCGCTTGGCACGAGGTTTTCCCCGATGAGTCTCTGCATCCCACCTTTTGTCCGCGCCTCTCGAAGAGCGTTCTCCCTCGCTGCCTTGGCCCTTGCCTTGGGAGTGTCGGCGATCGGTGCCCAGGAGACGGTAGACGTACGAGCCGTACTCGTGACAGGAGCCAGTTCCGGAATCGGACAGCGGATGACGGAGGTCCTTTCTGAGCATGGTTTCTTTGTCTACGCCGGCGCCCGCAAAGCGGAAGACCTGGCACGTCTGGACGCGATGGAAAATGTGCAGTCCGTCCGTTTGGATGTGACGATACAGAGCGACATCGATGCGGCGGTCGCCCTGGTTGAAGCGGAAGGGAGAGGACTCTATGGCTTGATCAACAACGCCGGCGTGGCTGTGATGGGACCTCTCATCGAATTGTCGGAAGAGGACATGGACTTCCAGCTCGACGTGAACCTCTTCGGGCCATACCGCGTGACCAAGGCGTTCGCAGACCTGCTCATCGAGAGCCAGGGTCGGATCATGACCGTCAGCTCCATCGCCGGAATCCTATCGGGGCCGTTCAGTGGCGCCTACAGCATGAGTAAGCATGGCGTCGAGGCCTATACCGATGCGCTGGCTGCCGAGCTGGATCGCTTCGGTATCGCGGTGGCCGCGGTGGAGCCCGGCAACTACCGGTCCCGAATCGTGGCCTCGATGGTGAGGCGCATGGAAGAGGCAGGCTATTCAGCCGAGGGCTCCAGATACGGCTCAATGCTCGACCTGATCAGGGGGCCGCTCGACCGATCCCAGTACGACGAGCCCGATGATGTAGCAATGGCAGCCCTTGAGTTCCTATCCACCGATTCGCCGAAGCGTCGCTACATGGTCGTGCCGAATCAGTTCGAGGCTCAGATCACCATCCGGCAGGCGATCCAGGAATTGGTTCAGCTCAACGAGGGTCACGCGTTCTCGTATGGCAGGGACGAGTTGATCCAGATGCTCGACGAAGCGTTGGCTGGAGCACAGCCCTCGCCTTCACCATCGACCCGAGCGTCTCCAGGCGGCCTTCACCGGGCAGCCCTGGAGGGGGATCTCGAGGCTGTTCGGCAGCACATCGTAGCCGGAGCGGATTTGAATGAAAGGGAGCAATCAGGAGGATCGACTCCCCTGATTACTGCGGCAACATTTGGCCAAACGGACGTGGCGAAGGCATTGATCGAGGCGGGGGCGGACGTGGATCTAAGAAACAACGATGGATCGACCGCGCTCCTCACCGCGGCCCTGTTTTGCCGAAGCGAGATCGTCGAGGCTTTGCTCGATGCGGGTGCCGACAAGAGCATACGGAACAACTCGGGATCTGCTGCGCTAGACGTCGTGTCCGTTCTAGCGCGTCAGCCGTTGCCTCTGCTCTCGGCAAGCGTCCAGCGCACGTCCACCTCACCGGAGCGAAGTCTACGGACGGAGCGAACGGACGACGCCGAAAGAAAAATCCTGAGGCGCCAGGGGACGGCCCGAGGCATCTTCCCCTCGCACTTGGACATGATACGGGCCGCTGCGGAGCGGGGTCCCCTCCTTGGTCAGCAAGTCCCACTGTAGGGTGGGGCCTCCCTGGGCTGGCAAAACCCGTACGAGTGTACCATCCGGCCTCTGGATTCGGACGGATGCGCGTCCAGGCACGTTCACGAACTGGACCGCCGGTTCGGGGGCTCGCGCGGCGAGAGTCAGTCGGACGGCGTCGGGTCCGCGCTCGCGTCTGGGCACGACCGGCAACGGTGATCCCAGGATTCGCAGGTCGGTGACGCGGGTCCCGGTCGCGCGAATCCAAACCAGAGGTTCGAGCGCTTCGGCCAGCAACGGATCGAGGAGCACCGCTTGCCGGAACGCCTCGGCGGCCTCGGCGAGACTACCCTCCTCCGTCAGCAGGGTCCCGAGGTTGAAAGCGGCGATGTCGAGGCTCGGGCGCTCGGCCAGCGCCGCGCGATACGCCTCTTCGGCCTCCTCGCGCCTCCCTTGCGCCTGCAGGAAGGAGGCATAGTCGGCACGAATCCACGCCAGGGCGGGTTGGAGTTCCAGCGCCCGCTCATAGAGAGGAGCGACGGTGGCCGGATCGCGTCCCGCGGTCTCATAGGCCTGGGCGAGAGCGTGCAGCCGCTCGGGATGATCGGGCTCCACGCGGAGGGACCGCTCGAGGGCCGTGATCGCGTCCTCGGTCCTTCCCAGCTGTCGATAGGCCAAGCCGAGGAGGAAGTGAGCCGCGCCTCGCGTCGTGTCCGCCCCGAGAGCCCGACCCAGCGTCTCGGCACCATTCCTCAGGAGGCGAGGATCGCCGCCACGCGTCGCGAACACGATCTCGCTCATCCCCTGATAGATGTCCGCTTCGGGCCCGATCCGGTCTCGCTCGAAGTAGGGCTCGAGGGGACGGTCACCGGCCTCGGAGGTCCGTGCCGGTTCCGGCACGTCGCCAACGACCCGGATCCAGTGGTCGGTGAAGGTGCCGTGCGGGACGGTGTGTTCCTTCACGCTGGGCATGTGACAGCTCACGCAATCGGCCGCCGCGCCGTGATCCTCGAGCGAAGCCGAGGATGCGAGTCGACGCTCGAGGGAGGCGGCGGCGTGGCAGATCCGGCACGGCTCGTTCATCGCCTCGAGGTCGGGCACGGGCTCGTGCGGATCGTGGCAGGTCGCGCACTCCAGAGGCCGCCTGGTGCGACGCGTCCCGATGAAGCAGGCACTCTGCCGCAAGCGGTCGGCGTGCGAGACGATATCGATGCTCCCGGTCGCCTTGAAGAAAGCCGCATGATTGCGCAGAGGCTGTGAGGGCAGGTAGCTGAAGGCGCCCTGCCCCTCCCGAAGCAAGATCACGGGCGTGTGAACGTGGCACTGCTCGCACAGGTCGAGGCGACGCTCGAAAGAAAGGTGTTTCGGGTTGAGGATCGAGTCGTCGAAGGCGCTGTCCGGCGGCGGCCCGGCGGTCCGCTCGCTGACGTGCAGCCCCCCCGGCCCGTGGCAACGTTGGCAGCCGATCCCGGGAAGGACGCGCGCATACTTGCCCTCGAGAAAACGGAGGGTGTCCGGGAAGCTGCTGTGGCAGGCGATGCACCCGTCGGGCATGAGACGGCCGAAGCGGGGGTTGTTGAGCTCATACCCGGGGCTGAAGTCCCAGCCCCCCGCGCGATACCAGGTGAGCGGGAGCTGGAACAGCCGGCCGTTCTCCTCCGTGAAGTAGGTTCGGGCCACGTTGCCGCTCCCCATCACGTAGTCCATTCGCCGGCGTAGCTCGTACAGACGCTCTCCATCGGGCCCTATCAACAACTCTTCCTGATAGAGCGTGTCCCCGGCCTCGACAACCGAGTAGTAGAAACCCGTACGCGCGTGGAGGAGAGGCTCGTCGAGCGAAGCCTCGATGCGTGCTTCGGGCGTCCAGGGGTGAAACGACCGAGCCATGCCGTGCGCCCGATAGGCCGACGCCGCCTCTTCGTGGCAGCGCCCGCAAGCTTCGTCGCCGACATAGGGCGTCGCCGTGTCGATGTTGCGGAAGGGCGGAGATGGTTCTTCCGGCAAGGGTGCGGTAGATCCCGCAAGCGAGGCGGCGTCCTCCAAAGGCGAGGCCTCCCCCGAACCGAAGGCAGGCTCCGAATCCGATCCTCGCTCGCAGCCTGGAAACAGCATCATAGCCCCGACGACGATCATCGCCCAGACGGGGGTCGGAAAATCGATCTTGCCAGTCATCGCGGAGGCAGCTCCCGGTCGCCCAAATCGCGATCCGCTTTTTAGATGCGGCAAGACCGGATTCCCTTCATGCTACGTCCAGCTCCGGCCTTGCGGCTCGCTGCCGAAAAAATCCCATGGTGCTTGTAGTCTCGTCCCAGCGGTTTTGCGTTCCGGATGATGATACCGCCTTTCGGCCTTCCATCCACACCCCTGATCTCGATCTGCAGAGCAGCCGCGATTGCGGCCACGAGGTCGCCCATGCCATCGTGGTCGCTTAAGACGCGGACCCGACTCCGCCGCTTCGGA
>JARRMU010000043.1:0-20262 GCA_037385645.1 Gemmatimonadales bacterium
GGAGCATCGCGCTAATGAAACCGATGTGGGTCGCACGAGCCCTACTGGCACTTGCCGCAACGATGGCGGCTGCTACCGGTGAGGCGATGTCACAGATCCCACCCGAACCGCTTTCCCTCGACGAAGCGGTTTCGCTGGCGAGAGAGGCGAATCCGGCACTTCGAGCCGCCCGGCTGCGGGCGGACGTTGCGGCCGAGCGCGTCCCGCAGGCCGGCGCGCTGCCCAACCCGATGCTGGGCTTCGGGCTCATGAACCGGCAGATCCAGGACTTCGGCTCCACCGCCGAGCCGATGCTGCAGAACCGGATCGAGTTCTCGCAACGCCTGCCCTGGCCTGGCAAGCTCGGCTTTTCGGAGGAGCGATCGAAGGCGTTGGCGAACGCCGGGGCTCTGGATGCGGAGGAGACCGAGGAGGCGCTGATCGCCCGAGTGAAGGCGGTCTACTATCGGCTCGCGTTCATGGATCGGGCGCTGCTCATCATGGAGGACACCCGGGAGCTGCTGCGCGAGTTCCTGGATGTCTCCTCCACCCTGTACGCGGTAGGTGAGGGCCTGCAGCAGGACGTGCTCCAGGCACAGGTAGCGGTGGCCTCGATGACCGAGGACATCACCGTGATGGAGCAAGACCGGCTCGCCACCGCCGCTCGTCTCAACGCCCTGCTGGGGCGTGAGGCAACCACCGCAATCGGCGAGCTGGAGCTACCCCAGCCTCCCGGCGCCGAGCTGCCGCCGATCGAAGCGCTGATTGAGCTGGCGGACGCGCAGCGGCCGGGCCTGCAGGCGGCCCGGGAGCGAGCGCGCGCGGCGGAGGCCGGCTACCGGGCGGCTCGCCGGGCCCTCTACCCTGATTTCACCGTCGGCATGGCCTACTCGCAGCGGCCCCAGTACAACGACTGGCTCTCGTTCATGGTAGGCGTCAGCGTGCCGCTGTGGGCGGGGAAGAGCCAGCTGCCGCTGCGGCGGGAGATGGCGGCGATGCAGGCGGAGGAGGAGGCGCACGCCCTCGATCTGTACAACGAAACGTTCGCCCGGATCGCGGAGCGGCGGGCGGAGGCCGAGCGGGCCCGGAAGCTCGTCGAGCTCTACGCCACCTCGGTCCTTCCCCAGGCGCGCGCGGCGGTCGAGTCCTCGCTCTCCGCCTATCGCGTGGGAAAGGTGGATTTCATGACCCTGGTGCAGAACGAGCTCACGGTGAACCGGTTCGAGATCGAGAACGTGCGCCTGGCAGCCGAATACCAGCGGGCCGTCGCCGAGCTCGAGGCGTTGGTCGCGTCCGATATCGGAGGTGGGTCATGAGGCGGAGCAAACGCGGGCGCCCGACCCGTGCGGTCCATGCTGCCGGGCTGGTCCTCATCTCCCTGCTCGTCGGCTGCCGACCTGGTGACGCGCCAACGACCGAGGATGCGGCGACTGAGCACGCCGGGCATGGAGGGGCTGCCACGGAGGATGAATCCGGAGCGGCCGGAGCTCTCATGCGACAGCCGGTTCATCTCACGGCCGAGCAGGAACGGGCTCTGGGCGTCGTGTACGCCACCGTCCTGCGAGAGACGTTGACCCGCTCTATCCGCACGGTCGGCCGCATCGAGGCACCCGAGCCGAACGTGGCAGATATCACGCCGAAGATCGAGGGGTTCGCGCCTCGCCGCCCGGATCGACTCGACCGCCGGCGAGTCGTGGAGAGCCGCCCGTGCGATGCTCGAAGCCTCGCGTCGACGGCTCGCCTACTGGGATATCACCCCCGATCAGATCGAGCGGCTCGAGAGCACGGGCGAGGTGACCAAGACGCTCACTCTCGTGGCGCCCGTGACCGGCATCGTCCTCGAGAAGGACGTCTGGGAGGGCCAGCGCGTGATGCCGGGAATGCGGCTCTACCGCATCGCCGACCTCACCGAGCTCTGGGTCGAGGGAGAGGTGTTCGAACGCGACATACAGTTCATCGAGGAGGGCGCGCAGGCGCACATCGAGGTCGCCGCCTATCCGGGCGAGCACCGGATGGGCACCGTGAGTTTCGTGTACCCGACGGTCGACGTGCAGAGCCGGACGAACCGCGTGCGCGTCACGGTGCCCAACCGGGACCTCCGTCTGAAGCCGGGGATGTTCGCGACGATCTTCTTCGACGTCCAAGCCGCCGCCGACGCGCTGACCGTGCCGACCGAGGCCGTGGTCGTGACCGGAGAGCGAAACCTCGTCTTTTCGCGTGATCCGGACGGCATGCTGGGGGCGCGCGAGGTCGTGCTCGGCCCCAGGGCCGGCGAACGGATAGCGATTCTCTCGGGGCTAACCGAGGGCGAGAAGATTGTCGCCTCCGCCAACTTCCTGGTCGACGCCGAATCCCGTCTCGGCGGCACCGGCGGCATGCCTGGCATGCAGCACGCCGGCCACGGCTCGGTTCTGGAGCCCGAGTCGGAGGAGGCCGACCTCCCGGCCGACAGTACGACCGATGGCCCGGGGGAAAGCGAGAAAGCCGGGTCGGAGCAGGAGCATGATTAACCGGGTCATCGCCTGGTCGCTCGAGAACCGGTTCCTGGTCTTGCTCGCCACCGCCGCCCTGATCGGCGGCGGGATCTGGGCCATGCGCACCACGCCGCTCGACGCGATACCGGATCTGTCGGACGTGCAGGTCATCGTTCAAACAGACTTCCGTGAGCAGGCGCCCGACATCGTCGAGGACCAGATCACCTACCCGATCGCTTCGGAGATGCTCAAGGTCCCCGGTGCAAGGGTAGTTCGCGGCTTTTCCTTCTTCGGCCTCAGCCTCGTCTACGTCATCTTCGAGGACGGTACCGACATCTACTGGGCCCGCTCGCGAGTGCTCGAGTACCTGAACGGGATCCGGCAGCAGCTCCCGCCAGGCATCGAGCCCGTTCTGGGGCCGGACGCGACGGGAGTCGGCTGGGTGTTCGAGTACGTGCTCGAGTCGGACAGCCTCGACCTCGCCGAGCTTCGCACCCTGCAGGACTGGTACATCCGCTATCAGCTCACGGCCGTGCCCGGCGTGTCGGAGGTGGCGAGCCTGGGCGGGTTCGTTCGGCAGTATCAGGTCGAGGTCGACCCCGAGCGGCTGCGCGCCTTCGACATCCCGGTGACCCGGGTCGCGCAGGCGATCGGCGCCCACAACATCGACATCGGGGCCCGGGTGCTCGAGATGGGAGGCCGCGAGTACATGATCCGCGGCCTGGGCTATCTGAAAGGCACCGAGGACATCCGGAACGTGGCCGTGGGCGCCACTCCGAACGGCACGCCGATCCGGGTCGCCGACGTCGCGACCGTGCAGGTGGGTCCGGCGCCGAGGCGCGGTGCCGCGGACCTGGATGGACGCGGCGAGGTGGTGGCCGGGATCGTCGTCATGCGGTTCGGGACGGACGCGCTGAAGACGATCGAGGCCGTGAAGCAGCGCGTCGAGGAGATCAACCGCGGCCTGCCCTCCGGCACGCGGCTCCGCACCGCCTACGACCGTAGCGCTCTCATCCACCGCGCCATCGACACGCTGCGGGAAAAGTTGATCGAGGAATCCCTGATCGTGGCTGCCGTGGCGATCGTCTTCCTCCTCCACTTCCGCTCGGCGCTGGTGGCGATCGTCACACTCCCGCTCGGCATCCTGATCTCGTTCATCGTCATGCGGTGGATCGGGGTGAACGCGAACATCATGAGCCTCGGTGGGATCGCGATCGCGATCGGTGCCATGGTGGACGCGGCCATCGTGATGATCGAGAACATGCACAAGCACTTGGAGCGTGCCGAGCCGGGCGCCTCCCGCTGGGAGATCGTCTTCGAGAGCGCCCGGCAGGTCGGCCCGCCGCTCTTTTTCTCGCTGCTCATCATCACCTTCAGCTTTCTGCCGGTGTTCGCGTTGGAGCAGCAGGAAGGGCGGCTGTTCAAGCCGCTCGCTTACACGAAGACGTTCGCCATGGCGGGCTCCGCCCTCTTGGCGATCACCCTCGTCCCGGTCCTCATGGGCTACCTGATTCGGGGCCGGATCCGCCCCGAGGCCCGGAATCCGGTAAACCGGCTGCTGCGCCGTCTGTACCGGCCGGTGATCGGGTTCGCCACCCGACGTTCGTGGCTCGTGGTCGGCATCGCGGCAGTGGTTCTCGCCGCCACGATCCTTCCGTGGCGGGGGCTGGGCAGCGAGTTCATGCCCCCCCTCCACGAAGGGTCGGTGCTCTTCATGCCGACGACGGTCCCCGGAGTGTCGATCGCGCAGGCGCGCGAGATCATGCGTTACCAGGACAGTGTGCTGGCGTCGTTTCCGGAGGTGGAGACGGTGCTGGGCAAGGCCGGGCGGGCGCGCACCGCCACCGATCCCGCTCCGCTCGACATGTTCGAGACCACGCTCACCCTGCGTCCGGCGGAGGAGTGGCGTCCCGGCCTCGAGTACGACGAGCTGATCGCAGAGATGGACCGGGCGGTCCGGCTTCCGGGAGTGACGAACGCCTGGACGATGCCGATCAAGGGCCGCATCGACATGCTCGCCACCGGGGTGCGCACTCCGGTCGGGATCAAGATCTTCGGCCCCGATCTGGATTCGCTGCAGGCGATCGGCGAGCGGGTGGAGCGAATCGTTCAGGAGGTTCCGGGGACGCGAAGCGCCTTCGCCGAGCGCGGCGTCTCCGGCTACTACATCGACATCGACGTGGACCGCGCGGAGGCGGCCCGATACGGCCTCAACGTGGGCGACATCCACAAGGCGATCATGGCCACCGTCGGCGGGATGACCGCCTCGATCACCGTCGAGGGCCGGGAGCGTTACGAGGTGAACGTCCGCTACCCGCGCGAGCTGAGGGACAATCCTGAGAAGTTGCGTGAGGTGCTGATCCCAGCCATGAGCGGCGCGCAGATCCCGCTCGGCACGGTGGCGACGGTTTCGGTGCTGCAGGGGCCGATGGCCGTCAAGACCGAGGACGCATTTCCGGTCACGATCGTGTTCGTGGACATCGGCGAGCGGGACGTGGGGAGCTACGTGAAGGAAGCCCAGCGGCTCGTCGCCGAGAGGCTGACTCTCCCGGCCGGCTACACGCTCGTCTGGAGCGGGCAGTACGAGTTCATGCAGCGGGTGAAGGAGCGGATGCGGATCGTCGTACCGGTGACGCTCGGGATCATCTTCCTGCTCCTCTATCTCAACTTCCGAGGGCTCGCCGAGTCGCTGATCGTGATGCTGGCGCTCCCGTTTTCGCTGGTCGGGGGCATCTGGTTCCTCTGGCTGCTGGGCTACAACACGAGCGTCGCCGTCTGGGTCGGGTTCATCGCCCTAGCCGGCGTGGCGGCCGAGACGGGGGTCGTGATGCTGATCTACCTGGACGAGGCGTTCCACCGGCGGAGCCTGGAGGGGCGCATGCGATCGGCGGCCGACGTGGCGGAGGCGGTCCGCGAAGGCGCGCTGGAGCGGCTTCGGCCCGTCATCATGACGGTGACGGCTATCACGGCCGGGCTCGCGCCGATTCTCTGGAGCTCCGGGACAGGTGCCGACGTCATGAAGCGGATCGCCTCGCCCATGGTGGGCGGGATGGTCAGCGCCACGATCCTTACTCTCGTCGTGATTCCCGCGATCTACCTGTTGTGGAGATCATGGCAGGTGGCACGGCGGCCGGCGCCATCACCGGAAGAGGCCTGACCGCCTTGTCTCATCGGCGGCTCACGCGGCGGCGAGGAACCGCCAGATCGGCTTTCCGAAAGCGACCAGGCTGATCCATGCCGTGAGCACCCCCGGGAGGAAGATCGCGGCGAAGAGCAAGGCCTCTCCGGCGTAGGTTGCCTCCCGCCAGACGAAGAGGCCGCCGACCGGAACGAAGCAGGCCGAGCAAAGCCCCACAATCAGGATGCCGACGGTTCGGCCCCTCGCCAGCAACAGCACGCCCGCCACGAGGCCGCCGAAGAGCGACGCGAGGATCGCGAACTGCCACGCGAGCTCGTAGTCATAGGCTACCACGAACAGATAGAGGGAGAGCACCGAGGCGATGTTGCAGATGATCGTCCAACGCACGAGTCCCATGAGCCGGCCGCTCCAGGCTGTGTTGCCCGCCCGTCCCTCGTAGTGGGCGAACATGCTCCGGCCGGTCAAGCTCAGCAGGAGGAGCAGGGAGGCCGCGAGCAGGAGGAGGCGCGGTAGGGCGGGGTGCCCGTATGTCGGGGTCACAGTTAGAGCCGTTCCCCAGGGAAGCACCGCCACTCCCGCCGCGAGCGCCAGCCAGCGGCTCCAGTACGCCTCCCCCGCCAGACCACCGATCGTGATGGCCAGCGGCACGAGCAGCAGCCACAAGGCCGTGAGCACTCGGTCGTCCCCGCCGGGGCCGCTGGGGCTGGATGTGATGATCAGGCCGCCGAGGGTGGTGAGGGCGGCCAAGCCGAGCCATTTGCGCACGGTAAACATCTCTCTCGCTACCCCTCGTATCCTTTACTTCACGTCAGCTTCGTATCGACGTTGCGCACTCGAAGCCGGTTCCTTTCCCTTCGCCTTCTAGGACGAAACCCAGGGAGGGGCATGCACACCGCTCCGGGAGGTCATACGGCGGCCAGCCGGCCGAATCGCCGATCGCGTCCACGGTAGTCGTGCAGCGCCGATCTCAGGTCATCCGGCCCGAACTCCGGCCACATGGCATCCGTGAACAGCAATTCCGCGTAGGCGCTCTCCCAGAGGAGGAAGTCGCTGAGGCGGCGCTCGCCGCCCGTGCGGATCAACAGGTCCACCTCTGCGGCGGTCGGCTGCCAGCCCTCCGGATCCCCCGGCGTAGCCACCTGCCGACCGAAGCTCTCGAGACTCGCCGGCGCCCTGGGATCGATCCAGCGGCGCGTGCTCGCAGCGCGTACGATCGCGTCGCGGGAGGAGTAGTCCACGGCGAGCCGCAGCCAGATCCGCTTACCTCCGGCCGTCGACTCCTCGGCGCTCGAGATCGCGGTCCGCAGCGGGAAGGGCAGGCGGTCGCGGCGACCGATTACCGTCAGCCGTACTCCCCGGCTGGCGCAACGCCGGGCTTCGTCGGCGAGGTACTCGGCGAGCAGGGAGAAGAGGCCCGTGACTTCGTCCGCCGGGCGCCCCCAATTATCGGATGAGAAGGCGTAGAGCGTAAGGACGCTGATCGCCTCGTCGAGCGCGGCCTCCACGACGCGCCGAGCGGACGCAACGCCAGCGCGATGGCCTTCGGTGCGGGGTAGCCCTCGGCGCTCGGCCCAGCGTCCGTTGCCGTCCATGATGATCGCGACGTGAAGTCCGGTGCCGAGGGGTGGGTGAGCGTGCGGTGTCATCGTTTCGTGATTACTGCCAGATGTCCGGTGTGAGGTAGACCGTTCTCAGGCGTGCCGGGTGTGCCGAATCAGAGCGCCCATGTGCTCCAGATAGCGGTCGAGGGCCTGTCGGCCCGCGTCGGTGAGGCGGTACTCGGTACGCGGAGTGCGGTCCTGGAAGGACTTCGTGCATTCGATGTAACCGGCGTTCTCGAGCTTTCGCGCGTGGACGCTCAGGTTCCCGTCGGTCGCTCCCAGCATGGCTTTCAACTCGCTGAACGAGAGGGCGGGGCTCACCGCCAACGCGCTTACGATGGCGAGCCTCATGCGCGCGTGGATGAGCCGCTCCAGCTTCAGCGGCTCGGCCGCCCCGGCGTCTCCCTTCACGCTCTCGAGCCCTTGTTCGGTCGGGCCATGCGCTGAATCGCTTGCCGTCCTCTGCGCCTTCGCCATCGTTGTCCTATCCTCCGTAGCGCATCGCGATGATCGTTCCGAAGAGGATCTGCAGCCCTCCGAAGCCGACCGCCATCCAGGTATTTCCCCATGCCGGTGGCGTGAAGAGCGAGGCTGCGCCGCACGCGAGGAAGCCGGCGCCCATGATCGGGATGGCGGGCACCGAGAACGTTCCACCCGCGATGACGCCGGTGCCGTAGCTCAGCAGCCACACGCCTGGGAGAAGCTCGGATCGGCCGGCCCGTAACAGCGCCACCGTAAGAAGGGCACCGACGAGGAGCGCCGGGACGAAGCTGAGCGCGAACCTCCGGGCCGGCCTCAGCGCGATCGCGGCTCCGATGCGTCTCGACTTCCACACGACTCCGGCCAGCCCGATCGCCAGGGCGAGTCCCGCAGCGGCCAGCCATACCGCAAGCCATTCCACGACCGACTCCTGGCGCGACGCGAGCCAAGCGGCCGTGAGACCGGTCAGGCCCATACCCATCCCTCCGAGGCCCGGCACCAGCGTGAAGGCGGTCGCCCGTTCCATCGTCGCCCGGATGAACGACAGATCCTCGGCTGCCCTGTCTCGGAGAGGCGTCGCGGGCTCCTGTTCCGGAGTCCGGAGGCGGATTACACCCTTGTGACCGTTCATCGTCGTCCAATCTCGCTCATCGACACCGCAATAGCAAGTACTCTGTCATTTAAAGTATCTTCCCCGGCCACTCTCTCCTTCGGATCTTTCTCGAACGGGATCATGGTTGATCGAGCGTGAGAGGAGAAAGAGAGGTGTTGACGACCGTTGAGCTCGGCCGAACGGGCAGAGAGATCTCGCGAATCGGACTCGGCGGGATGTGGTTCTCGATCGAAGGGCGTCCCGATCGGGAGCAGTCGAAACGGGTCGTGCGTCGCGCCGTGGACCTGGGCGTCACCTTCATCGACACGGCGGACGTCTACTGTCTGGACAATGACGACCTCAACCACAACGAGCGGCTCGTCGCGGAGACGCTGGCCGAGATCAGAGGTGGCGAACGCGTTCTGGTCGCCACCAAGGGAGGGTTGACTCGCCCAGGAGGAAGGTGGGAACGGGACGCACGACCGGAGAGGTTAAGGGAGGCGGCGCTCAGGAGCCGCGACGCGTTGAGCGTCGAGACGATCGCCCTGTATCAGCTGCATGCGCCCGATCCCCGGGTGCCGTTCGAGTCGAGCGTCGAGGAGCTCGCCGCGCTGCAGCAAGACAACGTCGTCGGGGCGGTGGGGCTCTCCAACGTGGATCTGAGCGAGGTCCGCGCCGCAGAGGCGATCACCACGATCAGCTCGATTCAAAACCGCTTCAACCCGTGGGATCGGACCTCCGAGGACTCGGGCCTCCTGGACCACTGCGACGAGCGGGGCATCACCTTCATCCCCTACAGTCCGCTCGGCGGAGCGCGGCGAGCGAAGCTCCTCCAGGCCCACGAGCCGATCCGGCGGCTCGGGGCCGAGTGGAACGCCTCTCCCGCGGAGCTCAGTCTGGCCTGGCAGCTGGCGAAGTCGCCGCATAGTGTCCCGATTCCCAGCGCCCGCCGCGAAGAGAGCATAGAGAGTAGTGTTCGGGCCGCGAGCCTTCGCCTGGACGATGAGACGTTAGCCGCTCTCGAAGCGGCTTTCGCTTCGCTCCCGCCGTGATCCTCCGCCTTACCGCACTCTGGCGAGAAACTGGTCGAACATCACCATCGGTTCGTTGCCGTAGAACTGATGCTCCGTGCTCGTCTGGCCGGGGCCGAGGAATATAAACGTGGGCGTCCCGGGAATGCGTGCCAGCCCGGCGGTTCGCATGTCCGCCATGATGAGCGGCGCCATCGCATCCCGCACGAGGCAATCTCGAAACGGTTCGATCGGAAGGCCGAGCTCCTCCGCATATGCTACGAAGCCGGGGACGGGGTCGCGCATCGCTCGCCAGTCTTCCTGGTCGGTGAAGAGACGGCGCTGCATTCCTTCGAAGCCGTCCCGTCCCGCCAGCGCTCCGGCACAGAAGGCGGCTTCGGCAGCGTGGTATCCCCGCATGAGGCGAGGAATGACGAACGTGTGAACGACCAGGTTCACCTCACCGTTTTCCACATACATCGTTCGCAGGGAGTCCGAGCGCTCGAGGTAAAAAGCGCGGCAGGTGGAGCAGGCGAAGTCGATAAACTCGTGGATCGTCGCTCTGGTCGTGTCGGTTCCAAACATTCGCGCCGAGTCTGCCCGTTGCATCAACTCGACGTCCGTGATCGAGCTGTCGGCTGTCTGCGCCGCTGCCGGAAGGGTGAAGATCGAGAACGCGGCGGGCAGTGCGAGCATCAGCGACCACCGACCCACGGCGCATCGACGGATGTATTTGCATGCCGACCTTCGGAAATAGTCCATCACGACAGCGGCCTCCTCGGTCGATGGCGGTTGCAGCACGGCGCCGCTCCACAGAGGCTTCATCGATGCTCCATAGGTGCGGTCCCGCAGTGATGGTCGTCTATTGAGGGCCATCTGACAAAAAGTGAAGCACAGCCGACTCGCATACCAGGTACACCCGACGGGAGACGCCGCCCCCTGAGCCATCAACGGACGACCCGCGCGATCCTGATCGAACGCCACGGTCCACCGGAGGCGCTCGTGGAGCGCGAGGTGCCGCTCGCCGAACCTGGTCCGGGTGAGGTCCGGGTTCGTGTGGCGGCCGCGGGCGTGAACTTCGCCGACCTCATGATGCGGGCCGGCCTCTATGGAACCGTCCCTCCGCGTCCCTACAGCCCCGGCTTCGAGGTCTCGGGGGAGGTGACCGGCTTGGGACCGGGTGTGGAGGGATGGCGGATCGGCGACCGGATCGTCGCCGGCCTACGTTACGGTGGCTACGCGCAGGACATCGTTCTTTCCGTTGACCGCGTCGTTCGCTGCCCGGAAGCGCTCACGCCGATCGAGGCGGCGGCGATCCCCGTCGTGTTTCTCACCGCCTGGGTTTGCCTCTTCGAGGCCGCACGCGTCCGCGCCGGCGAGACGGCGCTCATCCTGGGGGCCGGAGGCGGCGTCGGGACCGCCGCCGTTCAGCTTGCCGTTCGCCACGGCCTGCGAGTCATCGGAACGGCAGGGCTTGAGAGAAAGCGAGCCTTCGTCACCGAAGAGCTGGGCGCCGAGTCCTGTTTCGACTCCCGGAGCGACTGGGAGCCCGCGGTGACCGAGCACGTGGGTCCTCGCGGCATCGACGTCGCCCTGGACCCCGTGGGAGGGAGGGCGACCGCCGCGTGTCAGCGGCTGCTCGGCCCGCTGGGCCGAATCGTTTTCTACGGCCTGAGCGAGGCGGTTCCGAGCCGAAGACGAAACATGCTGAAAGCCGCTCTCGCCTGGCGGCGCACACCCCGGTTTCACCCGACCTCGCTGATCACCCCCAACATCGGGCTGCTCGGAGTTCACCTGCTTCACCTCGGAGCCAGGGAGGCGCTGCTCCGGCCCGCGCTCGAACGGATCCTGAGTGACGTGGAGGCCGGCGAGCTGCGACCGATCGTGGACCGAGCGTTCCCGCTGACCCGCGAGGGAGCTGTCGACGCGCACGACTACCTGCACGCGCGGAAGAACCTGGGAAAGGTGGTGCTGACGCGTTGAGCCGCCGGGAGTGATCCGATCGTGAGGGCTGGCACGATGTACACTCTGGCCGGGGCGAGTTGGGGCCTGGTCCTGGGCGTACTTATGGCGATCGCAGCCGTCTCCTACGCGCTGGGCTTCTCCTGGCTCTTTCTCTTCGGCGACCAGCCGTGGCCTGAGAGCAGCGGCCCCGCCATCCTCGCATTCGGGATCGCGGTCTTCCTCGCGGTTTTCGGTTTGTCTGTCGGGATCGGCTATCGGTGGGGCAGGCGGCTGGAGGCCAGGGGTGCCGGAGCGCCGGAGGCCCGGCGTGGAGCGTGGCTGATAGCGGGGAGCATCGCGCTTGCGCTCGGCATGCTCGGGGCCGTCGCGCTCGAGGCTGGCTCCAACGAGCGGGCAGCGGCGGTTCGCGCGGCGCAGGACGCGGCATTCGATGACCTTTTGACTCGGCGGCACGAGATTACGGACTGGTTGGCCGAGGCACGGGTGGCATCGGTGGCCGTGCATCTGCTTCTGTCCGGTAGCCGGGCGGGACGCTATCGCGTGTCCTGGGTCCTGAGCGACGGCTTGTACGGAGAGGAGCTCGTACGCGACTCCACGGATCTCGAGCTGCTGCCGGGCGATCGGGACATCACCCTCGTGCTGGAGACCCCTCTCGTGGCTCAACGATATCGGGAGCGGGTGTTGGCGGGACAGGGTGGTGTCCTGGTGCAGAACGATCTCCCGCTACTCGTGAGCCTCGAGCCGCTGCTCTCGCCTCAGGAGCTGGCGAGCCTGCCGAGCCGCGAGCGCCACAACCTCCAGATTGGAGCCTCCACGCTCCGGTTCGAGATGGAGCGCGGCGTCCCGTTCCACTTTATGGTGCCATGAACTCGGGCGTGGAGATCTTCTCGCAAAGGGTTCGGCCATGATCGAGGACGTCGCACCCGGGCTTCTCCGACTCTCGTTCGGCCCCGTCGCGGACGGCGTCAACATGTACCTGATGGGCGATGTGTTGGTCGACTCCGGCGTCAGCTGGACCGCGGCGAAGCTACAGCGGACGCTGGAGGGAAGGTCGGTGGCCAGCCACGCGATCACGCACGCCCACTTCGACCACTCGGGAGCGAGCCACGTCATCGCCGAGGTGCTCGGGATCCCCGTCTGGTGCGGTGAAGGGGATCGTGCGGCTTTGGAGTCGGGCGATCCGGCCACCGTTCTGCCCAACCCGCGAGGTGCGCTGCTTCGCTTTGCACGGCTGCTTGCAGCACCGGCCCATCCGGTGGCACGAACACTTCGGGAGGGTGATGAGCTTGCCGGCTTCACGGTGATCGAAGCGCCGGGCCACACGCCCGGCCATCTCGCTTTTTGGCGCTCAGAAGACCGGACGCTGGTGCTTGGAGACGTGCTCTTCAACCGGAACCCGGTCACCCTGCGCAGGGGGTTGGCGGAGCCTTTCGCCATCTTCACATGGGATCCGGCCGTCAACCGGGAATCTGCCCGAAAGCTCGCCGCGTTGGGTCCAGAGCTGATCTGTTTCGGGCACGGCGCGCCGCTCCGAGATGCCTCGGCCTTCCAGCGTTTCGTGTCGCGGTTGCCCGAGTGATCACCCGTCCGATCGACGCGGCTCTCCTGTTCGTCTCGGCGATCAACGACCACGACGTCGAAGCGCTGGCCTCGCTCATGACCACCGATCATCTGTTCGCAGACAGTGGAGGGACAGCCGTCCGGGGTCGGGAGAGGATGCGCGAGGCCTGGCAAGAGTACTTCACCCTGTTCCCCGACTATGAGATCCAGATCCGCCGGGTGATCGGGAGCGGTGAAGCTGTCGCGCTGTTCGGATCGGCGAGAGGCACCTACAGGTCGGACGGCGTGGTGCGGGACGAGACGAGCTGGGAGATTCCGGCTGCCTGGGAAGCGGAGATCCGAGAGGGTCACGTCGCCGTCTGGCGAGTCTACGCCGATACCGATGTCGTCCGCCGGGTCATGGAAGGCGCCTAGACTCGGTCAGCCGTCCCCCAAAAACAAAAAGCGAGCGGCCCCGTCAGACCGCTCGCCCCTTGCAGCTGTTGCCGGCTATCGGGCCGGCACCGGGCTCGACAGCTTAGTGGCCGCACCCCTTGCCGAGCTGAACCGTACCGGCGTGAGGGATCCCCTTCCGCTTCTCGACAACCGGCAGGGAACGGCTCCCGGGAGCGAGGTTCATCGGTCGGTTACCAGCATAGATCTCGTGCCGGCCCTTGTCCTTGAACCAATCCTTCGTCTGCGCGACCATGTGCATGTTCTCGACGATGTTCCGCCAGCCGGCGCCGGTGTTGTAGGCGCAGAAGGAGATCTCTCCCTCCTGGGTGGCGTAGGGGATCACGCACATCTCGGTCCGCCGGAAGTCGTAGGTCCAGAGGTCCTGGAACCACATCCCGCCGACCCACACGATCTTCCACTCCTGCCGGTGGATGTCGCCGGTAACCGCCCCGCCGAGCTTGGTGTTGACCATCTCGAGGAAGATCTTCGGCGTCAGCCCCTCCGGCATCTTCGACCCGTCGACGTGCCGCACCAGGGCGAGCATCGTCTGGAAGAGGCTGAGCTTCTTCCCGCGCGATGTGTCCGTGATGACGTTGATGTCGTGGATGAACGCTTCAGAGTCGAAGAACTGGGTGAGCGGGGCCCACTCCTTCGTGCGGGAATTGACGACCAGCATCAGGCTCGCACCGCAGTTCGGGTGGCATGAGCAGCTGATTCCGCCGAACTCCACCTCGTCGCCGCGCAGGTGGTCGGCGAGCCAGGTATAGGCGCCCGCCGAGCCGAGCGGATACCAATCACGGTACATGTCGACTTTGCCGCCCGTGTACTCCTGAAGATCACGCGCCAGATGGGAGATGGTATAGCGCTGCTTGTGGCGCTCCTCGTCGCTGATCTCCTCGTCGCGGCCGGTGAACGAGACGGGTTGGAAGGAGATCGCTCCCATCTTGTCCGAGTTCTGGATCACGAACTCGAGCAGCGGTCCCACCTGCTCGTCGTTGACCGTGTTCACGACGGTCGTCACCGGCGTGATGTCGATGCCCGCGTCGTGCAGCCGCTCGATCGCCATCCATTTCGCGTCGAACAGGTTGCTGATGTGCCGGTGCATGTTCGACTCGTTGGTGACGCCGTCGAACTGGAGGTACACCATGTTCAGGCCGGCCTCGGCCGACTGGTAGGCGAATTCGGGCTCCAGGGCGAAACGGAGGCCGTTGGTGGCCGCCTGTACGCTGTAGTAGCCAACCTCCTTTGCGTAGGCGCACGCCTCCAGAAAGTGCGGCGACATCGTCGGCTCGCCACCGGAGAACTGCACCGACATCTGGCGGCGCGGCTTGAAGGATATCGAGTCGTCCAGGATCTCCTTGATCTCCTCCAACGTGAGCTCGTGAACGTAGCCGACCTGATTCGCATCCATGAAGCACGGATTGCACATCATGTTGCAGCGGTTGGTCAGATCGATCGTGAGCACGGCACCGCGGCCGTATCGGATCGTCGAGCTGCCGTGGTGGTGGAGGTGCTCGTCTTCCGCCGTGCGGAAATCGCGCCCGAAATATCGGCGCTCGAGCACGCTGCTCAGCTTCGGATCCACCGAGAGCGTATCGACGAACTCGCCGTGGATGTCGCAGCGCTTCTTGATGAGGATCTTGCCGTCCTCTTCGACGATCTCGGCCTTGACCTCACCAGACTTCTTGTCCGTGAACTCGGTGATGTCGCGCTCTCCGGCGATGATCGCATCGCGGACCTCGATCACGCAGTCGGGACACAGGGAGTCGGTTTCCCGGGGCCACCCAAGCGGCGGCTTCGTGCGCTCGTAGCTCTTCGGCAGCGGGGCTGGCGCCCAATCGGGATGAACGGACGGACTGTCCGGAATCCGCGTGTTGACGGCCTGGAAGGCATTCCAGGCCACATTGGCGGCAGTCTTCGCGGCCTGCGAGAGCGTCTCCCTCATGACGACCTCCATCCGTGGTTCTTCATTCCGGGGTGCACCAAGACCGCCAACCGGTCTCGCCGGCTCACGGTGCCTCACCCGGGATCTCGTTCAGCGGAACGTCGATTTGGCTCGCTTGAAGAAAACTAACCGGGCGCGGAAATGCAAACCCATCGTCATCGCTTGTGGGTCGATCCGTCACGCAAACGACGAAGGTGCGTGTCGACCCGCTCGGCTCCTGCAGCTTCTCCACCAGCCGAGCCAGTATCTCCGCCGGGCCCGCCACCAGATTCGGCTCGAGCTCGGCGGCGTGATCAACCGACGCCTGGGACTGAACGAAAGCGGTGCGAGTCAGACCGTCCGTCCACGCCGCATAGAGCAAGGCTCTCGAGACCGGGTCGGGCCGGTCTCCCGCCAGGACCTGCAGACGGCCCGGCTCGGGAGGCAGAAGACGAAGGACCGCATCCACCGCTACCACGAGCCCGGCCTGAGAGATCGCGCCGAGGGGCTTCAAGCCGTCCTGCCAGGTGTACTCGAGCGAAACCGGCGTGCCCGGCGGGATCGAGCGCACCGTGGTCCGCCACATCGACGCGCGCTCCGCGGTGTCGAGGATGCCGCCGTAGTCCATGAACTGTTCGTAGGCGAGGGCTTGCTCGCCGAGATCCCCGGCGTCGCCGGAAAGCAGCACAGTGGCCTTGACCGAGTCCGGCAGCCCACCGATCGACTCGAGCTCCCGAAGCGACTCGAGATCCCGGGCGAACAGGACGGTAGGCGTGGATTCGTGCAGAGCCGTGGCAACCTGTTCCGGCCTCCAATCAGGCGCGATCGGAACGCTCAGCCCTCCAATCGACCAGATCCCACGCTCCAGGGTCGCGAACTCCAAGCCGAACGGGATCCACAGAGCGGCGTGCTCGCCGGCCTCCATGCCGATGCGCTGTCGGAGCACCAGGGCGGCGCGAATCGCGTTGCGGTCCGTTCGCCAGTCTGGATGAGCCTTCCAGCCCCATCCCTTCCGGCTCTGCTCCCAACTGAGAAAAAGGGCGTCGCGGTCGTGGTAGCGCGCCCCATGTAAAAGGAGGCGGTTGATCGTATCAGGGCCGCGGTCATCCTCGGTGCCCTCGTCGACCGGAACATCCGGCCGAACGCCGAAAGGGAACGCCGGCTTGTGGATCGTCGGCTGATCGGTGGTCATATGCGAACGTCCTTCCAGATCTCTCGCACGAGAGGGTCGTCTATCTTCCAAAGACCCATGGCGTGGACGAGCGTGCGCACGTACTCGGCGCCGGTCCCGACAGACCCCTTGGCGGCGAGAAGCGCTCGAACCAGACTCTCCCCGTCCTCCCAGGCGCGCGCCCCCGGCGCGGGTAGAAAGCTCTTCGCTCGCACGCGGCGGCCGTTCTTTCCGCACTGAATCGTTCGTGCCTTCGCTCCCTCTCGCCGCCCCAGGTTGCGCAGGATGAGGCGGCTCTCGCCGCGGGGGAGGTCGAACAGCACCGCGTCGCAGCCGTCACCCGGAACGAGTCCGATCTGAGGGCACGGGTGCTCCGGGCTCCCCCAGCGCGTCGTATTCTCTCCCACGAACGCCCGGCGGAAGCCCTCCACCCGAACGGCTTCACCCGGGTACGTCGCCAGGGCGTTGTCCCACATGAGCGAACCATACGCCAGAATACTGGTCATGAGATGCAGCGCTCTCGGATCGAGGTTGTTTCCGGAGATCCCCGCTCTACGGCCGGGCGGTAGACAGACAGTGCGTGGCCGACTATCGCGACTCTGTTGACTTACGGCCGCTTAGCCCATGAGTTTATGAGTGCCGAGTCGTCGGGGCAACCGAGGGACACGGCTGGATCGACGACCGATGCACGGGCCGCTGCGCACGCCCTGGGAACGATCTGAAGAACGCCCGGGAACGTTGTCGCGCGCAGGAGATTACAGGGTTACCATGTAGGCCGGTTTTTGGCTGCCGGTCTCCGTCCAATCGCAGGAGGTGCGGAGTGCGCGTGACCTTCGTTCAGCCCCTACAGGGCACCAAGTTCGGCTTCACGAAGATCCTCCGTGTCGAGCCGCTGGGCATGGAGTGTCGACGCCATGGAGCGTGGCGACGAGCCATCCGCCGTCCCCGGCATCATGACGTTCGAGAACCTCAACAACGGTTTCGTCAGCCGAGAGATCATGGCTGGCATGGATGACCTGCCGCTTCCCGACCGGGATTTGTCGAAGCGCTACCGTCGCCTGTATCACCACGGTTTCAGAGCGCCATCCGCCTGTGTGGAGACGACGCGCGGCTGCCCGTTCAACTGCAACTTCTGCAGCATCTGGGTCTTCTATCAGCGACGCGCCCGCCGTTTCTCGGCCGAGCGCATCGTGGCGGATCTCGAGCACGTCCGGCGCCTCGGAGAGCGGAACGTCTTCTTCACGGACGACATCGCGTTCCTGCAGCGGGATTCGTACGAAGAGCTGGCCGACGCGATCGAAGCGGCCGGACTTACCGACATGAGCTTCTCGTGCGAGACGCGGGCCGACCTGGTCATGAAGTACCCCGACACCTTCAAGCGCTGGAAGGAGATCGGGCTGCACATGGTCTTTCTCGGCATCGAGAAGATGGACGATGACGGGCTGGACTCGGTGCGCAAGCGCACCAAGGGCGGCGCGCTCACCAACCTCGCGGCGATCGAGTTCCTGGAGGAGGCCGGTATCAGCCCACTCGCTTCGCTCATCGCCGACCCGGGTTGGGACGACGAGGACTTCGATCGGCTCGAGGAGACCGTGAAGCTGCACGGGCTCACGAATCCCGGCTTCACGGTGCTCACCCCGCTACCGGGGACAGAGCTGTGGGAGACGGTGAAGGACAAGATCACGACGGATGACTACGCCTACTTTGACGTGATGCACCTAGTGCTGCCGAGCAAGCTGCCGCCGGCGCGCTTCTACGAGAGGGTCGCGCGGTTGTACG
The DNA here is from genome assembly GCA_037385645.1 of Gemmatimonadales bacterium. Lineage (GTDB taxonomy): Bacteria > Gemmatimonadota > Gemmatimonadetes > Palauibacterales > Palauibacteraceae. The sequence goes on from JARRMU010000043.1 coordinate 18,110, forward strand.
GGCTGACGCGTGCCGACACGCAGTTCGGCTGGGCGGCGTTCAAGAAGCTCGCGCAGATGGCACTTCAGGGGAAAACCTTCGCCATGCGGCGGGTGTTCAGCGCCGTTCAGGACATGCAGAAGGGTCCCGCCTACCTCGACTACCCGGGCTCGATTCGCAAGCCGGACTGGGTGCCGGTGGGCTATGGACGGGTCGACTGGGTGGACCGCGGGCGGTCTCCTCTCGCCGAATCGGTCGCTCAGACGGCCGAGACGGAGATAAAGGTGGCGGTCGGCTAGAACGCCGGGTACCCGCACCCGGCCGTAGATCGCTGAGTATGCAAGTCTCATGTTCCAGCGGATACTCGTTCCGGTAGATCTGACGGATCGCAACGCTTCGGCGATCGAGACGGCCGGAGGGCTCGCCGCCGCGAATGGTGGAACCGTCGTCCTGCTTCACGTGATCGAGACGCTGGATCTTCCCTTCGAGGAGCTCGAGGACTTCTACCACCGGCTCGAAGACAAGGCGATGGATGCCCTGCTCGAGATGGCCGCGCCGCTCAGGGAGGCTGGGGTGGACTTCGACCCGAACGTCCGCTACGGCGACCGGGCGGAGGAGATCGTCGGGTTCACCAGCGAAGCCGACACCGACCTGGTCGTGCTCACCTCCCACCAGATCGACCTCGAGAGCCCCGGATCGAGCTGGACGACGCTCAGCTACAAGGTGGCGATCCTGGTCCAGTGCCCGGTCCTGCTGCTGAAGTGACGCACGGGGCGAGGTCGTTCTGACCCGGCGACGGGGACCGCGGCTCGCCGCCTAGGTCTCGGGGCGGTCCTTGACCGGGATCACCAGCTTCAAACCGGACCAGACCTCATCGACGGCGCACACCTTCACATCGACCAGACCCTGCCGTAGTGCCAGCCCCCTCACCACATCCTCGGTCACATCCGTAGGCACCTTCGAGGCCTTCTTCGGCCACGACGTCCACACCGCCCCGTTCCAGACGATTCGCTTCCTGAGCGCCGGCAGCGTCTCCTCGAGCCACGCTCGCTCCTTCGTGAAGGCGTGTATGACGTCGTACCGACGATCTCCCTCTCCAATCGAAGCGGCCTTCTCGATCAAGACGCCGTCGGGCAAGCCCTCCAGGAGCTCGTCGTAGTGCGCCGGTGCGCCCAGGGCGAGGACGACGTGGCCCTGTTTGATCCCGAGCTTCTTGGCGAGCGGTGTTCCCGAGTAACCCGCGGGCATCTCAGCCCGCCTTTCCGAGGTAGCGTTTCAGGGCTGGAGAGAGCGGCCGCACGAAGGCTTGCCTCAGCTCCGGATCGGGCGGCGACTCGTCTCCTCCCAGACGTCGAACCTCTCCTCCCTCGCGCGCGGCGACTGGAAGGCCGTCCCGGTAGACCACGCGGTTCGAGGGCACGGCCGGTATCCGTTCTCCCGGCGTGATGATGCCGGCGAGGTTGAGCGGGTCCGCGGCGCTTACCGCCAGGAGCTCGCCGGTCGGCTCGGCACGCCTTGCGGCCCGCAAGCTACCCACCGCCTCGGGCAAGGCGAACTGCTCGCCGGCGAATCCGGAGACGAACCGTCCGCCGCGCACCTCGCCCCGAGCTTCGAGGCGCCGGTAGACCAGCAGGAGGTCTCTCCACGGGGGCAGGTTGGTCTCTCTCTCGAGAAGACGGCGAAACACCACACCGTACCTTCGAAGGAGAACCCGGGCGACCGTTTCGGTCGACGCATCCGGTGCGCCGAACCGGGCCGGCTCCACCCGGCCCCGCTCGCCCCGGGAGTCGCGCGCGGCGTCGTCACCCTCGCGCCAGGCATCCGGCCGCAGCAAGGACCAGCGGCCTGCTTCCTCGACGCTGTACGCCGGCGATGGCTTACGGCGCCGCGGCGTCTTGCGGCCCGGCTCGCCCAACGGACGGCGCTTGCCCGACGGAGTGAGCAGCGCCCGGAGGCCGGCGAAGCCGTCGGAGCTGACCAGACCTCGAGCGGCCAGCTCGCCGAGGGCTACCTCGACTTGCGTGGGAAGAAGCTCGGTCTCGGTCACGAGCTCGGTGAAGAAGGAAGCCCCGCGCCGCTGCAGCGCCTCCACCACCTGCATCGCGTAGGCCGAGAGACCTTCCGCCCGTGGCGGGTGGGCGAGGGACTGCCACAGCGCGGCGCTGGCCCTCGGG
>JARRMU010000044.1:0-15652 GCA_037385645.1 Gemmatimonadales bacterium
CCGTCGACCAGCACCATCTCATCGCGCTTGTCGCGCCGCGGCCGGTCTTGCTCGGAAATGCGCGGCGCGACGCCTGGACGGACCCGCAAGGCGCCTTCATCGCCGCCCGTCGTCCGCGACCCCTCGGCGCTCGGGATGACGACGGGGTCGCCGCCCTCCATGACCGCGACCACGGAGTTGGTGGTCCCAAGATCGATACCGATAACCTTGCCCATATCAGCGTTTCCTTTCGTGCGCGTTGTATTCGGAGGCCCCGCTAGGGTGCAATCGATGTGCCGGGTATGGGGCCCTGATTCGCCTAGTTTGGCGGGATTCGAACCTCTGAAGCCCGACAATATGACAAGTCGGCGCTCTTCGCTTGTCAGAACGGCAGGCTGCGGCAGGGGTGCCGCTCTCCAACGGCTACCGCCCGGACGCCACGTGGGTCGTGTTGCGCCCCATCCGGGGCGTCTCTAACCTGCGGCCATGTTTCCTCTCAGGGACGAGAACCCCACCGAGCTCATCCCCTTCATCACCGTCGCCATTATCCTCCTCAACGTCGGCGTGTGGCTGACCATCCAGAGCGGAGGCGTCGGGCTCGCATTCGTCGACTCGCTTTGCGACTACGGCACGATTCCGGGCGAGCTGACGGGGGCCGTCCCGGTCGGCAGCCAGGTCGAGCTCGGAGAGTACCGCTGCGTGACCGGAGGCCGGACGTGGAGCACCCTGTTCACGTCGATGTTCATGCACGGCGGATGGGGCCACCTCATCGGCAACATGTGGTTTCTCTGGGTCTTCGGGAACAACGTCGAAGACTCCATGGGCCACGGCCGCTTCCTCGTCTTCTATCTGCTCACGGGTATGGCTGCCTCGGCCGTGCACGTGCTCACGGGGCCGTCGAGCGCCATCCCCATCGTGGGAGCGTCCGGGGCGATCAGCGGCGTGATGGGCGCGTACATGGTCCTCTATCCGAGTGTGCGGGTCCTCACCCTCGTGTTCGTCTTTCTCACCTACGTCCCGGCCTGGCTGATGCTCGGTTACTGGTTCCTGATCCAGTTTCTGTCCGGCTCCGCGTCCGGCGGTGAGGGGGCGGGTATCGCTTTCTGGGCGCACGTGGGGGGCTTCGTGGCTGGCGTGATGTTGGTCAAAGTGTTCGAGAGGAGGCGGTTGGTGGAAGCGAAGCGCGCAGGCCAGAGACTGAGCCGCGAGGAGCTGAGGGGCATCCGATGGTGAGGCCTACGGTCCGCGTGTCACGGTTACTGCTGTTCGCCCTCCTGATCCTGAGAGCGGCAGGATGGGCCTCGCCACTCACCGCGGCCATCGCGGACGAAGCTCCCATCGTAGCACAGGACGGAGGCGGCCAGGAGGCAATCCAGGGTGCCACGGGACCGGACCGGACGCTGAGCGTGGACGAGCCTTTCGGCGTCAGGTTGCTGAGAGGAATGCTGGGCATCGGCTTCCTGCTCTTGGTGGCTTGGCTGTTCACGGCGAAGCGAAAAGCGGTGAACTGGTCGCTCGTTGCCAAGGGGTTGGGGCTGCAGATCGTCTTTGCGCTCCTGGTGCTTCGGACGACGTGGGGCCGCTCCTTCTTCCGGGTCGTGAACGACGTCGTGATCGCCCTCATCAGCTACACGAACGAGGGCGCCTCCTTCCTGTTCGGCCAACTCGTCAACCGGGACGTCCCGGTGACCGGCGCGGAGGGCGTCGTCGAGATCGGAGCGAACTTCGCCTTCAGCGTACTCCCGACGATCATCTTCTTCTCCTCATTGATGGCCATCCTCTACTTCCTCGGGGTCATGCAGCGGGTCGTAAAGGCCGTCGCGTGGGCGATGCAGCGGACGCTCAAGACGAGCGGCGCGGAGACACTCTCGGCGGCCGGGAACATCTTCGTCGGACAGACCGAAGCGCCCCTCCTCATCCGACCGTTCGTGAGCCACATGACGATGTCGGAGCTGAACACCGTGATGACGGGGGGGTTCGCCACGGTGGCGGGAGGGGTCATGGCGGCCTATGTGGCGATGCTCTCCGGCTATTTTCCGGATATCGCCGGCCACCTCCTGGCGGCGAGCATCATGGCCGCGCCCGCCGGGATCGTCATCAGCAAGATCCTGATGCCGGAGACCGAGGAGTCCGAGACGAGCGGCACGCTCAGCTTCGAGGTGGAGGAGACCTCCGTCAACGTGATCGATGCCGCGGCGGGCGGTGCGGCAGGCGGCCTCAAACTGGCTCTCAACGTGGGCGCGATGCTACTGGCCTTTCTGGCGCTGATCGCGCTCGGGAACGGGATCCTCGGCTGGGCTACCGGGCTGATCGGCATCGAGGGCATCACCCTGGAGAGGATTCTCGGCTGGATCTTCGCGCCCGTCGCCTGGCTCATCGGCGTTCCCTGGTCGGATGCGTCCACTATCGGGAGCCTGTTCGGGATCAAGATGGTGGCCAACGAGTTCGTGGCGTTCCAGACGCTCGCCGACATGCTGCGCGAGGGGGTGGCTGTGTCCGAGAAATCGGTGATCATCGCGACCTATGCCTTGACCGGATTCGCCAACTTCTCCTCGATCGCGATCCAGATCGGGGGCATCGGCGGCATCGCCCCGGAGCGCCGTCACGACCTCTCAAGACTTGGCCTCCGTGCCATGCTCGGGGGTACCGCCGCGACCTGGATGACGGCGACTTTGGCCGGCGTGCTGGGGTGAGCCCGACCGCTGGCGCGGGTGCGAACACGGTGCCGAGCCCAGAAGTAGAGCGTCGCGTCGAACAGGCCACGGCCGCCCTTCGCGAGCTTCTCGACGGCTTCGAGCCGCTCGTGGGCGTGATCCTCGGCTCCGGCCTCGGGGCTCTGGCCGGAAGGTTCGAGGGGGCGCGTAAGGTCCCGGCCACCGAGCTCCCGCACTGGCCGCCCTCTACGGTCGTGGGCCACGAGGGCAGAATCGTCGCGGGGACGTTGGCAGGCGTGCCCGCGGTCGGCCTGAGCGGCCGAGTCCACATGTATGAAGGTCACCCGCCGGGCGACGTGATCCTTCCCGTCCGCGTGCTGACGAGACTCGGGATCCGCGCGCTGGTCGTGAGCAACGCGGCGGGCGGCGTGCGCCTCGACCTTCGGCCCGGCGATCTCATGCTGATCGCCGATCACATCAACCTCATGTTCCGGAACCCGCTGTTCGGGCCCGTCCCCGAGGGAGAGACGCGCTGGCCCGACATGTACGGAACGTACGACGCGGAGCTTCGCGAGATCGTGCGGCGTGTGGCCCGGGAGCAGCGGATCCCGCTACAGGAGGGCACCTACGCAGCTCTGCTCGGGCCGAGCTACGAGACGCCCGCCGAGATCCGGGCGCTTCGGGGATTGGGCGCCGACGCCGTCGGGATGTCCACCGTCCCGGAGGTGATCGCCGCCCGGGCCGTCGGCGTCCGGTGCGTCGGCGTCAGCTGCATCACCAACCTCGCCGCCGGCATCTCTCCCGAGCCCCTCGATCACGAAGAGGTGTTGGAGACCTCCGAACGGGTGGCCGTGACCTTCCAGTCCCTCATCCTCGGAAGTATCGAGCGCTTCGGACGCCTGCTCGGCTAGCTTTCGGGAGCCCAGTGATCGAGCGGCCGGTGCCCGCCTCCGAGCGCGGGTGCCGTGCGGAGGGCCTCACGCGTGTAGCGCAGCGCGTGGTCGACCGCCGGGAAGAGGCGCTGGCCCAGCGCGAAGCCGGCGGTGATCGCTGCCGACAGGGTGCAGCCCGTTCCGTGGGCGTCGCCCTCTCCCAGCCTCTCGGATCGCCACACGTGCCAGCGCTCGCCGTCATGAAGCACGTCCAGAACGACCTCGCCTGCCAGGTGCCCCCCCTTGATCAACACCGCGCCGCAGCCTTCGTCGACGAGCACCCGGGCTGCCTCGCACATCTGCTTGAGGTCGCCGACCGGGCGGCCCGACAGCAGCTCGGCCTCCTGCAGATTCGGCGTGAGCACGGCAGTGAGCGGATACAGCTCGCGGTACGCCTTCTCGGCCTCTTTTTCGAGAAGCCGATCGCCGCTCGTGGCGATCATGACGGGATCAACGACGAGCGGTGCGAGTCCGGCCGCTCGCACGGCCGAGACGACGGCCTCGATGATGGCGACGTCGGCCAGCATGCCGGTCTTCGCCGCCGCGGGCCTCAGATCATCGACCACGGCCTCGATCTGCCTGGCAACGAGCTCCGGACTGACCGTCTGGACGCCGAATACGCCGCGCGTGTTCTGGGCGGTGACGGCGGTGATGGCGGACGCGCCGAAGACGCCGAACGCCTGAAATGTCTTGAGGTCGGCCTGAATCCCGGCACCTCCGCCGGAGTCGCTGCCCGCGATCGTCAGCGCAACCGGCGGCGGCGCCGAAACGCTCGCCCTCCCGCCGACCCGCTCCGATTTCGAATCGATGTGCCTGCTCACCGCGCTCCGCCGTTCCTCGTTCCAGACGCCCTGCCGAAAGCCCACTGGCCGAATCCGTCGGACCGTCCATACCGTGTAGCCGTCCCGCACGCACGTTCACTTCGGAAGGCCGGAAGGCTTGGCTAGTCGCTCCCAGCTGAAAGTTTGGCGATCGCTCCTTCGCTCGAAAGGCCGTGCGGAGACGGGTCTCTTCCTGGTGGAGGGGCCCCGGGCGGTGATGGAGCTGCTCCATGCACCCGTTCGCGCCGAGGCCCTGCTTCACCCCGATCCGACGCCAGAATCGGCCCGCGAGCTTGTCGAGGCGTTCGCGGTCGCGGAAGTTCCCTGCCACGCGCTCCAGGACTCGGAGCTGACTTCGGTGAGCGATACGCGGACTCCGCAAGGCCTCATAGCCGTCGCCGTACGTCCCACGTGGCGTTGGGAGGACTTGGGCGCTGCCGATCTTCTCGTGCTGGATGCCGTGCAGGATCCGGGGAACGTCGGGACGCTCATTCGGGCCGCCGAGGGCCTGGGGCTGAGCGGTGCCATCGTGCTTCCGGGCACGGCCGAGGCCTGGAGCCCGAAGGTGACGCGCGCCGCGGCGGGGTCGAACCTGCGACTGCCGATCGTTGAATCTGCCTGGACCGACGCGCGGTCTTGGTTGGAGCGGGGCGCCATCGAGGTTTGGGCCGCGGACGCCAAAGGGGAGGTCCTGGGCAGGTCGGGAGTGTCCCGGCCTCGGGTCGCTCTGGTGCTCGGCAACGAGGGAGCCGGAGTCTCGGACGTGGTGCTGAGGACTGCCGCGCGGACCGTATCCGTCCCGCTACGGACGCCCGTGGATTCGCTGAACGTCGGAGTCGCCGGAGCCCTTCTCATGGACCGCTTGAGAGAGAGCCTTCGTGACGGTTGAGACCCTGTTCTATTTGACCGCCGCTTTTCTGGGCGCCGCCCTCGGCTCGTTCATGAACGTCTGCATCCACCGGCTGCCGCACGGCGAAAGTGTGATCCGGCCACGCTCCTACTGCCCCGGCTGCGGAAAGGACATCACCGCCCGAGACAACATACCCGTCCTGAGCTGGATTCTGCTGCGAGGGCGGTGCCGCCAGTGTGGCGAGCGCATCTCCTTTCGCTATCCGCTTGTCGAGATCGCGACGATCGCGATCTGGTTGGGGATGGCGCTCGCCTACGGGCCGACGCTGCGTTCGCTGGCTGGCGCCGTCTTCTTCACCATCCTGCTGGCGATCGCGATCACGGACGCGCGGCACTACCTCATTCCGGATGAGCTGAGCATCGGAGGACTGGCCAGCGGCATCGCTCTGGCCATCGTGACCGAACTGACGACGGGTGCACCCACGATCGTGCCCTCGGTAGCCGGCGCGGCGCTCGGCTTTCTCCTGCTCCTCGGAGTCGGCCTCGTCGGTGACTGGATCTTCAAGAAGCCGGCCATGGGAGGCGGCGACATGAAGATGATGGCGATGATCGGGGCCTATCTGGGTCCGGTCGGAGCGGTCCTGACCATCTTCCTGGGTGCGCTGGCGGGGTCGGTCATCTTCGGCCCGATCAGCTTGAAGACGGGGAAAATGGTCCCGTTCGGCGTGTTCCTGGCACTGGGGGCAGCCGTCACGTTCCTGCTCGGTGACACACTAGTCGACTGGTACACGGGTCAGTTTCTGGACTTCTGACGGACTGTCGGTTGTGCTCCGGCGGACTGGCGGGCCTAGACCGCGTCCGACCCCTCCCGTCGCTCGGCCGGAAGACGGACGAGCCGGCAGTGCGTGATCTGCGTATCGCTGGCTCCGAGCACCTCGATCCGCACCCCGTCCAGCTCCGTCGTTTCGCCCCGCGCGGGCACTCGACCGAGCTCGTGCAGCACGTAGCCGTTGAGCGACCGGTGCTCGTCGTCGGGAAAGGACGTGTTGAAGAAGTGGTTGATGTCGCGCAGCTCCGCCGAGGCGTCGACGAGGATCTTGTTCCGCCCCAGCCGTACGATCTGCTCCTCCGGGATGTCGACCTCATCGTGGATCTCGCCGACGAGCTCCTCGAGGATGTCCTCGAGCGTGATGAGGCCGTCCGTTCCCCCGTACTCATCCACCACGATGCCGAGGTGGATGCGGCGGCTTTGGAACTCCTCGAGCAGCGCCGACAGCGGCATCATCTCGGGCACGACGAACGGTTCCCGCGCCAGCTCCCGCAGGGTCGAGAGACGCCGTCCGGAGCTGATGGCCTGGTAGAGATCTCGCAGGTGGACGACGCCGGTGATCCTGTCCACCGTGTCCTCGTAGACCGGAATCCGGCTGTAGGGCAGGGAGCGGAGCTCGGTGGCGATCTCACCCACCGTCAGCGTCTCGGGCCAGGCGAAGATCTCGACCCGCGGCGTCATCGCATCGCGTGCCTTCGTGGTGTCCAGGAGGAAGGCCTGTTCGATGAGTCGCCGCTCCCGTTCGTCGATCATGCCGGAGAGATAGGCCATCTGCGACAGCCGCCGGATCTCCATCTCGGAGACACCGCCGCTTCCGCCCTTGGCCTTCGGCAGAATCCACCTCGTAAGGCTCTCCAGGGGCCGGACGAGTGGGGACAGAACTCGCTGGAGCATCTCGATGACCGGTGCGGCGCCGAGCGAGAGCCGCATCGCATTGGAGACCGCGAAGCTCTTCGGCGTGATCTCGCCGAAGAACAGGACCAGCAGGGTCATGACGCCTGTCGCCAGACCGACCCCGGCCGAGCCGAAGAGCTGCGTCGCGGCGTACGTGGCCACCGAGGCGGCACCGATGTTCGCGACATTGTTGCCGATCAGGATCGTGATCAGGAGCCGCTCCGGGTTGGCCTTGAGACGCGCGAGCGCGTTGGCCCCGCGCTTACCCTCCTCGGCCAGCGACCGGGCTCGAGTCTGGGAGATGGAGAAGAAGGCGATCTCGGCGCTGGAAAAGAAGCCGGACATCGCGAGAAGCAGGACCAACACCAGGGCCGTTCCGATCATCGGAGCGGCCGGGTCCGCGGTCGATCAGCTGAGCTGGGGTCTTCCAAGGTGGAGGGTGTGGCTCCTTTGGGTGGCGCGGGTTCGCGTTAGCTGCGGACGGTCCGCCAGGACCGGCTGACGCCGAGGAGCTCCTCGATGAGGCTCTCCGCATCGCGGCCGGCAGCCTCGGCCTCGAAGCCGGGAAGGACCCGGTGGCGCAGGACATCCGGCGCCACCACCCTGACGTCCTCGAGATTCGGCACCGGGCGTCCGTCGAGCGCCGCCCTGGCTTTGGCGCCGAGCACGAGATACTGCGATGCGCGCGGTCCCGCACCCCAGCTCACCAGATCCCTCACGAAGCTCGGAGCCTCCGGGTCCTCGGGCCTGGTGGCTCGCGCGATGCGTACGGCGTACTCGGTGAGGGAGGGTGGTGCCGGAACCCGGCGCACGAGATCCTGCAGCGTCTGAAGCTCCAGCGCGCCGAGGACGGTGCTCACCTCGGCTCGTGATCCGGTCGTCGTCGTGGCGGCGACCTCCACCTCCTCATCATGGCTCGGGTAGTCGATCCGGAGTTCGAACATGAACCTGTCCAGCTGCGCCTCCGTCAGCGGATACGTCCCTTCCTGCTCGATCGGGTTCTGGGTGGCCAATACGAAGAAGGGGCGGTCGAGGGGACGCGTCTCGTTCGCGACGGTGACCTCGCCCTCTTGCATGGCCTGAAGCAGGGCGGCCTGAGTCTTCGGCGGCGTCCGGTTGATCTCGTCCGCAAGGATGACGTTGGCGAAGATGGGACCGGGGATGAACCGGAAGCTGCGACGTCCCGTTCCCGCGTCCTCCTGAAGGACCTCCGTACCGGTGATGTCCGAAGGCATGAGATCGGGCGTGAACTGAATGCGGCTGAACGCCAGGTCCAGCGTCTCGGCGAGCGTGGCCACCAGCGTGGTCTTCGCAAGGCCCGGCACGCCCACTATGAGCGCATGCCCTCCCGCCAGCATCGTGATCAGCAGGCGCTCCACGAGATCCGTCTGCCCCACGATCCTGCGTGCGATCTGCGCCTCGATCGCTTCGCGGGCCGACGCGAGTCGCCCGAGAAGATCGACGTCGCTCGCACCCGCCTGCAGCGGCTGCGCAGGAGGGCTCGTGATCCCCGATTTGCGTGCTTCCACCTCGCCCTTCCGTCTCCGACTCGACCCCGTCCTCAGCCCTGTACCGCTCCTAAACCTACGGGTTCCGACGCGGGCGGTACACTGCCCCTAAACACCGTCACTTGCAGCCTTGCGTTATTTTTCACAAGCAGGTATGATCGCCCCGCCGTCGGCCCGGCGGAACCGCGTTCGGGGACGTTTTCAGGCGGGACGGGTCGAGGTTCTGGGTAGATGCGGAAAGAATCGGCGCCCTCGACGATCGCACAGGTTGGTCGTCACGCGGGCCATGGAATAACGATCGCCGCGTCGGCCGCGCTGTTCGCCTGGCTGGGGACTCTGCTGGACGAGCGGCTCGGGACGCGGCCTCTTTTCGTGCTGCTCGGGGCGTTCCTCGGCTTCAGTGCCGGATTCTACAGCATGTACCGGCGTCTCGTGATAGATCCCTCCCATGAACGCGATGAGGGTCCGCCCGCCGAATGAGCGTCTCGCGACGCAGGCTTGGCTATCTGGCGTTCACGTGGGCGCTGCTCGCTGTCGGGAGCGCGGCTGTACTGGCCTCGGGGTCGGGCCGCAGCGGCTCCCTCATTATCGGAGCGCTCGTGGCCTGGCTGATCCAGGCGCCGGCTTACTGGGTGCTTCTCGATCGGTTGGAACGTCGTCTCGACGCGACGCGACCGTGGCTGGCGGGGATGGCGGCTCGCCTCGGCGGCTTGGCGCTCCTCGCCGTCGTGAGCTGGACCACGCGCCTGCCGCTGGGACCCGTCGCGGTCGCGTACGTGATCGCCATGATCGCCTTCCTTCTCCTGGAGGCGGCGTGGCTCGCCGGTCGCCGACCGCAGCAAGAGAAGAGTTGACTGAATAGAGATGCTCGGAGTGGTTAGAGAGGCGTTGCTGCTGAAGGACACGCTCCTGGTTCGGGGGCTGGTGCAGCTTCAGGAGCACGGAGGTGCGCAGGCGACTCACGCCGTCCAGGGCGCGGAGGCCGCACACGCCGAAGAGTGGGATACGGAGGCGATGATCCACCACATCGTCGACTCCACCAACCTGGACTTCGGCTTCTTCGCCATCGATCTGAGCCCGCTGCAGGTTCCGCCGCTCCACGTCGGCGGCCTGGAGATCGACCTGTCGATCACGAGGCACGTCGTTTTCCTGTTTATCGCGGCGTTGCTCACGATCGTCACCATGTGGCTCGCCGCGCGCGCTGCGCAGCGCCTCGAGCAAGGCGATAAGGCGCCGCGGGGTCTGCTGAACGCGATGGAGGCTTTCTACCTCTACCTGCGCGACGACGTGGCGCTGGCGAACATCGGCCGCGGCGGCGAGCGCTTCGTCCCGCTCGTGATCGCACTCTTCTTTTTTATCCTGTATGCGAACCTGCTCGGCCTCGTCCCGTTCGGGGCGACGGCCACTTCCAACATCATGGTGACATCCGCTCTCGCCCTGATCGCGCTCGTGGTCATCGAGGTGGCGGGATTCACCGCGTTGGGTCCAAAAGGCTATCTGCGCACCATCTTCTACGTGCCACCCGGCCTCAACCCGGCGATGAGCGCGCTCATGCTCGTGATCATGACTCCGGTGGAGGTGATCGGGAAGTTGGCCAAGCCGTTCGCGCTCGCCGTTCGACTGTTCGCCAACATGACGGCGGGGCACTTCGTGCTGCTGGCGCTGCTCGGGCTCATCATAACGTACGGGAGCTTTACCACCGGGGCTGGCTTGATCGCGATCCTCGGTCCGATCCTACTCGGCCTCTTCGTCATGTTCCTGGAGATCTTCGTGGCGTTCCTCCAGGCGTTCATCTTCGCGATGCTGACGTCCGTGTTCATCGGGCTGATTCGGCACGCACACTAGGAGCCTCGGCTCCAGGCAGGAGCGGCAGGCGCCACGCGCCCGGCCGCGCTGAACAGCTCCCTCGCTTCGAGGCGAGGGCCATCACCGCCGTCCCGACAGGGGGATTGGCCGGGAGATAGAAAAGGAGGAAAGGGATGCTCAATATTCTCGCGCTGCTCCAAGAAGCAGGCGGCGCTCCTGCCGGTGGCGGGGGCCTCGGTGCAGGTCTGGCCGTGATCGGTGCCGGCCTGGCCGTGATCGGCGCCGGCATCGGCATCGGACGGATCGGCGGGAACATGACGGAGGCGATGGCACGGCAGCCGGAGGCAGCCGGACAGATCCAGAACGGGGCGATCATCCTCGCCGCCCTCATCGAGGGTGCGGCGCTGTTCGGTCTCGTGATCGCCGGCTTCATCAAGTAATGAGCGATACGCGAGTGCCAGCCGTCGGGGAGGGAAGGCAGGCGAAGGCATGGCTGGCCGCCGCCGGCGCTCTGCTGATGGCCGCATTGGTAGGTGCCCTCATGGGCATCCTGATGCCGACGCCGCTCTACGGTGCGGTCGCCGAAGAGGCGGGCGGTGCCATCTTCTCCCTGAACATCGGGCTCGTCATCTGGACCTGGGTGCTCTTCCTCCTCACGCTGGGGATCCTGGCGTGGAAGGTCTTCCCGCTCATCGCGGGCGGACTCGAAGAGCGCCAGCAAAAGATCCAGCAGGCGATCGACACGGCTCGCGAAGACAGGGAAGAGGCCCGTCGCCTGGTGGAAGAGCAGACCCGCGAGCTCGCCCGCGCCCGCAACGAGGCGCAGCACCTGCTCGACGAAACCCGCGAGGCGGCGGGGCGCCTTCGTCAGGAGCTGGTGGGGGCTGCCGAGGCAGAGAAATCCGACATCCTCGAGCGTGCGCGACGCGAGATGGACCGGGAGCGTCAGCGCGTGCTGGAGCAGCTCCGTGAGGAGACCGTCGACATATCGATTGCGGCGGCGGAGCGCCTGATCAAGGCTCGCCTGGATTCGGAGGGCGACCGCCGTCTCGTGCGCGAGTACCTCGGGAGCCTCGAGGCCTGACGTGACCAGCGAGGCAGGGCTGTGAGCGCCTCGGCGGTCGCCGTCAACTACGCGGGGACGCTTCTCGAGCTCGCCGCGCGCGACGGCCAGGAGGAGAGCTACGGCGAGCTTCTGGCAACGGTGGCTGCGCTGCACGCGGAGGTGGACGGTTTTCGGAGCTTTCTGGACACGCCCCGGATCCCGGGGGAAGAGAAGAAGCGCATCCTCAGGGATGTGTTTGCCGATCGCGTGCCGCCGCTCTTCGTCAACTTCCTTCTGGTGGTCATCGACAAGCGGCGTCAGCGGTGGCTACCGGCGATGGAGTCGGCGTACCGAGATCTTCTCGACGAGAGGGCCGGCCGGATACACGCGGCCGTCAGCCTCGCTTTCTCGCCTGACGAGGAGCTGCGAACCCAGCTCGTGACCGCGCTCTCCCGGCGGCTCGGAGCCGATGTCGTCCCTCATTTCGTGGAGGATGAGCGGCTACTCGGAGGCGTCATAATTCGAGTCGGCGATCGGGTGATGGATGGGTCCCTTCGTCGGCGATTGGACGACCTTCGATCGACCCTCCTTCACAGAGAGGCACGAAGCTAAGACCCCTTAACAGGTTCGTCAGTGACCTGAGCGGACCTCTCAGGAGACGGTTTACATGGCCAACGAAAGCTCGCTGCACGCCAGCGAGATCAAGAAAGCTTTACTGACGCAGATCGAGCACTACGAGGAAGACCTCCACATGGAGGAGGTCGGCGAGGTGCTGGAGGTGAAGGATGGGGTGGCCCGCATCTTCGGTCTCTCCTCGGCCGTCGCCAACGAGATGTTGGAGATCGAATCGTCGGAGACCGGCGAGGTGATTACCGCGCTCGCGCTCAACCTGGAAGAGGACAACATCGGAGCGGTCTGCCTCGGCGACTACCTCCAGCTCAAGGAAGGCGACGCCGCACGGCGCACGGGCCGCGTGCTCTCGGTGCCAGCCGGTCCGGAGTTTCTCGGCCGGGTCGTGAGCCCGCTGGGCGAGCCTCGGGACGGCAAGGGTCCGATCTCGGCCGCGACGATGATGAAGGTCGACCGGAAGGCTCCGGGGATCGTATACCGCAAGCCCGTGGACACGCCGCTGCAGACGGGCCTCAAGGCCATCGACTCGATGATCCCGATCGGACGCGGCCAGCGCGAGCTGATCATCGGCGACCGAAGCACCGGGAAGACGGCGATTGCGCTCGACGCGATCATCAACCAGCGCGGCGGCGACGTCATCTGCGTATACGTCGCGATCGGACAGAAAGCGTCCACCGTGGCCAGCGTCGTGGAGAAGTTCACCAAGGAAGGGGCCATGGACCACACGATCGTGGTCTCGGCCAACGCTTCCGATCCGGCCACGCTCCAGTACATCGCGCCTTACGCCGGCTGCGCCATGGCCGAGTACTTCGTGTATGAAGAGGGGAAGCACACGCTCCTCGTCTACGACGATCTCTCGAAGCAGGCCGATGCCTACCGGCAGATCTCGTTGATTCTCAGGCGTCCGCCGGGGCGCGAGGCCTACCCGGGCGACGTCTTCTATCTGCACAGCCGGCTCCTGGAGCGGGCGGCCAAGATCAGCGAGGACGCCGAGGTCATCGCGGCCCATCCAGACATCAAGGTGCCGGGAGGCTCATTGACCGCCCTTCCGATCATTCAGACTCAGGCGGGCGACGTATCGGCCTACATTCCCACGAACGTGATCTCGATCACGGACGGTCAGATCTACCTGGAGGGGGACCTCTTCTACTCCGGCGTTAGGCCGGCCGTCAACGTAGGGATCTCGGTATCGCGCGTCGGCGGCGCGGCGCAGATCAAGGCGATGAAGCAGGTGGCGGGCCGGCTGCGTCTCGACTTGGCGCAGTACCGGGAGCTCGAGGCCTTCGCCCAGTTCGGCTCCGAGCTGGACGCGGCCACCCAGCGGCAGCTCGCCCGCGGGGAGCGGACGGTCGAGGCCCTGAAACAGAACCAGTACGTTCCGATGGCCGTGGAGGAGCAGGTGATGGCGATCTTCGCCGTCACCAGAGGCTATCTGGACGATGTGGCAGTAGCCGACATCAAGAAGTGGGAGAGCGACTTTCTCGAGTTCATGCAATCGCGCCCGTCGATTGCGGAGCGGCTACGCGAGGAGAAGACGCTGAGCGACGAGCTCGAGAAACAGCTCGTCGACGCGATCGCCGAGTTCAAGAAGATCTTTGGTGGGCCGACGGTGGCTCCGGCTCTAGAAGAGCCCGAGGCGGATGAAGGGCAGGGTGCAGCCGAGGCCGAGCCGGCGGCCGCCGGTTGAGCCGAACGTGGCGATGCTGAATACCGAGCCTATGATCGATACGAGAGTGAACGGCTAGATGGCTAAGGCCCGCGACATCCAGCGCCGGATCGGCTCGATCAAGAGCACGCGAAAGATCACGCGCACCATGGAAATGGTAGCGACGTCGAAACTCCGCCGTGCCACGCAGCGCGTCGAGCAGGCTCGCCCGTACGCCATCAAGCTAGAGGAGGTGATCGAGCGTCTCGTCGCCCCCGATCTCGTCGAACTGCAGCCGATACTTCGTCAGCCCGAGCGAATCGCTCGGGGCGCCGTGGTCCTCATCACGAGCAACCGCGGGTTGTGCGGTGCGTTCAACACGAACCTGATTCGAACGGCCAGGGAGCTGCTGGATCGCGCCGAGAGGGATCGCATCGAGGTCGACCTGCACGTCGTCGGGCGGAAGGCCGTCAACTTCTTCCGCTTCCGCGGAATCGAGATGGCGAGCACGCGCACGGACATCAGCGATGCACCGACCGCCGAGGATGCCCGGTCGATCGTCGAACCGGTGGCGAGACAGTTCGTTGCAGGCGAGGTGGACGCGGTCTTCCTGGTGTATTCGGAGTTCCGCAGCATCCTGAGCACGCCGCCGGTCGCGCGGCAGGTTCTGCCGGTGTTCGTCCCGGAGGAGCGCGTTCGCTCCGGGCCGTGGTACATCCTGGATCCGTCAGCGGATGAGATCCTATCGCGGGTGCTACCCCTCTACGTCATCAACGCGGGCTACCGGGCGCTCGTCGAGACGGCCGCCGCCGAACAGGGGGCGCGACGCACCGCCATGAAGAACGCGACGGACAACGCCGACGAGCTGACCAGCAACCTGACGCGTCTCTACAATCGGGCACGGCAGGCCGAGATCACGCAGCAGATCGCCGAGATCATGGGCGGCGCGGAGGCACTGGTCGATTACCGCTGTGGTATCTCGGCTCCGCGAGTCGGCGGACGCCTGGTCCTCGGAGCCTCTAGGCTCCTCGGGGCGTCCGATACTCGCTCCGCGAGATACGCACAGCGCGAGAGCAGGTGAAAGAGGAAGCGACGAAGTGAACCATAGAGGTGACGTGAGCAGATGACCGAGAAGGCGAACGAACAGGGCGTCGGGAAGGTCGTGCAGGTGATCGGTGTGGTCGTCGACATCGAGTTCGAGCCGGGCGAGATGCCCGAGCTCTACAACGCGCTGCGACTCCGCTGGACCGACGACGACGGAACCGACCACGATCTCATTCTCGAGGTCGCACAGCACATCGGCCGGAACCAGGTGCGGGCCGTGGCGATGGACGCGACCGATGGAGTGCGGCGCGGCATGGACGTCGTCGACACGGGGCAGGCGATCACGGTGCCCGTCGGCGAGGCTCCGCTGGGCCGCATCATCAACGTCCTCGGAGAGCCGGTCGACGAGATGGGGCCTGTCGGCGAGACCGAGCGCTGGCCGATCCACCGCGAGGCGCCGCCGTTCACCGACTTGGAGCCGAAGACGGAGATCTTCGAGACGGGGATCAAGGTCGTCGACCTGATCGCCCCCTACGTGAAGGGAGGCAAGACCGGCTTGTTCGGCGGCGCCGGTGTCGGCAAGACCGTCATCATCATGGAGCTCATCAACAACATCGCGCAGGAGCACGGCGGGCTCTCGGTGTTCTCGGGCGTGGGTGAGCGGACGCGCGAGGGCAACGACCTCTGGCTGGAGATGAAAGAGTCCGGCGTGTTGAGTTCGACCGCCCTCGTCTACGGGCAGATGAACGAACCGCCCGGCGCCCGCCTGAGGGTAGG
Organism: Gemmatimonadales bacterium; assembly: GCA_037385645.1. Lineage (GTDB taxonomy): Bacteria > Gemmatimonadota > Gemmatimonadetes > Palauibacterales > Palauibacteraceae. The sequence continues at coordinate 15,414 of JARRMU010000044.1, forward strand.
GCTCGCCGGCCTCACGGTTGCGGAGTACTTCCGCGATGTCATGGGGCAGGACGTGCTCTACTTCATCGACAACATCTTCCGCTTTAGCCAGGCGGGCTCCGAGGTGTCGGCCCTGCTCGGCCGCATGCCGAGCGCCGTCGGCTATCAGCCGACGCTCGCTTCGGAGATGGGCGAGCTGCAGGAGCGTATCACCTCGACGAAGAAGGGATCCATCACCTCCGTGCAGGCGATCTACGTTC
>JARRMU010000045.1:0-26987 GCA_037385645.1 Gemmatimonadales bacterium
GACTGGGTCCTGTCGGGCGGCACGATGTTCATCGGCGTGCTGCTGATCCTCTCAGGACTCCTGCAGCGGTCCGGCCGGTACGACAACGGCTTCGTCACCATCCTCAACGACTTCCAGGACATGCCCCACACGATGAGGCAGCTGGCCTGGGTGCAGTTTTTCTCCTGGTTCGCCCTGTTCGCGATGTGGATCTACACGACGGCGGCGGTGACCAGCCACATCTACGGGACCAGCGACACGACATCCGCCCTCTACAACGAGGGGGCCAACTGGGTGGGGGTCGCCTTCGGAGCCTACAACGGCGTCGCCGCCGTGGTGGCGTTCGCGATTCCGGTGCTGGCGAAGAGGACCAGCCGGAAGATCGCTCACGCCATCTGTCTGGTCTGCGGTGCGCTCGGGCTCCTCTCGATCTTCGTGATCTCGGACCCCCGGTACCTGCTGTGCTCCATGGTAGGGGTGGGGATCGCCTGGGCCAGCATCCTCTCCATGCCCTACGCCATCCTCACCGGCTCCCTGCCGCCGTCGAAGATGGGCTACTACATGGGCGTCTTTAACTTCTTTATCGTGATCCCCCAGATCGTAGCGGCGGCGATCCTCGGCTTCTTCGTCGGGCGCTTCTTCGGGGGAGAGGCCATCTACGCCCTAATCGTGGGTGGCGCATCGCTCGTTGTCGCCGCGGCGCTGACCCTCCACGTCGAGGACCGGGACGACGTGGCCGCGGCACTGTCGGGCTGACCGAGATTCGTCGCAGCAAGTGCGTGTACCGAGCAAGAGTGGTTCGATCGTGACCGGCCAGAGCCGTGCGGCGATCGTCGGACTCGGAGCGCTCTTCCTCTCGGCGTGCAGCGCAAAATCCCCAAGCCCCGATGATCGGGGAGGTGAGATCGCGGCGGCGGAGGCCGCGGATCCGGCGGTCTTCTGGAACGCCGCCACCGTCTACTTCCTCCTCACCGACCGCTTCCACAACGGCGACACCGCCAACGACCGGGCTCTGGGCCGCGCGCAGGACGGAGCGGTGCTGCGCAGCTTCCACGGGGGGGATCTGGCGGGCTTGCTCCGGAGGCTGGAGGAGGGGTACTTCGATGCCCTGGGAGTCGACGCCATCTGGATAACCCCTTTCGTGGAGCAGATCCGAGGAAGCGTCGACGAGGGCACCGGAAAGACCTACGGATACCACGGCTACTGGGCCCGCGACTGGACGGCCGTGGAGCCGGCGCTGGGCACCGAGGAAGATCTACGGGCGCTGGTCGACGCGGCCCATCGCCGCGGCATCCGCGTCTTGATGGACGCGGTCATCAACCACACCGGGCCGGTAACACCCCTGGATCCCCAGTGGCCGGACGATTGGGTCCGCACCGGACCTCGGTGCGTCTACCAGGACTACGCGACCACGGTGGACTGCACCCTGGTGGACAACCTTCCCGACATCCTCACCGATCGGGAGACCCCCGTCGAGCTTCCGCCACCGCTGCTCGACAAGTGGGAGCGGGAGGGCCGCCTGGACGAGGAGCTGGCCGAGCTCGACGCGTTCTTCGAGCGCACCGGATACCCGAGGGCGCCGCGCTACTACCTCATCAAGTGGCTCAGCGACTGGGTCCGCGAGCTCGGGTTCGACGGCTACCGGGTGGACACCGCCAAGCACTTCGAGGAAGCGATCAGCGCAGAGCTGAAGCAGGAAGCCGACCGGGCCTTCGCCGATTGGAAGGAAGCGCATCCGGACCAGGTTTTGGACGATCTCCCGTTTTACATGTTCGGAGAGGTCTCCAACTACGAGGCGAGCCACGGGCGGGAGTTCGACTTCGGGGACCGGAGCGTCGACTACTTCGACTACGGGTATGACGGCCTCATAAACTTCGGCTTCAAGCGGGAGGTGGCCGGTTCCCTGGACGACGTCTACGCTCGGTATTCCGCCTTGCTTCGTGACGAGCTCCGGGGTCTTGCGATCCTCAACTATGTCAGCTCGCATGACGATGGATCGCCGTACGACCTGAACCGAGCGGATCCGTTCGGCGCCGGTACGCGTCTGCTGCTCGCCCCGGGCGGCGCCCAGGTCTACTACGGGGACGAGCTGGCTCGGCCCCTGAGGGTGGAGGGCGCCAAGGGCGACGCCAACCTGCGCTCGGGCATGAACTGGGGCGACCTGGAGCTTGGCGGCTCGACCGCCCAGATCCTCGAACATTGGCGGAAGCTCGGCCAGTTCCGACGGGCCCACCCCGCCGTGGGCGCGGGCGAGCATCGGCAGCACCAGCTGGAACCCTACATCTTCAGCCGCACCCTGAAGACTCGCGAGCTGTCCGATCGAGTGCTCGTGGCGATGGATCAGGGCGAGGGAGCCAAGACGATCCCCATCTTCAACGTGTTTCCCGACGGCACGGAACTGATCGACGCGTATTCGGGGGAGACCGCTACGGTTACGGACGGTCAGATCTCGCTGGTGACCGAATCCGGTCTGGTTCTCCTCAGCGAACGGCGATAGGCATTATGATTGCGCTTCGTCGAGGGGCTGTTGGCGCGGCGCTGCTCGTCATGGGCCATTGGGCGGCGCACGGCGCGAGCGCACAGGAGGAAGATCTGGAGACACGTCTGCGGGCCGAGATCCAAGGTCCCACCGCCATCCGTTTCGAGCTCAGAGGCGTCGAGCGGCCCTCCGGCTCCGACGCCTACCGCCTGACGGACGGCCAAGGGCGCGAGATCGCGATCGCGGAGATACTTCCAAACACCGCGTCCGAGTCCCTCGTGGCCCCGGAAGTTCCGCTGGATCCCATGCGGGTCCATTACCTGGAGATTCCCCGACTGGGCCTCCGGACCCTGGTCCGGCGGGATCCACTCTTCCGCAACCTGTACTCCTCCAAGCCCTTGGGCGCCGTGGTCTCCGACGACGGTGGCGAGACCACGTTCCGCATCTTCTCGCCTCGGGCTTTTGGAGTTCTGCTCTACCTCTACCAAGGCAAGGATGACGCGCCCCGTGAGGCACTGCGCGTGGTGGCGATGGAGAGAGACGGGGACGGGGTGTGGGAGGCCACCGAGGCGGGAGATCTCCACGGCACCTGGTTCGACTTCACGGTTCACGGCCCGGACGATCCCGGGAACTGGTTCCATGAGACGCATCCTGTCCATGTCTCGGATCCCTATGCCCTGGTCAACGACGACGCGCTGGGCAAGTCACGGGTGTGGCGGGACGGTCCGCCGCCTCCCCCCGTAGCGGGCGGTCGGCCGCCGATGGAAGACGTGGTGGCCTACGAGGTGCACGTCCAGGACTTCACCGATCTCCTTCCCGTGGAAGAGACGGAGACAGGGACGCTGCCCGCCATGGCCCGATCGGGGTTGGTGAACGCGCAGGGTGAGCCCATCGGCTTCGACCACATCGCGGACCTGGGCGTGAACGTGGTCCACCTCATGCCTGTACAGGAGTACCTCCACTATCGCGACGCCGACTGGCAGGCCGTCTTCGCCGACGACCCCTTCGCGCGCACCATGGGGATCGACCGGGAGAACTACCAATGGGGGTACCGTACGACCCACGCGTTCGCCGTAGAGAGCCGCTACCGGTCGCGCGACGCGGAGCCTGGGGCGGAACGGGAGCAGTTCAAGGCGCTCGTCCGGGCGTTCCACGAGCGGGGCATCGCCGTGATCATCGATGTCGTGCCGAACCACACCGGCGAGAACATGGACGGCCGGCAGCTGCTCCTGAACTTCAACGTCCTGGATCTGCCCTACTACTACCGCACCGACGATGACCTCGAGCACATCGGTCCGTTCGGGAACGAGGTGAAGTCGGAGGAGCGGCCCATGGTGCAGCGCTGGATCGTCGACCAGCTCCGGCACTGGGTGGAGAAGTTCGGGGTGGACGGCTTCCGTATCGATCTGGCGGGACAGATAGACGAGCAAACGCTTCGTCGGGTCAAGCGGGTGCTCCCGCCGGATCTCATCATCTACGGCGAGGCGTGGATCCCGCCCAGTGATCCAGATGTTCGGTCGAACCCCGACTGGAGCTGGTACAAGGCCGACGCCCCGATCACCTTCTTTCAGGATGACGCGCGCGACGCCTTCAAGGGCAGCCCGTTCAACGTCGAGGACCGCGGGTGGGCCGGCGGCGACGGCTCGGCGCGCGGGGCGGTCATGCACGCGCTGCCCAACTACCATGCCGAAGAGCGGCGCACCACGGACGGGATCGCCTACCTGGACATTCACGACAACTGGACCCTGGCCGATCGATACGCACTGAACGAGGACCACAACGGACTCGAGGGCGTCGACCTCGCCGCCGTGCGCATCGCCGCCGGACTCCTCTTCACCACGGCGGGCCCCGTGGTGATCCACGGGGGCACCGAGATGCTCCGCTCCAAGGGCCTGGCGCCGCACGATGAGTTCGAGGTGGAAGTGGCGGGCGGGCCCATCCTGTTCAAGGGCCGGGACGACACCTACAACCTGCGCGCCCCGAACCGCTTCCTGTGGGAGAGCCTCGCCCCGGACTCCGCTCACCGGGCGATGCGGGACTACTGGCGGGGCCTGGTCGCGCTGCGCCGCTCCGAGTACGGCGGGGTGTTCCGTATCGCGGAGATGCCGAAGGGACATTACCACTGGATCACCCCGGAGGAGAACACGCTCCTCGGATACGTAGTCGGCGAGCGGGTCCTGGTCCTGGCCAACAGCGGGAAGCGCGAGGGAGTGTTCCGCTTCGATCTCCCCGACGGCGACTGGCGACAGGTAGGCGACCGGGAGAGCGTCGACCTCGGCGGGGTCGAGGGCGAGTACTCGCGGCTCGGCGGTGGAAGCCACGAGGTGGGCGTACCTGGAGGGGCGTTTCTGGTTTGGGTATCGGAAGGATGAACAAGATGAGCAATCGGATGCACCAACTTCGCCGAAGCCCTTGCGTGGGGCCGACCCGCACGATCGCGTGCCTCTTCGCGATCGCCGTCACCGCCCTCGCGACGGCTGCGGCCGCACGGGCACAGACGTCGATCCGGGTGTCCTCTCCAGACGGCCGAAACGTCGTGACGGTCGAGACCCGGGAGGGCGGCCTGTACTACGGCGTCGAGCGCGACGGCCGGAAGGTCATCCTGCCCTCGCGGCTCGGGCTCGAGTTCCGCGACGCTCCGCCTTGGCTCGACGGGCTCGAGCTGGCGGAGGCGGGACGGAGGAGCTTCGACGAGACCTGGGAGCAGCCCTGGGGCGAGGTGGCACGGGTGAGGGACCATCACAACGAGGTGAGGGTCTCGGCTACCGAGATCGAGGCGCCGGGCCGCCGGATCGACCTCGTCTTCAGGGTCTTCGACGACGGTCTCGGATTCCGGTACGAGCTTCCCGAGCAGCCTGACCTCGGCTCGTTCGCCATCACCGAGGAGCTCACCGAGTTCTACATGGCCAACGACGCCCGGGCCTGGTGGATCGAGGCGGACGACGCGACGCATCGGTACGAGCTGCTCTACGCCTCATCACCGATGAGCACGCTGCCGACGGTCCACACTCCCCTGACGATGGAGACGCAAGACGGGGTCTTCGTCGTCATCCACGAGGCGAACCTGGTCGACTACGCGGGGATGAACCTGGCCGGGTCGCGCGACCGCAGGCTTCGCGTGTCGCTCACCGCGTGGGCCGACGGCGTGAAGGTCTATGGCGAGACACCCTTCGTCACGCCCTGGAGAACGATCCAGCTGGCCGATCGCGCCGAGGACCTCGTGCCGGCGGTGCTCGGCCTGAACCTGAACCCGCCGAATGCGCTGGAGGACGTGAGCTGGATCGAGCCGATGAAGTACGTCGGCATCTGGTGGGGGATGCACATCGGCAAGTACACGTGGGCGTCCGGTCCGCGGCACGGCGCCACGACGGAGAACACGCGGAGGTACATCGACTTCGCGGCCGAGAACGGTTTCGGCGGCGTGCTCGTCGAGGGGTGGAACGTGGGCTGGGACGGCAACTGGATCGAGAACGCGGAGCTCTTCTCGTTCACCGAGCCCTATCCGGACTACGACCTGGAAGGCCTGGCCGCCTACGCCAAGGAACGCGGGGTCGGATTGATCGGCCACCACGAGACGTCGATGGGGGTCGAGAACTACGAGCGGCAGCTCGAGGACGCGTTCGCGCTCCTCAACCGGCTGGGAATCCGGGCGGTGAAGACCGGCTACGTCGGCGACAAGACGGCCGAAGGCCACGCCCACCACGGGCAGTACATGGTGCGGCACTGGCGCAAGGTCCTGGAGGTGGCGGCGCGGAACCGCGTCATGCTCGATGTGCACGAGCCGATCAAGGACACGGGTGAGCGGCGGACGTATCCGCACATGATGACCCGCGAGGGTGCCCGGGGTCAGGAGTACAATGCCTGGGCGAGGGACGGCGGCAATCCGCCCGAGTACGAAACGATCCTCTTCTTTACCCGCATGATCTCCGGACCGATGGACTTCACGCCCGGCGTGTTCGACATCCTGATCGAATCGGGCATCGGAGGCCCGCGCCCGCCCGAGACGCCGCGCGTGCGCACCACGCTCGCCAAGCAGCTCGCCCTCTACGTCGTGCTGTACTCACCGCTGCAGATGGCGGCGGATCTGGTCGAGAACTACGAGGGCCAGCCGGCGTTCCAGTTCATCCGGGACGTTCCCGTCGACTGGGAGCGCACCGAGGTGCTCGACGCCCGGATCGGCGACTACGTGGTGGTGGCACGCCAGGAGCGGGGCGGTCCCGACTGGTTCATCGGAGCCATCACCGACGAGGAGGGACGCACGCTGGAGATCCCGCTCTCCTTCCTTCCGGAGGGCCGGAGCTTTGTCGCCGAGATCTATGCCGACGGAGAGGGGGCGCACTGGCTGCACGACCCCTTCCCGATCTCGATCTCGGAGCAGCCCGTCGACGCGGGGACGACGATGACGCTGAAGCTGGCGCCGGGTGGTGGACAGGCGATCCGCCTCCGTCCCGCCAGCTGACCCGGCGATGCGGCTGCGCGCCGAGCACGGACCCGACGATCCGAAGAAACCGACAACCTTTGAGCGAGAGTCACCATGAACGCTGAGTCCTTCCAGATCTCCGCCTGGGACATCCTGATCTTCGTGGTCTTCGTGATCGCCGTCGTCAGCGTCGGCATGTACCAGAGCCGAAGCGAGAAGGGAAGTGAGGACTACTTCCTGGCAGGACGTGACCTGAAATGGTGGCTCATCGGTTTCTCGCTGATCGCCTCGAACATCTCCACCGAGCAGTTCGTGGGCATGAGCGGCAACGCGGCCAGCCACGTCGGACTGGCCATCGCGAGCTACGAGTGGATGGCGGCGATCACGCTCGTGATCGTGGCTTTCGCGTTCCTCCCGTACTTCCTACGGACCGGCATCTACACCATGCCGGAGTTCCTCGAGGTCCGGTACAGCGCAACCGCTCGAACGATCATGGCCGTGGCGACGATCCTCATTTACCTGCTCCTTCTCGGCTCGGTGACCTACTCCGGTGCCCTGGTCATCAGCACGCTGGCCAGCAAGGCCGGCGTCTCGCTCAGCCTGGCGACCGGATCGTTGATCATCGGCGTCATCGCGATGGCTTATGTCACCGCCGGAGGTCTCAAGGCATGCGCATGGGCCGACCTGATCCAGGGAAGCGCCCTGATCCTGGGCGGGGTCGTGATCATCTGGTTCGCTTTCCAGAAGCTGGGGATGGCCACCGAGGCGGCATCCGTGGTCAGCGTGGAGACCGGGGCGGTGAGCATCCAGACGCTGTCACCGGCGGCGGGTGCGATCGAGCGGTTCTGGGACCTCAATCGGCCCCGCATGAACATGTTCCTCCCGGCCTCGGACACGGTGCTTCCCTGGACCGCGCTACTGCTGGGACTCTGGATTCCGAACTTCTACTACTGGGGCCTCAACCAGTACATCACGCAGCGCACGCTCGGATCCGCCTCGTTGGCCGAAGGACAGAAGGGAATCGTGTTCGCGGCATTCATGAAGCTGCTGATCCCGTTCGTGATCGTGGTGCCCGGGATTATCGCCTTCAACCTCTTCTCGCACGACATGCGCCTCGAGGCCCGTGGCGACACCGCGGGGAGCATGGCCCGCTACCTGGACGCCAATCCGGCCACGCGATTCGTGGAGACAGCCGAGGCGCCGACGGATGCGGAGATCGCCGCCTGGCCAACCGGTCGGTACCTCCTGGCCATCTACCCGGATGCTGCCGCGATCAACGCCCTCCAGACGCAGAGTCCCTACGTGCTGCCCATCACGAGAGCCGAATTCGATGGCACGCGGGCCGGGGAGTTCACCGTGTTCATCACGGAGGACAAGTCGTGGGCCGCCGTGAATCCCGGCCTGGCCGGCGAGATCGAGGCGTTCAACGAGCGCGTCCGGGCCGAGGCCGCCAGCGCCGGACGACAGACGACATCCGAGAAGATGATCGCCTTCAAGTACGACACCGCGCTGGCGCAGCTGCTGGGCCACGTGCTCCCGCAGCGAGTGGGAATCGTCGGGTTCGTGCTCGCCGCGCTGCTCGGTGCGGTGGTCAGCTCGCTGGCCGCGATGCTGAACGCCGCGTCTACGATCTTCTCCATGGACGTATTCAAGAAGTATCTCTCGCCAAAGGCCAGCCAGGAGAGAGTCGTGCGAGTGGGCCGCATTGCCGTAGTGGCGTTCGGGGTCGTGGCCGTGCTCCTGGCACCGCAGCTCGGCAACCCGGCGATCAGCAACAGCATCTTCACGATCATCCAGGAAGGACAGGGCTTCATTTCCCCGGGCATCCTCGCCGTGTTCGCGTTCGGGCTGCTCGTTCGCAAGGGCCCGGCGGTATGCGGGACCGCGGGCCTCCTGACGAACATCGTGGCCTACGGGCTGCTCAAGGTCATGGTGCCCGACCTGCAGTTCCTGAACCGGATGGCCGTATGCTTCGCGCTCTGTCTGCTGGTCATGGGCGCCCTCACCGTGATCAAGCCGCTGGCTACGCCGGTGGTGTTCGAGAAGAACACGGCGATTGCCTTGGAGACGTCCGGCGTGGCGAAGGTCGGCGCAGTGATCGTTGTGGCCACCGCTCTGTTGTTCTACTTCCTTTTCAGCTCGGCGGGCCTGGCAGGGTAGGTGGTCGCGGGTCAGGGCCCTACAGCCCTGCCGGTCCTGGATGCTTCAGCGTCCGGAAATCTGAAAGATGTAAGCTTGAAGCGGCGCGAGGGACGACAGTGGCACGTAGCCCTGGATTCGCCCGTCTGCTGCCACTTCGAGAGGCGCAGCTGACTGACCGCCCCACAGCGTATGGGGAAGGTGAGCACCGGGTGCGAGGGTGCCCGCGTCGGAGGTGATCGCGACTCGCGAAACCGGAGTCGTGCCCAGGTTCGCCACGATCAACGCGACGTCGTCCGACCTCCGTCTTAGAAACGCGGCCACGGTCGGTTCGGTCGCGGCGAGCGGAACCAGCTCGCCTGATCCAAGCGCTGGATGCGCAGCGCGCAGGTGGATGAGCTCCCGGTAGAGGTTGAGCATAGAGCTGGGGTCACCGTCCATCGCCGCGACGTTCGCGGTGAGCGAATCCGGACCCAGCGGCTCCCATGGCACACCCTCGGTAAAGCCGGCGGCCGGGCCGAAGCTCCAGTGCATGGGCGTACGCAGACGTGGGTCGGGCTTGTCACCGGCCATCCCGATCTCTTCACCGTAGTAGACGAACGGGACCCCCGGTAGCGTGAGGAGCAGGCTCGCCGCCAGCTTTGCACGGTCGACGTCGCCCTCCAGCCAAGTGAGCGTGCGCGTTTGGTCATGGTTCCGCAGGAAGGGGGACCAGCGTTGGTTCGGCACCGCGTCCTGCAGACGCAGCACGGACTCGAGGAGTCGAGTCGCGGAGCCCGTGCGGACCGCCTCGAGGATCGCGTCGGCCACCTCGAACGCGAAGTAACTGTCGAGCTGATCGGGGTAGTAGGCCAGCAGCGCGCCCGTGCTGTCGAACACCTCTCCGATCGTAAAGGCGTCCGGATCGACGGCGTGGATGTGGGCGGCGTACTCACGCAGCATGTCGTGCGTCCTCGGCACGTTGGTGGACGCGCCCTCGTCATCCTCCACGAGGTGACGGACGGCATCCAGGCGAAAGCCATCGGCGCCCATCTCCTCGAGCCAGAACGTGGCGACCTGCTTCATCTCCTCCCGCACGGCCGGCGTCTCCCAGTTCAGGTCCGGCATGCGGGGTGAAAAGAAGCCGTAGTAGTACTCGTCCCGCACGGGCGAGCGGTGCCAGTTGTTGTCTCCATACTCGTTATCCGGTCCAGGAACCTCCGACCAGCGGTACCAATCCCGGTACGGCGAGTCGCGGTAGAGCAGCGCGTGCTTGAAGCGGGGATGTTCGTCCGAGGTGTGGTTGATCACCATGTCGACGAGCACCCGGATGCCCCGCCGGTGCGCCGCCTCGATCAGGCGCTTGAAGTCCTCGTTGCTGCCGTAGCTGGGGTCGATGCGGTAGTAGTTGGTGACATCGTACCCGTGATAGCTCGGCGATACGGCCACCGGCATGAGCCAGATGCAGTCGGCGCCGAGGTCGCCGCGGGTGTCGGGATCGCCATCATTGATGTAGTCGAGCTTCTGGGTGAGACCCTCGAGGTCGCCGACCCCGTCGCCATCACTGTCGTAGAAGGAGCGGACGAAGACCTCGTAGCAGACGCCGCCGTCCCGCCAGTCTGGAACTTCGTAAGCCGGCGCTTGACCGCTGGCTGGGCGAATGGAGAGCGGGGCAGCGGCCACGAACGCCGCGGCGAGAAGGCAGGCAAGAGCGGGAACGCATCGCATGAACTCGCCTTCCGGTTTCGGTGTCTCTCCGCTAGTCGGCGCCGCTGCCGACGGCCGCCAGACCCCGGCGGGCCCACATCGCGGCGCCGACGGTGCCGGCGTGCTTGCCTAGGCCGGCTCGCACGATCTCGAGCGGATGCAGCGCCGCTTCAAGGGCGCGACCGCGAGCTTCCGTTTCGGCCAGAGCCACGAGCTCCGGCATTCCCTCGATCACGCCTCCGCCCAGGATCACCTTGCACGGGTTGAAGGCGTTGGCGATGGAAGCGACGCCGACACCCAAAGCCTCGCCGGTCTCGCGCATCAATCGAACCGCCAGAGGATCCCCGTCGTGCGCGGCCCGGGCCACGACCTCGGCCGTCAGGTTGTCGGCGCCTCCGTCGGCCAGGTCGATGAGCGTCCCACCCTCCTCCACCGGGTCCTCCGCCGCCTCGCGAGCGCGCCGGGCGATGGCCCACCCGGCCGCGAATGCCTCGAGACAGCCCCGGTTCCCGCAGGTGCACGGCGGGCCGTGCCAATCAAGCATCATATGCCCCAGCTCGCCGGCGGTCCCGCCGCATCCACGCATCAAGGACCCCCCCGAGACCACACCACCCCCGACCCCGGTTCCCACGAACAGGCACACGAGGTCCTGCGCACCTCGGCCAGCTCCACACATCCACTCACCGTACGTGGCGGCCTGCACATCGTTGATGACGAACACGGGCAGGTCGATCGCCCGTTCGAGGCGCGCTTTGAGGGGAAAATCGCTCCACGCGAGGTTGGGGGCCTGTACCACGGTCCCCGTCTCCGGGTCTACCTGTCCGGTAGCGAGGCCAACAAGATCAGCGAGGACGCCGTCCGGCCCTCGTTCGGCGCTGGTCGGCCGCCGACCGCCGCCCAGCACGGTGCCACGGCCATCCACCAGAGCCACCTCGACCTTGGTGCCGCCCAGGTCGATGCCGATCGTCACGTCACCACTGCCCGCCATTGTCACGGATGCACCCCGCCGTTGGCCCGTGGCAGCTCGAGGCGCACCTCGACGATCTCCGCCGCGACATCATAGTGCTTCGTGAAACCCAGCGTCTCGGCCAGTGCCAGCATGCGGTGGTTGTCGGGGAGCACCTGGCCGACGATGGATCCGGTGCCCCGGTCGCGGCAGTAGCGGATGACCTTGTCCATCAGAGCGTGCCCCAGGCCCTGACCCTTCATATCGGAGCGGATGATGATCGCGAATTCCGTCTCGGTGTTGTCCGGATCCGCCACCACGCGAACCACGCCAAGTGTCATGTCCGGTGCTCCCTCCGGATCGGTCGCGATGAATGCCATCTCGCGATCGTAATCGATCTGTGTGTACCGAGCCATCTGCGAGTGGGGTAGCTCGCGCACGAGGCCGAAGAAGCGGAACCGCATGTCCTCCTTCGAGAAGGCACGAAACAGCTCGCGATGGGCGGGTTCGTCCTCTGGCCGAATCGGACGCATCAGCACGGTGCGACCGCCACGAAGGAGTACGGTCTCCTCGAGCTCCTTCGGATACGGACGGATGGCCAGCCGATCGGCACCGCCCTCGGGTGCAGTCGCCACCCGGATGCGCGCGTCCAGAGCGAGGACGCCCTCCTCATCGGCGAGCAGCGGGTTCACATCGACCTCGGCGACCTCGGGCAGGTCTATCGTCAATTGAGAGAGTTTGATGAGCGTCTCGAGGATGGCATCCATGTCGGCCGGGGGGCGATCGCGGTAGCCTTCTAGAAGCTTGAATACCCTCGTGCGTGATACGAGCTCGCGGGCCAGGGTGGCGTTCAACGGAGGCAGCGCCACGGCACGGTCCTGGATGAGCTCGACCGCGGTCCCGCCCTGGCCGAAGAGGATGACGGGCCCGAACACGGGGTCCGTGGCCGTGCCCACGATCAGCTCGTGAGAACGAGGCCTCCGAGCCATCCGCTGGACGGTGAAGCCCTCGACCGTTGCCTCGGGTCTGAGCGCAGAGAGCCTCTCCAGCATGGTGTGAGCCGCTCCCGAAACCGCGTAGGCGCTCTCCAGGTCCAGCGCGACGCCACCGACGTCCGATTTGTGGGTCACATCGGGAGAGAGAAGCTTGAGGGCTACTGGAAACCCGAGCCCGCTCGCGACCTCGGCAGCCTCGGAGGGATTTACGGCGATGCGGGTCTCGACGACCGGAATCCCATAAGCGGCAAGCACCTTCTTTGCCTCCGGCTCCGTCAACCAGGAGCGACCCTCGTCGAGTGCGCGGTCGATCAGCTCTGCCGTCTCGCCGGTCTCCGCGGCGAAGTCCTCCAGCAGCGAAGGCGGCGTCTCCATCAGCAGCTCCTGGTTGCGCCGGTAGCGCACCATATGCGTGAACGCCCTGACCGCGTGCTCTGGGGTCCGATAGGTCGGGATGCCGGCCGCGCGGAGGATCTCGCGCCCGCCTTCCGCCGTTTGGCGGCCGAGCCAACTCGTGAGAACGTTGCGATGGGCCCCGTGTTCCCGGACGGTAGCGACCACCGCACGCGCGGCATCGGCTCCGGAGGCGAGTGCCGTAGGGGTGTGGAGGATGAGGATCGCGTCGATGCCCGGATCATCCAGCAGCGACTGCATGGCGCTCGCGTACCGTTCACCGGGAGCGTCGCCGATGATGTCCACCGGGTTTCCTCGCGACCATGTGACCGGAAGGACTGCGTCCAGCTTGACGATCGTCTCGTCGGCGAGCTCGGCGAGACGGCCTCCTCTGGCCGAGAGTGCGTCGGCCGCCATGACGCCGGGCCCGCCGCCGTTGGTGAGCACGGCGAGCCGGTCGCCGCGAAGGGGCTTGGCTCGCGCCAGCGTCTCGACGGCGTCGAACAGCTCATCGATCTCGAACACCCGCAGCATGCCGGTGCGGCTCAGAGCCGCATCGTACACCTCGTCGGCTCCTGCCAGGGCACCTGTGTGTGATGCGGCAGCTCTCGCCCCCTCGGGCCTGCGACCCGATTTGATGACCAGTGTCGGCTTATTGCGTGCCGCTGCTCGGGCGGCCGACATGAACTTCCGCGCCTCGTCGATCGACTCGAGATAGAGGAGGATGGCGGTCGTCTCTGGATCGCCGCCCAGGTAGTCGAGGACGTCCCCGACGTCCACGTCGGCGCTGTCGCCGAGCGAAACGAAGTGCGAGAAGCCGATGCCGCCGGCGCTCGCCCAGTCCAAGACGGCCGTGCACAACCCGCCCGACTGGGAGACGAACGCAAGCGACCCCGGAATCACATCCAGGTGCGCGAAGCTGCCGTTGAGCCCGATCCCCGGCACCATGATTCCGACACAGTTCGGACCCAAAATCCGCAGGCGGTGAGGCCGGGCCGCCTCCAGCATCTCTTGCTGAAGTGAGGCCCCGGACGGCCCTTCCTGCGACGCGAGCCCCGCGGTCAGCACGACCGCCGCTCGCGTTCCCACCTCGCCGAGCTCGCCGATCAATCCTGGCACGGTCTCCGGCGGCGTACATATCACGGCCAGGTCGGGTGGATCGGGTGCCTCGCTCACGGTCGCGTAGGCGCGAACTCCCTGCACGGCAGTGTGCCTGGGATTCACGGGGGTGACGATGCCTCCGAAGCCCGCTCTGAGCATGTTGCGAAACACGACCGTGCCCACGCTGCCCGACGTATTGGAGGCTCCGATCACGGCCACCGATGTCGGCCGAAAAAGGGAATCCAGGTTCCTGACGGTCATGGCCCGCTGACTCCGAATTGCGGATAATGGGGACCCGGGTCTCAGGGCAAGGAACCCTGGGATGCGTCAATGACAGCAAGCTAGCCACGTTCACGGCCAGGAGCACCCGATGGCGGCCGGCAACCCTGTGTTCGGACCCGACGGGAAAGGAGAACCCGCCATGATCAACGACGCCCAGATCGTCATCTGTGGCACATCATGAACGCCGACTTCACGAACCCGGCGTCGAGCGCTTCGGAGGACGCGGAGCGGTATATCGAGCGATTGCTCGGCCTGCTGGGTGATCGCGACCCCTTCGAGGTGCAGAAGGAGCTGGTGGAGAGGCTCCGAGAGCTGGTAGACGGCCTCGATGATTCGACCCTTCGTCAACCGGAATCTCCCGGCAAGTGGTCCATTCTCCAGGTAGTTGGGCATCTCGCGGACACGGAGCTCGTGTATCGCTACCGGATGCGTATGAGCGTCGCTCAGCCCGGTAGCACGATCCCGAACTACGATCAGGATCGGTGGGCCATCGCCCTTCACTACAACGAGGGCAGCCTGGAGAGCGCCCTGCAGGAGATCGAGGCGCTTCGGACAGCCAACCTGGCCTGGCTCGGCACTCTCTCGGACGAGGAGCTGGACCGCGCCGGCATTCATGAGGAGCGCGGTGTGGAGAGCGTCCGCCGAATCGTGCACTTGCTGGCCGCCCACGATCTCGTCCACCGAAGACAGATTGGCCGAATCAGGTCCGGGCTTTAGGCGACCGCCCTTCGGGCGTCAGCGTCAGCACCCCTGGCGCCCGCCGGTTCCGCAACTATTTTCTGGGCGCCTGTCTCGTTTTTCTCAATTCTCTCACAGAAAGGAACCGAGGATGAAGTGGCGCTCCCTGCTATTGCTTGTTGCCGCCGTTCTCGCATTCGCTCCCCAGGCCCACTCACAAACCCTCATCGCCCAGTACTTCCGCTGCAGCACGGCCGATGAGGGCGAAGCCGATTTCATCATGAACGAGGTCCTCGGCGACGTCTATGAGAGCCACGTCGAATCGGGCGACATCATGGGCTGGGGCTGGATCGAGCACATGGCGGGCGGTCAGTGGCGCAGAATCGCGACCATCACGACCCCCGACCTCACGACCGCCTGGGACGCTTGGGGCAGCATCGTCGAGGCGATCCTCGAGGAGCACCCGAACGCGTGGCATCGATTCAACGAGATCTGTCCGTCGCACGACGACTACATCTGGAACCTGATCGGCTCCTCGGCGAGCAATGATCCGGCGGTAACGCCCGATATGTGGGCGTCGAGCTACTGGGTGTGCGACTCGAACGGCGAGTCACGGGCCGATGAGCTGCTCCAGCAGATGGTCCCCGTGCTCGACAAGCACATCGCGGCCGGCCACATCGGCGGCTGGGCCTGGTACGAGCACGTGATCGGAGGCAGAGTCCGCCGTTTGCTGACCATCGGCGCGGCCGATGATTTCAATCTGCTCGAGGGGAGAGAGATGGTGGTCGCCGAGCTCGCATCGGAGCAGGCGGACACCCTCGAGGAGTTCGGGGATATCTGCGGCGGCCACGTCGACTACATCTGGGCCAACGCTGGCGACAACGAGGACGACGACTAGCGAGACGCCGCGAGAAGGGACGCGTCTTGGGGCAACGTAGCCGCGCCCCCCCAGGCGCTCTCCTCGCGCACCGAAGTCCCGGTGTGCACAGATTAGGCGAAGGCCCGCAGCCATGCGGGCCTTCGTGTATCAGCTCGGTCCCGGCGGGCGGCGACCGGGACTCCTCGACTAGCCGCCGCTGAGGAGGCTCTCACGGATCCGGATCGCCCGCTCGGAGGCGTCCGGGTCTTCGATCAGCGAGCGCTCGATCTGCTCGGATATCCGGAGCTCGAGCTCCAGCGTGACCTCTGCGTCGCCTCGCCGGACCACGACTTCGTAGGGCGTGCCTTCGGGCTTCTCGGCGAAGTGAGCCCGGAACTCGTCAAAGCTGGCCTGATCATCGATCTCGACGGGACCGGCGCGGACCAGGTAGTCGCCTGCCTGAACTCCAGCGGCGGCGGCGGCACCGTCGGGCACCAGGTGGTTCACCCGGACTCCCCGCTCGTCGTACGCGGGGTAGATGCCCACCAGCGGCTGGTACGTCGTGTCCGTCACCAGCTTCAATCCGGCCAGCGGCAGCACGTCGTCCCACGGATAGGGCTCGCGACCATCCACGTAGCGGGCGTAGAAGTCGTCGAACGACTCTCCGCCGCCGGCCCGGCGGACCGACTCCCACCAGGCCGCCTCCGAGAAGCCCGTGAACTTCTCCTTGTGGGTGCGCCAGTAGAGGTCACGCATCACATCGTCCAGTGATGCCTCGTCGTCGGTCGCATCCCGGATCAAGATGTCCAGCAGAAGACCCGCGACGGCGCCCTTCGGGTAGTAGATCTGGCCGGTACCATCCCGAGGCCTGATCCAGGTGCTGAGCGAAGCGTCTTCCAGCGCCACTGCGCCCGCTGATTCGGTAGCCCCGATATCGCCGGCCGTCTGCGCGTAGAAGAACTCCGGTTCGAACACGCCGCCGCGCACGAGCGACAGGTCGTCGTAGTACGACGTGATCCCCTCGCTGACCCACAGCAGTGTAGTCAGCTGCGGTCGACCGTAGTCGTACGGAACCAGCTCCGCGGGGCGGAGCCGCTTTACGTTCCAGGCGTGGAAGATCTCGTGCGCCACGACCGAGGCGAGAAACCGGTTGCCGACGGCCTGCGGGATGTAGATACCGAGGTGCGAATTGCGGTGCTCGAGCGCCGAGGCCCCGCCGAATTGCTCGGAGAAGACCATCAACGTCGTGTACGTATCGAAAGGCGTCTCGTCGAACACCTCCGCCATCGCAGGCATCATCCCGCGCAGCTGCTCCCAGATCGTCGCCCGCGCATCGCCGGTAACCTGGCCTTCCGGGTACGTAGCGAGACGATGCATGACTCCGTCTATTACGGCGCTGTCCACGTCGAAGCGCCCGATGAACGTCGGCATGTCGACGACCTCGTGGAAGTCGGACGCCACGTACTCGTGCAGACTCACCCCCGGGCTCATGCCGGTGGTCACCCGCCAGCCCGCCTCGGTCTGTATGCTCACGCCCGAGTCGAAGTCCAGGTCTCGACCCTCGGGATAGAGAAAGAGGTTGGTGCCATTGAAGTACGCGAAGTCCTCCGCCGCCCAGGAGTTCCCGGTGTCTAGGCTGTCGGCCCGGTACTCGAAGCTCACCGTCACCTTGCCGGCGCCGATCGGCCGCACGCGCCACGTATCGTAATCGACCTTGTCCCAGCGCAGCGCTTCGCCGTCGGCCCGGGCCGCGAAGTTCCGGACGTTTCTGGCGTAGTTGTCCAGCTCATAGGAACCCGGTGTCCAGGCCGGCAACGAAAGCAGCACGGGCTCCGACCCCAAGGTCCGGAACGACATCTCGACGCCGATGGATCGAGACTGAGCCGTTTGCCGGTTGAAGGTGACGCGATAATCGATGTCGGCTAGCGCGGCCGAGCGAGGCGTGTCGGCTGACTGCGCGATGGCGCCATCGGTCACGGCCACAGCCAGCGCCACACCACACCACAGCGAACGACATTGGCGCCTCATTGCGGGACCTCCTGAGTAATCCGCTCCATATATCGATCCTACGTTGTAGCGGGAGACGGAGGTTTCGTTGTGCCGTTACCTCGCCCAGCTACTCCTGTGCTTCCTCGCAGGAGATCCGAAGGCGCAGACCCTGCATTCTCCTGATCTCCTGCTCCTCTGGCGTGATCCAGCCGATGAAGGGCCGATCCTGGGCGCCGGGGGCCATCCCGCTCACGCGTGAGCCGAAGAGCAGGAGGATGGGCCACGCCGCCCTGAGGCGTATGGCCTGCCGCTCGCCCACGCCCAGCACGGTGATCAGATCACCGGCGCCCCGCGCTCGCTCCGTCTCGGAAAGCGCATCGAGATCCGCGTCCGGATTCCCGAGCCAGGGGAATACCTCCACCGGGCGTTCGGCGTGGTTGCGCGCATCCACGTACCATGTGCGGCACGTGGGCGGCGCCTCCGCTTCCTCCGTCTCTTCCGGTTGACTCGGGCTTGGCGGGGCTCCCGCAAGCCTGAGCTCGACGCGATGATCACCCGGGCGGGAGAGGTCCAGCGCGCGCCGCACCTCCGATAGCGCGAAGTAGCTGGCTACGAGGGTGTCGAGGCCCGGTTCGGCCCCTTCGATTCGGAAGCGTCCGCGGGAGTCGGTGAGGGCGTTCAATCCTTGAACGACGAGCTCGACGAGCACGTTTTCCAGCGGCTCACCGGTCTCATCGGCGAGGACCCTCCCGGCAACCGTGCGCGTCGTGCTGTCGGCCGCTCCGGCCTCCTGCGCATGCGCGGCCGGGGCCGGGAGGAGGAGTGCCGCGCAGATCATCCACCGCATTCGGGCCTGAGCCTCGTCATCCGGGATACAAGCAGGGCCTCGGTGAAGAGAGACTCCACCACATCCGACAACATATCCATTCGGCGAGCTCCGATCGATTCGCCACAGGGAAGTAGATGTCCGATACGGAAGAACATGGGGCTCATCCATCCGCCGACATAACGACCTGACTTCCGTGCCCGTTCCCAGACAGTCAGGCACCAGGGGGTGTCGGTGATCGCTTGTCCTGTGGATTATTCGGAGAACGTCAAGCTGACGGAGAGGCTCGGTCAGCTGACCTACCCCATCTCAAGAGGCCGTCGAGAGAGGCAAGGAGAGGCGCGAGATGAGCGACCGACTTCCGCTCATGGTTCCCGGCGCGAAGCCAGGCCCCGATATCCTCGAGGTCACGGCTCCGTACGACCAGAGCCCGATATGCACGCTCGAGACCGCCGGGCTCGACGCGGTCGACGTGGCGCTCGGCACGGCGGCGCGGCTCTACCGGGATCGCGATTCGTGGCTCGAGCCGTACGAGCGGATTCAGATCCTCGAGGGGGCGGCGGCGATCGTGAGTGGTCGCGCCGAAGAGCTCGCCCTGGAGGCCGCTCGAGAGGGAGGCAAGCCGCTCATCGATTCGCGCGTCGAGGTCGCGCGAGCGATCGACTGCCTGAAGCTCTGCGTGGTGGAGATGCGGACAGCCGCTGGTGAGGAGATCCCGATGGAGCGCAACCTGGCTTCTGCGGGAAGAATCGCCCTCACCCGGCACGAGCCGATCGGCGTCGTCGTGGCGTTCAGCGCGTTCAACCACCCCCTCAACCTGATCGTGCACCAGGTCGGGCCCGCCGTGGCCACCGGTTGTCCAGCCATCGTGAAGCCGGCGGAAGCGACGCCGCTCTCCTGCTATCGCTTCGTCGAGATCCTGCGCGAGGCTGGCCTTCCTCCGGAGTGGTGCCAGGCGTTGACTGTCGCCGATCTGGATGTGGCGGGCGCGCTCATGTCGGACCCGCGCGTCGGATTCTTCAGCTTCATCGGCAGCGCCCAGGTAGGCTGGATGCTTCGCTCCCGACTGGCGCCGGGGAGCCGCTGCGCATTGGAGCACGGCGGCGTGGCACCGGTGATCGTGGCCGCGGACGCCGACCTCGACCTTGCGCTCCCGGCGCTCGCCAAGGGCGGCCTGTACCACGCGGGCCAGGTGTGCGTCTCCGTTCAGCGCGTCTTCGCCCACGAGGAGGTGGCTGGCGCTGTCGCATCCGGGCTCGCGGAGCTTGCGGCGGGCATGGTCGTCGGCGATCCGACGGCCGACGGGACCGACGTGGGTCCGCTCATCCGGCCGGCCGAGGTCGACCGCGTCGGAGACTGGGTCGCGGAAGCGGAAGAGGGTGGCGGCCAGATCCTGACGGGAGGAGAGCCGGTCTCGGCGACCTGTTACCAGCCGACCGTGCTCTTCGACCCGCCGGCTGATGCCCGAGTCAGCACCCGGGAGGTCTTCGGGCCCGTGATCTGTGTCTACCCGTATCGAGGGCTTCCGGACGCGATCGAGCGCGCCAACGCCCTGCCGTACGCGTTCCAGGCCTCCGTCTTCACCCGCGACATCGACACCGCCGTGCGAGCGGCCGACCGGCTGGACGCCGGAGCCGTGATGATCAACGATCACACCGCCTTCCGGGTCGACTGGATGCCCTTCGGGGGGATCAGGCAGTCCGGCCTCGGCGTGGGCGGAATCCGATATACGATGCGGGACATGCAGATCGAGAAGTTGATCGTGCTGCGGTCCAAAGGGCTCGACCGGGAGCCAGGGCACCGCAAGGACTGACGAAGAGCCAGGTGAGACAGGGAGCGGCCATGCTTAGCGAGCGACAGATCGAGTTGTGCGAGACGAGCCGGTGGGATTTCTCCGATCTCAGGGCTCTGTTCCTGAACTGCACGCTGAAGAAGACGCCCGAGTTGTCCCACACACAGGGACTGATCGACATCTCGACGGCGATCATGGAGAGGAACGGGGTGGCCGTCGAGGTATTGCGACCGGTGGACTTCGACATAGCCGTCGGCGTTTACCCGGACATGACAGAGCACGGCTGGGACAGGGACGACTGGCCGCATCTCTACGAGAAGGTCAAAGCGGCCGACATCCTGG
The DNA here is from genome assembly GCA_037385645.1 of Gemmatimonadales bacterium. GTDB lineage: Bacteria > Gemmatimonadota > Gemmatimonadetes > Palauibacterales > Palauibacteraceae. The sequence goes on from JARRMU010000045.1 coordinate 20,907, forward strand.
TCATCACCTCACCCATCTGGCTCGGAGAGAAGTCGTCTGTGTGCACGCAGGTCATCGAAAGGCTCTACGCGACGTCTTCGGTTCTCAACGAGTATGGCCAGTATGCGTATTATGGCGGAGTGGCCGGGACGCTCATCACCGGGAACGAAGACGGAGCGAAGCACTGCAGCATGAACATCCTCTACTCCCTGCAGCACCTCGGCTATCTCATTCCCCCTCAGGCGGACGCGGCCTGGTTGGGCGAGGCCGGCCCGGGACCATCATACCTGGACCCGGGCTCGGGCGGCCCGGAGAACGATTTCACCAACCGGAACACCACCTTCATGACGTGGAACCTCTTGCATGTTGCCCGCATGCTCAAGGACGCGGGCGGGATTCCGGCACACGGCAACCAGCGGTCGGAATGGGAGGCGGGGTGCCGTTTCGACTACCCCAACCCGGAACATCGGTGAGGAGGAGGCTACGCCTGTGCGCGGTCGGGTGCGGGCGCGCCTTCAGGCTCTTTCATTCTCCCGCGATCGTTCGAAGCCGGCGATGGGAGCTCGCAGCGGCCTGCGATCCGGTCCCGGACCGACTCCAGGTTGCGCGGCACAGACATCCGGGAGTCCGCTGCTATGCATCTTTCGACGACGTCCCGGACGACCTGCCCCTTGACGCCGCCTTGATCGCGACTCCGCCGGGCAGCCACGCGCCGCTCGCGGGAGCGGCGATGGCCAGGGACCTGGCCGTGCTCATCGAAAAACCGATGACTCTCGGTGCCGACGATGCCCGGCGCCTCGTCTCGACGGCTCGCTCGTCCGGCGTCGTCGTGCGCATCGGTTTCAACCGGCGGTTCAGACGCAACTGTGTGGAGCTGCGTGATAGCGTGGCGAGGCTCCCGTCGACGGCGCTCGAGGATTTGCGGTACGTGTGGCTGGCGGATGCGGCGCGATGGTACCCCACCCAGGACACCGGCGTCGAGGTCGGAGATCCCGAGAGTCTTCTCCACGATCTCGGATCCCATCAGGTAGACCTCTTCGCCTGGCTGACCGGCCGGCGAATCGTCGAGATCGAGGCTCGCACTCCGCAGGGAGGAGAGCATTCCGGGAGCCTGATCGAGTATCGGGCGACCCTCGACGGCGGCCTGAGCGCAAGCGGCGTGGTCGGTTGCGGTAAGCGGTACCGGGAGCGGGTGCGTGTCCTTGCCGGTAACCGAGTTTTCTCGGCGAGCCCGGGCGGATTTCTGAGCGCCTCAGCGCGACTGACCGGGCAACTGGACCTTGCCGAGCGTGCGCTCACGATCGGGCACCTGGGTTGGAGCCGGCTGCGTGGGCGTCCGTCGATGACCGCCGAGAGCTTCTCCCGTCAGCTGGACTCGCTCGCAGATGCGGTGATCGGAGCACCCACCCCGGGGGCGGCTACCGAGGCGGATGGGCTCCAAGCCGTTCTGGCCGTCGAAGCCTGCTTGCGCAGCATGAAGAGCGGACGAGCCGAGGTAGTGGCAAGCTAGGCGACGCCGGTCCGCTCGGACGCTGGCGCAATCCGCACGGACGGACCGGTTCGGGCGTCAGGTTCGCGCCGACCCGTCCGGGCCCTGCCCGTTGATCGGTATCGGCGTTCCCGCAAGCTCGTCCCGGCAGGAGACCCCCAGGAGCCGGAGCACGGTCGGCGGCAGATCCATGATGTGCGCGGCCTCCGCGAGCCTGGAGCCTTCGGGTATCCCTTGCCCCCGCGCGACGAAAAAGCCCTCCGTGCGGTGGTTCCCGCTGCGGCCGTTGGGGATCCGACCCGGCGTCTCGCGCTCCACCCGCCCGTACTCCTCGGAGAAGAGGGCCACATGCGCCGCAGCAGTGCTCTCGACCCAGCGGACGACGAGATCGGGAACGCGCGCCTCGCGCTCACCGCGTCCATAGACGTCGACGGGCCTCCGCACCTCTGCGACGACGGGATCGCCGGTGTCGGCGTCCCGAAAGCTCATCAGGCCATCGGCCAGCCGGTCGCAGAGCGCGTCGTACTCCGCTCCAGAGACGATCCCCTCGGCCTCACGACCGATGAGGTTGATCCTCACGTACCCCTGGAGATCGGCGCGGAGAGTGAACGCCTCGGTATGCGACCAGTCCGTGCCGCCCGTCGCCCAGCTCGTCATGATCCGATCGCGCAGCCGTGTGGGAATCCTCTGGGTGACTCCGCGCCGCAGACCCAGGGGCAGCGCTTCGCCCAGCCGGCGAACCACGCTGTGGCGTGGCGGGTCGGCATCCATCCCGCCCAGTACCCTCGCCAGCATCGCATCCAGAAAGTCGTTGCGGCACGCGTTGATCATCATGCCGTGCAAGGCAAACACGATCACCGTGGCATCTCCGGCGGCTTCGATCATCCGGCCCACGGAGCTGTCACACTCGATGTAGAGGTCCATGAGGGCTCGATCGAAGGCTTCGCCCTCCTCAGCGCTTAGAGCGCGGCTCGCGCTCGAGCGGTCCCACAGCCGGTGCCCCCCGCGGTGGAGGGCGCCCAGGACGACGATCGCGAGATCCCATGGCTTCTGAAGGAACCGGGTCGAGGCTCGGGTGGAGTGGCGTGTGACCTCTAGGAGGAAGTCCCGGAGACCGAGCAGATACTCGGGATCGGACACGCCGTAATCCTCCTGGAGCATCCTGATCCTGCCGAATTCCCGCTCGACTTCTTGCAGCGCTTCGGGCGGATGTGAGAGCGGCTCCACGATCCGGTCGTGGCTCGCGAACCCCACGACCTCGGTGCCGGCCGCCTCGTGCACACCCATGAGGAAGGGCACGTCGTAGCTCAGGACCTGGACTTGGGGCTCCATCCGTCGCCAGAACGGCAAGGCGGGCAGCCATTCCCAGGCCGGGCGAGCGAAGCACATACCCTCGTGCTGCCACTGAAAGTCGTGGTAGATGCCGTGGCGCGTGGGCGGCACTCCGGTGAAGAAGGTGGGCCAAGGAGATCCGACCAGATAACGCGCCGACGTCTGCAGCCTGCCGCTCACGCCGGACTCCATCATCCGACGCAGGTTCGGTAGGTGTCCTTCCTCGATCCATCGGTCGACGAGCAGCAGATCGGCCGCATCGAGCCCGATCATGAGGACTCTGTCTGAGCCCACTTAGCGCCTCCCCGTAGGTAGCTGGCTTTTGGCGTCATCCACATCGCCGATACGCGACCGCCGGCGTCGGATCTTACCGGCCACGGTAAGCTCCGGACAGATGGCCGTTCCGGTCCGATACTGGCATGTTTGGCTGGGCTTCAGCCCTCGGAAAGAGCGGAAGCGGCGAGGCGAGGCGGCAACCTGCGTCAGGAATCCTCCGAGCGTGGCCTGCGGCCGGTCGCCTTGGAGGGCCAGCCGCCGCCTAATGGTCGACCGAACGTACGTGTCTGGAAGACTATATATTCCCTGTGCCTAACCCGCCTTTGCGAAAGGCGCCGACTTCTTGAAAATCCTGATGCCCTGTTACGAGTTCCCACCCATCGGAGGTGGCGCAGGCCGCGTCGTGGCTGGCCTTTCCAGCGAACTCGTAAGGCAGGGACACGAGGTGGATGTGGTCACCTCCCGGTTTCGCGGCCTAGCCGCGCGCGAGACCGTCAACGGCGTCGAGATTCATCGCGTGAACTGCGTCCGGCTCAAGGAACACTGGTGCACCTTGCCGGAAGTCGCGACGTACATGATCGCAGCGCGGAGGAAGATCAGGGACCTCGTGTCGCGAAAGCGCTACGATATCAATCACACACACTTCATATTCCCGGACGGCCTCAACGCGCGCCACATCAAGCAAGAGACCGGGCTGCCTTACATGATCACGGCTCATGGTTCCGACGTGCCCGGGTACAACCCACATCAAGTTCGCCTTTTGCATCCCTTGCTGTCGCCCCTGTGGAGTGGCATCACGCATGACGCGTCCGCGCTGGTATGCCCCAGCCGTTCGCTGCAGGCGCTCGTAGCCAAGCGCGATTCGGCGCTCCGGACCACACGGATACCCTATGGCTTCGACGTCGGTCGGTATCGGAAAGAGTCCCGCCGCGAGCGGCGGATTCTGGTCGTATCGAGGATGCTACAACGCAAGGGTATCCAGTTCCTGCTTCAGGCCTTGGAGGAGCTGCCTCTTGGTCCCGAGGTCCACCTCGTGGGCGACGGACCGTACCTGCCTGCCCTCAGGAAGCTTGCGGCACGAACACGTATCACGGTCACTTTCCATGGATGGCTCGACAACAGCTCGACCGAGCTCACCCGGCTGTACGAGACATCGGAAATCTTCGTCTTGCCGTCTGAACAGGAGAACTTCCCGGTCGCGCTGATGGAAGCCATGGACGCCGGCCTTGCTATCGTGACTACGCGCGGAAGCGGGTGCTCGGAGGTCGTGGGTGATGCCGGGGTCTTCGTCGAACCCCGGGACGTTCCAGGGCTCAGAGCCGCCCTCGAGTCGCTGGTGAAGGAGCCGGAGCGGATCCGCCGCCTCGGTCGAGCGGCTCACGAGCGTATCGCGGCCGAGTTCGCCTGGCCGGTCATCGCCCGACGGTACGTCGATCTCTATGCGGCCCACCGTTCCCCGAGCAGACGGACCACCGCATGAGCTCTCCTGCAGGCTTCAAGACCACGGTTCGGCGGTTCTGGCCGCTCATGAAACTGCTGATCGCCGTGGGAATCCTCGCCGCGATCTTTCGCTTCGTTCCTCTTGGCGATGTGCTCCGTGCGATCGGGTCGGCACACGTGGCTTACCTCCTGGCTTCGGTCCCCCTGATTCTTCTCGGACCCTATCTGTCGGCCGCTCGACTGAAGATCCTGACCGATTCTCTGGAGATGTCCCTCACGCTGCCCGAGATCGCCGAGGTGAACTTCGTGACCCGCTTCTACGGCCTCGCGATCCCCGGTCAGTTCGCTACGGGGGCGATTCGCTGGCTACGCCTCACTCGAATCGAGGACAGGAAGGCGGAGATTCTGGCCGCCATCCTGGTCAGCCGGTTCCTGCACCTGGCGGGCCTCTGCCTGTTGGGGACGGCCTTCCTCACCGTCGAGCTCGCGAATGGGGGAGGGGTCCCGGTCATGGGGTGGCCGCTCGCCATCGGAACCCTGGCGCTGGCAGCCCTCGTTCTCCTCCTGATCATTCCTCGAGGATCCGCTCTTGCGCTTCGGGCCGAAGGCCGGCTACGGCGACTCATCGGTGCGACGAAGAGCTTTCGCAATCTCTCGGGCCGCCAACTCGGCAGCGCCGTTGTCCTGGCGTTGGCGGAGAACCTGGCGGCCACCGTGGTGATCTATCTCCTGGCTCTGTCGGTAGATGTCACCGTCCCGTTCATCTCGTTGGGCTGGATTCGCGCCGCCGTCCAGCTACTCGTCTTCCTTCCGATCTCTATCGCCGGGCTCGGCGTCCGTGAGGGCGGCCTGATGCTGGCCCTCGAGCCTTACGGCGTCTCGGGCGCGAACGCCGTGGCCCTGTCATTGCTCGTCTTCGCCATCGGGATTCTCGTGGGCACCATAGGCGGGGCGCTCGAGGTCCGAAGGCAACTGTCGCCCATGAGCGGTCCGGCCAGGAATGCTCATGCGGAGTAGACGCGTGGTCGCCATCGTCGTGAACCGAAACCACCGGGACCACCTGACTCGCTGCCTGCGGCATCTCGACGGGCTCGCCGAAGCCTGCTCCGAGGTCATCGTGGCGGATGATGCTTCCACGGACGGATCCGTAGACACGGTTCGCCGCGAGTTTCCGAAGACGCACGTCGTGGAGGCTTCGGAGCACGTGGGAGCCGCCGCCACGCGCAACCTCGGCATCCGCTTCGCGATGGAGCGGCTCGAGTTCGACTACCTCCTCTTCCTCGACAACGACGCGTTCGTCGAGCCCGATACCCTCATGCGACTTCTGGACGCCATCGAGCGCGACGAGGCCACCGGCATCGTGACACCGAAGGCGTATCAGGACATGGCGGCGCGGCGACTCCACCTGGCGGGAGAGCTGGCCGTAAACCTCTATACCGGCAGGGTGCGGGACGTCGGCGCCGGCGAGGTGGACCTTGGGCAGCACGATACGCCAAGGCGGATCGCCGTCTGCTCCGGCTTCACCACGCTCGTGCGACGCGAGGTGGTGGAGCGCCTGGGCGGCT
>JARRMU010000046.1:0-30994 GCA_037385645.1 Gemmatimonadales bacterium
GTCTCGGCGAGCCCCTCGAGTTGCTCAAGGCTGTCCTCCCTGAGCAAGCCGCGCGCGCTTCGGTAGGTGAACGCGCCGAGTGCCAGCATGCTGCCCAGAGACACGGCCACGAGAGCGAACACGAGCTTGGTCCTCATGTCCATGCCCGACCATAGGGTGCGGACGGACGTACCGCCATTGCTGCCGACTAGCCCGATGTTCCGGTGGCCTTTAGTGTCAGGTGATCACGAGCTGGCCGAGCCCGGACGGCGGAGCGCGCTGCCGACTGGTGGTGCCTGCAGCGGTATCCCCCACGAGCCACCGCAAGCAGCTCCCGACGGAGGGCGCGGGCGATGGATTCTCTGAGCGGAGGATAGAGTGATGCGTGGATCGACGATGGCATGGCTTCTGACAGTGGTGGCCCTCTTGGCTGCGGCGGATGCCCGTGCGCAGGACCAGGAGGTAGAGTGGCTGTTCGTACAGACCGCGGATTCCGTAACGCTCAAGGATGGCGAGCTCACGCTATTTGGAATCAGCCCCGCAACGCTCTTCTTCTCGGATCGCCCGGAGAGGATCGCTGGACACGGGCTGACCGCGGAGTTCGTGACCTTCTGGCAGCGCATCGCCGATGACGGGTTCGGCGCAGATCCTCCCAACGCTACGCTGGCTATCGTCTCGAACGATGTCGCGGACGATGTCGTGCTCACGCTGATGACCCCCGAACTGGACGGCAGCACGCTCCGATACCCGGTCATGAACCCCGAACTGGACGGCAGCATGCTCCGATACCCGGTCACTGTCCTGGAGGGTGACGAGGAGGTGGAGGGTGGCCCCTGCTCGCTGTTCGTCGATCCCGTTGGGATGCCGCTCACACCCGTGTCCGTGTCCGGGGTAGCGCGACGAACGACGCGCCGCACCGTCCGGCGCATCGCCTACTAGGGAACGAAGGCCCGCTAACGCGTGGACGCCGGCGCAGGGTCGGCGTCCACAGGCTTTCGCTCTCGCCATCGCTTGGCGCGACGTTCTAGCGGCTCATGAGCCACATAGACTTCGGAAGACACAGCGAGGACTACGCAGCCTATCGCCCGGGCCTTCCCCCGTCCTTCTATCAGAGAATCGACGCGATCACTCGTATACGAGGGACTCGGTCGCTGGACCTCGGCACCGGCCCGGGGACGATCGCGTTGGAGCTCGGTGCGCTCGGTAGCTCTGTCGTGGGCATCGATACATCGCCGGACCAGATAGCTACGGCGAGACGCGTGGCGAAGGAACGGAACCTGGAGGGCAAGGTGCGCTTCAGGGTTGCCAGCGCGGAGAATACCGGCCTGGATGCGAGTTCGTTCGACCTGGCGACTGCCGGCCAGTGTTGGCACTGGTTCGATAGTGGTGCGGCAATGGCGGAACTGCAGCGTGTTCTTCGCCCCGGCGGTGTACTGGCCATCGCTCACAATTCCTACTTGGCGGAGCATTCCCCCGTGGCACGCGAAACGGAGGGCCTGATTCTCGAGTTCAATCCGTCATGGACGATGGCTGGGTCCACAGGAGTCTTCCCAGATCAGATCGACGAAGTGATCCACGCCGGATTCAGACTGGTCGAGGAGTTTTGCTACGACCACGACGAAGAGTTCTCGCACGCTCGTTGGCGCGGGAGAATGCGGACATGCAACGGGGTGGGCTCGGGCGGCCTTTTTCCCTACGAGGTGCTGCGCTTCGATGACGCCTTGAGTCGCCTCTTGAGCGGAAAATACCCGGATCCCATGGTGGTCGAGCATCGCGTGTGGTGTGTGGTGGCGAGGAAGCCGTCGTGAGGTCAGGTGCGAGCCGTGAGGAAAAAAATAGCGGCTCATCTCAGGCAGTAGGCTTCGATCGAGGGATCGTCTCCTAGGACTCAGCGGCCGTTGCACGGCAAGGGAGGGAATGGTTAATTCGGACTCTCGCTTACGAAGACTCCGTGAGGGCGAACAGGGCTGCGGTCCAATCCCCTGACGATCGAGATTCCTTTTCACAATTGACCGGGGGGTATGAAAATGCACCGAGCAGGCAAATGGTTGGTGGGACTGTCCATGCTGACGCTCGTCGGGTGCGGCGGCGTCAAAACAAAGGCGGACTGGAACCCATCGACCAACTTCGCGGCGTTCAAGACGTACCAGCTGGTTCCGGGCAAAGAGACGGAGGGCGCCGGAACGGAGCAGCTGGATGCCTTCACCAAGAGCCGCATCCAGAGCGCGATCGAGCAGGACCTAACCTCCAAGGGCTTCCAGATGGTCGACTCCGGCGGCGACATCGGGGTCGGCTGGACCCTCACGACCCGGGACAACGTTTCGTACGAGACGGTGGGAGACGCCTGGGGTGGCTACGGCTGGGGCCTCGGAGCCTGGGGGGCTGGTGGCGTATCGACGACCACGGCGATCCACACGACGGAGGGCACCCTCGTCATCGCTGTCTTCGACACCAAGTCGAAGGAGCTCGTGTGGCACGGCAGCGGCGAGACGGACCTGAAAGACGGCGGCAGCCCGCAGGACCGCGAGCAGCGGATCGACGAGTACGTGACCAAGACTATGCAGGAGTTCCCGCCGCCAGCATCGAAGTAGGACGGGCGAGCACCGAGAGTTCGCAAGGCAAGATCCGGCAAGGGAGACAGTGGACCGCCGGCCGAGAGGTAGCAGCGGGGCCACGTTCCGGCAGTTCGCGGCGGCGTTCTGGCGTGCGCTTGCTGCCGTCAGCCGCGTGCTGCTGGCCATCGTAGGGCTACACGTGGCCCTGGCATGGATGTTCGCCCGCGTCGAGGGACTCGATATCGGCCGGGCTCTCTATTTCGCGGCGATCACCGGGTTCACGGTCGGTTACGGAGACATCGTGCCCGAGACGACCGCGGGCCGAGCGATCGCCGTCGGCCTCTCCTTCCTTGGAGTGGTCTACGTCGGCCTCGTCGTCGCGATCGCGACCGCCGCTCTCCACGAAGCGGTGACAAGCACATCCCGACAGGAGGTCGACTGACAGGTGACGCTTAACATCATCGCGTTTCTCGTCCTCTTGCTGCTGATCGGAACGATCATCTGGGGCATCGCGGCGATTCACATGTTGCCGGGTCGGATCGCCAAGGGGCGTGGACACCCGCAGACCCGGGCGATCGAGATCACGTCGCTCTGCGGCTTGATCATCTTCCCTCTGTGGATGGCCGCGCTGATCTGGGCGAACCTGACGGGCGAGCCGTTCGGCGCTCCGGCTGAAGGGCCGCCCGGCGAGGACGGGGGAGCGGGCGATGGGAAGGCGGCGGGCTCCGAGGTCGGCGCGGCGAGAGAGAGCTGAGGAGCCGCCATGGAGCTCATCGTCTCGGCGGCCTACTTCTTCGCCATCTGGCTGATCTTCAAGCACTACCGGCTTCTCCGCTTAACCACGACCTGGAAGGTCATCTTCACCACGGTCTATCTCCTGGCCTGGCTCACGGAGTTCGTCTTTCTCGGCCAATACGCGCCGCGCTCCAGTGAGGTGATGGTTCAGGCGGTTGTGGTCCCCGTCGCTCCCGAGTGGGGCGGCGAGGTCACCGACGTCTTCGTGCAGTCGAACCAGAACGTCAAGCGAGGCGCTCCGCTGTTCCAGATGGACTCGACGGTTTGGCGGGCGAAGGTCGACGGGCTTCGGGCCCAGCTCGCGGCGGCTGATACGGGCGTCGCGCAGCTCCAGCAGCAGGTCTCACGGGCACGCGCCGACCTGGAGCGTGTGAGCAGCTCGCTCGGGGTCTCTCGTACGGAGCTCCAACGCGTCGAGGATGCGGCCGCCAGGAACGCCGCCCCGCAGCTGCAGGTGGACCAGTACCGACAGCGCGTGCTCGCCCTGCAGGCCGAGCGTGAGGCTGCGGTCGCCGAGCTGGCCGACGCAGACCTCGCCCTCAACTCCCTGGTCGGCGGGCAGCACACGAGCGTGGCCGAGGTCGTGGCCATGCTGGAGGAAGCCGAGTACAACCTGAGGCATCGGACGGTCTACGCGCCGTCCGACGGCTACGTCGTCAACCTCATGCTCCACCCCGGCACGTTCGTCCGGCTCAAGACACCGGTGATGGCCTTCGTGAGCTCGGATTACTACTGGTTGATCGCGCCGATCGACCAGAGGGGCTCCCAGCGCGTTCGGGAGGGGGACAAGGCGGAGATCGCGTTCGCCATGTACCCGGGACATGTTATGAACGCCACCGTCGAGAGTGTCACCTGGGCGAGCGGTGAGGCCCAGTATCCGCCCTCCGGCCGCATCCCGCGCATGCGTGAGTACGGGTTGGCGCTCGATTTCGCGGTGCGGCTTCGCCTGGACAATCCCGATCCGGATCGCCCGCTTCGCTACGGCGCCCGCGGCACCGCTGTCATCTTCACGGCGACGGCGGCCGACATCCTCGTCTTCCTGCGCCAGCTCGAGATCCGGGTGGACAGCTACCTCGACATCCTCTACAACCCCTTCCGATAGGACCGAATGACAGGCCCTGACCTGAACAGACCGGTCCTCGTGCTGACCGCGCTCGGGATTCTGGCGCTCGGCGGCTGCAGGACCGGACCCGACTACAAGCCGCCGCCTCCTCCGGCTGCGCCGGCGGATTGGCCGACCCGCCAGCCGGAGCCGTTCGTCGCTCCGGCGGGCACGGCGGAGGATCTCGAGAGTTGGTGGATGGTGTTCGAGGATACGACCCTCAACCGGCTGATCCGCGATGCGCGGATCGCCAACCTGCGGCTCGCTCAGGCGGTAGCACGGGTTCGCCAATCCCGGGCACGCCTCGCCTTCGCGCGATCGCAGCGCTGGCCGATCCTCCAGGTCGGCGCGAGCGGAGGGGCCAGCAAGCTGCCAGACGGCGGGCCGCTCTCGCAGATCGCGCCCGATGGGGGTTTCGAAGCTGAAGCGCTCTGGACCGTGGGCGTCGATGCTGCCTGGGAGGTCGACCTGTTCGGGCGGGTCAGCCGCTCGATCGAGGCGGCGGGCGCCTCCTACAGAGCGAGCATCGAGGATTACCGGTATGTGCTCGTGACGCTCCTGGCGGAGGTCGCCCTCGTCTACGTCGACGTTCGGACTTTCCAGCAACGGATCGCTTTAGCCCGAGAGAACGCCGAGACGCAGCGCCGCAGCCTGGCTCTGACCCGGGACCGCTTCGAGTCCGGCCTTTCCTCCGAGCTGGACGTCGCACAGGCCGAGGCGAACCTGGCCGATACGGAAGCCCAGATCCCGCCCCTTGAAGCAGCAGTAGCGCTCGGCATCGATCGTCTGGCGGTGCTGCTGGGCGTGGAGCCCGGCGCCGTCGATCAGCAGCTGTACACGGCCCGCCCGATTCCTCGAGCGGAGGATACCGTGGCCGTCGGCCTCCCGGCGGATCTGGTGCGTCAGCGGCCCGACATCCGGGCGGCGGAGAGCAAGCTTGCGGCACAGACCGCTCGAGTCGGAGTGGCGGAGGCGGAACTCTACCCACTGCTGGCTATCGAGGGACGCTTCGGCTTTTTCGCGCGTGATCTGGGCGACCTTTTCGACAGCGGGAACGAGGCCTGGGAGGTCAAGGTGCCGCTCGCCTGGACCGCCATCGACGGGGGAGCGAGGCGCAGCCGCGTGCAGCTCGAGGATGCGGGAGTACAGCGAGCTACGGCCAGCTACCGCGAGACCGTGCTCCTGGCTCTCGCCGAGGTTCGAGACGCGCTCGTGTCGCTGGCCCGCGAGAGGGACCGCAGCGCCCGCCTGGCAAGCGCGGTGAGGGCGTACCAACGGGCCGTGGATCTCGTTTTGGTCCAATACGAGACGGGGCTCACCGACTTCCAGAACGTGCTGGACATGCAGCGGTCGCTGTTTCAGCTTCAAGACGCGTTCGCTGCCAGCGAGGGTCGGGTGTCGACCGACCTGGTCAACGTGTACAAAGCGCTGGGCGGAGGCTGGAGCCCGGCCGATACGGTAGCCGCGTCCGCCGGGGCGAGCTGATCGTGGACGCAAGCTGATCTCCCTCCCATGTCGAAGCTGACCGTCGCTGCCAAGCGGCTGCTCACCGTCGTATACAGCCCGTTTCCTGAGCAGCGTCCGTTTCTCGACCGCGCGCAGACCAAGAAGACCGACGCTCTGGAAGTCACCGCGGTGGCGCTGAGCGACCCGGAGGCGAGGCGGTTCTTTGGCGTCCGATTGGCGCGGAAGGGAATCCAGCCCGTCTGGATTCGCGTCGTCAACCGGACCGACGGGCTGGCACGGTTGGAGCTGTACAGCGTCGACCCCCTCTACTACACGCCCCTGGAAGCCGCCTACATCAACCACTTCGCGCTCGGAAAGCGCCTCCTGAGCTTCGGGCTGCTCGCCTGGATGTTTCTCCCGCTGCTGCCGGTGGTGCCCTTCAAGTTCTTCAGCGCCCGCTCTGCAAACCGCCGGATGAACGCGGTCTTCAAGGAGCACGGCTTCTCAAGTGGGCCGATCCTCCCGGAGGGTGAGAGGTCCGGATTCGTGTTCACCACCGTCGATGAGGGAACGAAGAGCCTCAACCTGAAGATCGTAAGCGGCCAGGAGGTCTGCGGGTTCGGCTTCGAGCTAACGGTGCCGGGCCTCACCGTGCATTCGGCGCCCGAGGAGATCGCCGCGGACCGGCGGGACGAGGTGGACGAGGCGAAGCTGCGCTCCTGGCTCGAGAGTCAGCCACGGTGCACGACGAACAAGGCGGGAGACGCCGAGGGCGACCCGCTCAACCTCGTCATCGTCGGCGATCGCAAGCTGCTGCAAAGAGGCTTCGGGGCTCGGTGGGACGAGGTCGAAGCGATCACCCTGGAAACCAGTCTCAAGATGGCCAGGGCCTTCTTGTTCGATGCCGAGTATCGGTACTCGCCCGTCAGTCCCCTGTACTACGCGGGACGAATGCAGGATATCGCCCTTCAAAAGGCGCGCGCGACCATCAACGAACGCATTCACCTGCGGCTTTGGCTCACGCCTCTCTTGTTCAGGGATCAACCAGTCTGGATAGGACAGGTCAGCCGCGACATCGGGGTCCGCTTCACGCCGAGAACCTGGAACCTCACGACTCACAGGATCGATCCGGATGTCGACGAGGCTCGGGATTACGTCATCGACGGCCTTGTTACGGGCGGATATGTGTCGCTGGCCGGATACGTCGGTGGGGTCGACGCGGCGCCGGCCACGTCCCCGAGGAGAAACCTGACGGGAGATCCGTACTTCACGGATGGCTCGCGGGCGGTCATCATGCTATCGAAGAGCGCTGCCGAGCCCGCCGTCTTCTCCTGGGGCTGAGCGTTCCGGTGATCGATCGCTAGCTCACCGGCCCGAGAGATAGCAGAAGCGTCCCGTAGGCCGCCGCGCCGACGGCGAAGGCGGCGACATCGGCAGATCGGTCGGTGTCGGGAAGCTCGTGGCGAACGACGTTCATGATCGTTCCGCCCGCGATGTAGGCAAGCACGAGAGCCAGCGCCTCGGCCTGGATCTCCAGTCCGGGCACGATCCCCACCGTCCAGCCGGCCAGCAGCCCTGTGACGAGCAGCCAGCGTCCCGTGCGCCGGTAGCGCTGGCCATGGTGCTCGATCAGCGAGTGATCGTTGGCGAGGAAGTGCAGACCCATCGCGAGGGCGAACATCCACAAGGGCTCCACAGCCTCGTCGCCGGGGCTGGCGACGGCGTACCCGATCGCCGCGTTCATGACGACGAAGGAGACGATGCTGAGCCAGTACGTCGGGCTCCCGGTCCGATCCGGCTCACCCGCCTCTCGGTGGCGGCGCCGGGAGCCGCGCGAGGCCGTCTCCACCCAGAAGGCCACGGTCAGACCGAGAAGGGCGAGGGTATATACGTGTGATTCCAGCTGCGGCAGAAGACCGCGCGCGTCGACGAGGTCCTGCCGCTCCGCCAGAGCAGGCATCAGTTCGAGGAACACGTAGGCGACGGCGATCCCGGCCCCGGCCGAGAGCGCCCGCGGTTGCCAGCGGAGGTGAAGTGCCGCGGTGGTGCCCGCGAAAATGTGCACGACGGCCAGAGCCAGAACCGTCAGCAGTGATGCCTGGCTGTCTGTCAAGAATCTACCTTCAGGTGCTCATCCGCCCGGTGGTGGTTTGTCCGAATTCCAGATGGTCCTCTCGATAAGCCATGCGTCGCTTTCCTCCTGCTGCGAGGAGATGGACATCCAGTGGCCGGTCTCCACCAACTCGTCGGCCCCCCTCTCGGGAATCACGCTCAGCTAGTATGTGCCCCACGACACGGCGAACGCCTCGGCCACGTACTGCCCGCTCTGCTGCGCAGCCAGTTCAACGAACGCATACTTGGTGAGCTGCTCGCGAAAGTGATCACGGAGAGCCTCATGACCTCTGACGGGAGGCTGATTGGGCGGTAGCCGAACAGCGTCCGGTGCATGCAGTTTCACGAGGCCGTCCACATCGGCCGCGTTGAATGCCGCGACGAACGCATCGACGATTTGCTCTTGGGCGTGCAGGCTGGGCGCGGTGAGCAGCATAGCCACCGCCGCGAGCGCGATTCTTCTCCTCATGCGAAGATCTCCTGGGCGTAAGGTCGAAGCCATATCGAAGCGAGCTGTCACGCTACCTTTTCACCACAGCGAAGAACAGGGACCATAGGATCTCAGGAGGCACAGATGCCCGACATGAGCGGTAAGGTCGCGCTGATTACCGGCGCGAGCAGCGGGATCGGGCGCGCAACGGCCGAAGCGTTCGCGGCCCACGGCGCCAAAGTATCACTGGCCGCCCGCCGCGAGGAGGAGCTGGCTGCGCTTGCAGCTGGGATCGAGGCCCAAGGAGGTGAGGCGACCTTCCTTCAGACGGACGTCTCCCTCTCGAGGGATGTGGAGCACATGGTCGGTCACACCCTCGACACTTTTGGCCGGCTCGATTATGCGGTGAACAACGCCGGAATCGAAGGACAGTTATACGGGATCACGGACCTGCCTGAGGAAGAGTGGGACAGAGTTCTCGGCACCAACTTGAAAGGGACGTTTCTCTGCATGCAGCACGAAGCTCGGGCAATGCTCGAGCGGGGAAGCGGTGGGGCGATCGTCAACGTGGGTTCCATCAATTCCTTTCTCGGGTTCCCCACCGGCTCCGCATACGTCGCCTCGAAGCACGGCCAAATCGGGCTGACGACCAGTGTGTCGGCCGAGCTGGCGGCCCAGGGGATCAGGGTCAACATCGTCTGCCCCGGCATCATCGATACGCCCATGCATCGCCGGATGAGGGGCCTCATCGGCGACCAGATCTACGACGAAGTCCTACAGCAGAAGGTTCACATGCAACGCGCAGGTCGTCCCGAGGAGATCGCCAGATCGATCGTCTTCCTCTGCTCCGACGAAGCAAGCTACATCACGGGCTCAACAGTGACGCCCGACGGTGGCTTCACGCTAACGATCTGACTGTGGAGGATCTGACACACAACATGGCGTGACAGGCAAGCTGCCATCGTGCACGCCGATGCCGTCAGAACGACCAGCCGATCGACGTCGTGACGCTGAGGTCGTTCTTGTTTGCCGTCGGTGGAGGCTTGCTGTCAAATGCCTCGGTAAGACTCAGGGTCAAGTAGAGGTTGTTGACCACCTCCCTCTTGTACTGAGTCATGAAGTTGAAGCGCACGCGCTCATCGGTCAGCACCGGCGCGACGCTCAGGCGGGAGCCGAGGTTCGTGGTAAGATTGCCGAACGTGAAGTACTCGAAGTTCGTGGCGAGGATTCCGATCGGCGCGTCGTCGGCGTCCGGCTGATTTGTGAAACGTTCCCGGCTGTACCCGAACCCACCCCAGAGACCGAAATTCACTTTGTTGGATTGCACGAAGTAACGCCCCACGCCGGCGCCGACGGTCCCGCGGATGTCGAGGCTCAGCTGCGAGCTCTGTTGTGCCGTGAGCAGGCCCGTGTAAAACCACCGGTCACCGAACTGCCGTTCGTACGCGAACACAGCGTCCAGGCTGCTGATGTTGGAGGTGCTGTCCTGCCGGCTGAAGCTCGTGGCCAGGTTCAGCGTGTACTTATGGCGAGCCACGACATACTTGACGTTCGCGCTCAGGCTGAGGTCGATCTTGTTGTTGGCCTGCGTGTAGTCGGCCCCCACGTTCACGTCGCCGTCCAGTCGCTTCCAGAAGGTGTCCTTGATCCGGTCGAGTGCCACGACCGAGAGCAGGGCCACCTGGACCGAGTCCCCGTCCGTGAGTAGCGCCAGGCTGTCGGGCGTCGTTGCCGGCTGCACGGACCCTACGAGCTTTCGCCCATCTTCCAGCTCGATCTCGAAGGTCTTGTTGCTCTTGACGGACCGAAGCTTGGGCCACTCGAGATAGATGGTGCTGGCGGCGTCCGTGCTGTACTTCAGCTGGCCCAGGGAGAGACCCTTGATCTCGCCGGTGATGCGGTCACCGTTGTTCAGGATCACGATGTCGGTCTTCTGGGCCAGCGCGGGGGCGGCGCAGGCGGCGAGTGCCGCCAGGATCAGGATCGTGGGCCGGGGGACGTGTCGTCGAAGCAGGCCTCTCATGTTGCCGTCCTCGAGCGTGGGGGGTGGACGCGAGCGCGATGAGGTGTCACGCAAAGGAGTGCATGCCTCCCTCTTACGGGCGGTTACTCCCTTCTAGCCTAGAAAAACATGCTCCCGAATGTGCGGTTTCTCAACAGCCTGTCGGTCGGTGTGCGGCTCGGGTCAGGGCAGGTCTTGGCAGCACGCCATCTCGCCTCTAGGATCGACGCGCTCGGCCAACACCGTAGGTGGAAGGGGCAGAGGCCGCCTGAGAAGGACCGCGAAGGTGCGGTCCACACCTTAATATCCTGCTGCTCTCGCTTGCAGGAGCAGCTAAGCTGGTGTCGAGCCGACGACCAACTCACCCGCAACGAAGGTCATCGCCATGACCGCCGAAGAGCACTCAGCCAAGACGACCCTCGACCTTGTCCGTGGCATGTCGCGCCCTGAGCGAATGGCCCTCGCCCGGACTTTGATGGCCAATGAGCGAACAGCGCTGTCGTACGTCACGACCAGCATCGGGTTGCTGGCGACCGGCTACGCGCTGATCGCGCTTGCCGGACACATCCTTCTCCAGGCGGCCGGTGTGGTCGGCGTCGTGGTCTCGGGGATTGTGGGAGCCGTAGGATATGTGAGGTACCGTATGATGAAGAGGGCGCTCCGTGGCGTCACGGTACGTGACATGGTAGACGTCGCCTACTCTGTTCTCCACGATGAGTTTGGGTTGACGAGCGCTGCCGCGTCAGCGGCGGATGTCAGTTCGGACGCTTGAGCCTAGACTTCCCTCAACCGCCGGAGACCCACGTTCCCTGCCGGAGCACGCGGCTGGCTGGCAACGCCTGCGATAGCAGCGTCATTCGCCTTCAGTGGTACCAGTGTCCGCACTCAGGGTGGCCAGTAAGGCGTCAGCGCCCTCGAGCAACCGCTGGCCCTCTTCCAGGTCCAATCCACCGGAGCGCATCAGAGCCTCGACCTCGAGCATGAAGGCTCGGATCTGATTGGCCGCCGTCCGCATGCGACCAGCCTCCAGGCTCCGCGCCGCTGCCATCAGTTTGCGCCTCAAACTGTTGGCGGTGCCGAAGTCGAGCATCCCCGCCTCGACGAGCCCCTCGAGCTCGGTGGTCATGGCAGCGATCTGCTCGCTTGCGGTCGCGGGAGGATCTTCGACCGGCGTCGAAACGGAGATCGCGTATGCAAGCTCGTTGGCCAGCAGCTTGAGATTGCGGACACTCAGGGTCCAGGAATACCGCCGCTCCGCCGTGACCATGCTCGCGATTACTCGTCCCCCGCCGAAGGGATACTCGACCATGATAGGCTCGGGCGGGTTCCGAGGATCGGGAGCGGGCTGGGTGAGGAGAACGGATGTGCCCGGGGGAAGATCGGTGAAGTAGCCGTGGGACGAGAACAGCCAGTTGTCCAGATCCCGGCGGACCTGGATGTCCTGGATCTCGCCGCAGTTGAGGCTCGGACACTCCGAAGGACCGACGATGACTTGATGAGATCCGTCGGCGATCGCGTTCTGATTGTGGAAGGCATTGACTCGCCGGAGGCCTCCGACAAACGCCTCTCCCTCCCAGTTCCCTCCGCCGGCCGGGCCCCCGGCAACATCGGCGAGGTTGGCCACGAGGACGCCGCCTCCGTCGACGAAGGCGGTGAGCGCGGGGTGTACACTGCCGGAGGCGAAGATGTTGTCGTAGAAGGCCTGGTTTTGCGCCGCCGCGATCACGATGGTGGAGAAGCGGCTCAGATCCATGGCTGTGACCGACTCGGAGCCAGCCATGCAGAAGCCGACGCCTGACGCGATCAGCTCCGCCACGTTTGCTCCGAGAGCGAGATCGGTGTCTAGCTCCCAAGGTACGATTTCTTGAATCAGCAGGAGGGATTCGCCTCCTTCGCAGGGCAGCGCGTCGGCCTCGAGGACCTCGAGCGAGCCCACGCTCGGCCTGGCTCGTGAGGCGTCTGATGGCCCCGTCGGCAGATAGGAGTCCGAACACGAAGTAAGAAGAACACCGAGTGTCGCGGCGAGGGCGACTTTTCCGCGGTACTGCATAGCTCCGCCTTGCTGCAAAGACCGACCTTGCGCACGGCAGCCCCGGCTCAGACCGGTGCGCCAGCTCCGCTCGAGACGCATGCACGGAATGAACCTTCGTGTCACGCTGCGGTCTGCACATCGTAAGACGCAGTATTACATGGTGTTAAGGCAAGAGAGATCGGCGCGCGAGGTCTGGAAGGATGTGCAAAACACTCGTATCGGTAGAGAAAGTATGCACAGTCTCGCGAGCATCGTGCGCGGAGGCGCAGGAGGCGCCCGCGATCGCCCCGGAACGAATGAGCGAGAGTCACGCCGACACCGGGATTGTCGGGATGTCAGGCCTTACGCACGAAGATGTCGTTGGCTTCCTTGATGGCAACGGCCGTGCCGACTAGAACGACGTAGTCGCCGCTCTCGATGGCTGTGCTCCCGTGGGGAACTATGAACTCCTGTTCTCGGATCACCGCAGCCACGACGCACTCCTCCGGAAGGCGGAGGTCTCTGATCAGCTTGCCGTTCACTTCGGCCGCTTCCGGAATGGCCACGCTGATCAGACTCCCGGCGCCGCTCCCGATTTCGAACAGCTCGGCTACGCCGGGCCGGTCCAGGTAGTTCTCGACCATGGCGGCCGTGGCCCACGGAGCGCTGATGGCGATGACACCGTGTTCGGAGAGAAGCGGATAGTACTCGGGATCGTGGACGATCGCCATCACCCGCCCCATTCCGAGGCGCTTGGCCTGAAGCGCTGCGATCACGTTGCGACCTTTCTCTTCGTACGCCGCGATCGTCACGTCGACGTTCTCGGCTCCGACCTGTTCCAGCACCTCTCTCTTCGTCCCGTCGCCTTGGTAGATAGGTACGGCGAACCGTTGCTCGATCTCGGCACAACGCGCTTCGTCTTCCTCGACGAAGGTCACTTGGTGTTCGGCCGACCTGAAGAGCAACCGGAACTCATCCTTCGCCAGAAGCCGGTCCGCGATGTTCCATCCCTGGTTGCCTCCACCCAAAATAAGGACTCGCATTCGTTTTCTCCGCCTTGCTTTGATGATCAACCTGTACCTGGCCCACACCCCGGGCAGCCTTCCCAGTTCGGCGCGGTTCGCCGGTCGGGTCAGGTAGATGCCACCACCGATGAGAGTGAGCCCCCCACCCAGAAAGAAGCTCCGGAGCTCCAGCGCGGGGACGAACAGCCAGCACGAGAGGAGGCCAAGAATCGGCACCGCGGGGTAGAGCGCGACCCGGAACGGGCGGCGAAGGTTCGGCATCCGCGCCTGCAACGCGATGACCGCGTAGTTCACGACGCCGAGCCCCATCAGGTACCCGAAGTCACTGAGCGACGCGACGAACCGGACGATGCCGGAAGAGCTGAAGAGGATCACGACGGCGGCGCAGACGAGCAGCGCGACGTGGGGAGTCTGGAACCGCGGGTGCAGCCGAGCGAGATAGGGCGGGAAGTGTCCGTCGCGCCCCAGCGCGTAGAGAACTCGGGCACCAGCGCCGAGCGTAACGCTGAAAGCCGAGAGACTCGCCATCACCGTGGCCACGATGGCCACCCAAGTCCCCCAGCCACCGGCGATCCGCTCCGCCATGAGGATGAACGGGACATCGGTCTCGGCCAACTCGGACCGAGGGATGGTACCCATCATCACCCAGACGACGAGCACGTATATCGCAGTGGCCACGAAGAGAGTGATGAGGATCGCCCGGGGGATCGTCTTGCCCGGAGCTATGATCTCTTCCGAGGCGACCGTGATCAGCTCGAAGCCCACGAACGAGATGTAAATGAGCGCCATGGCCGGCACGAATGGTCCCCAACCGAGCGGAGCCAGCGGTTCGAGGTTTGGGGCTTCGATGTGGGCCATGCCGAGGACGGCAATCAGGATCAGAACCGCGAGCTCCAGCAGGTTCATCACCGTGATGACCTTGATCGCCTCGGACATCCCCCAGACGTTGATGGCCCCGAATACGAGCGTCGTGGCCACCGCCAGTAGAGGGATGCTCGCTTCCGGCCAGAAGTAGCCTCGGATGGTGAGAGCGAAGATGAGCGCGTACATGGCGCACGCGAGGGTGTTGCCGATCCAGAAGAACCAGCCCGTGAAGAACGCCAGCGGCTTGGGGAGCGTGCGGCTGGTGAACGAGTAGCCTCCGCCCGCCAGCGGGATGGCGGCACCCAGCTCCGAGTAGTTGAGCGCGGTGAAGACCGTCAGAAGGCCCATCGCCAGGTAGACGAGGATGCCCAGAGGCCCGACCATGCGGGCCACCTCGCCGGGCAAGGCGAAGATACCGGGCCCCATCATGGCCCCGATGCCGATCATGACCGCCCCGAAGAGCCCGATGTTGCGACGGAACGAAACGCGGTCCGTCATTGGAGGGAATCGGTCATCCGATAATCCTGGCGGACGTGGGGTTGCGGCAGGGTCTTTGACGGCCATGACCCGCTGTGCAGCAGTGTGACGCGGAGCAGAATGTCGTGCAAGGGGACAGACCGGTCCGCGACCCCAGGGGCGAACGAGTGCGCGCCCTGTTGCTCAGCCATCCCAGTCCGCATGCTGTCTGACGAGTTCGCTCCAACTCCTGCGTGAGGACGGACATGCCACTCGACGCCTGGATGACCCTCGGCCTCCTCATCATCGTCCTGGCTCTTCTGATGGGCACGACGCTGCCTCCTGCCGCGGTGTTCGTGGGCGCGCTCACCGCGAGCATCACGCTGGACCTCGCCCCGGTAAGTGCCAGCCTGGCCGGCTTCGCGAACGAAGGCGTCCTGACGGTCGGTGCGCTCTACATGGTGGCGGCGGGCATGTACTCGACCGGCGCGATGACCCTGATCGGTGGATGGCTCATAGGCCGCCCGAAGACCGAGCGGCAGGTGCAGCTGCGGGTCCTGCCGCCCGTGGCGCTCGGAAGTGCCTTCCTCAATAACACGCCACTCGTCGCGATGATGATCCCCGTCATTCGGGATGTCTGCCGGTCCAGAGGTTTGGCCGCCTCGAAGCTCTTCATTCCCCTCAGCTACGCTTCCATCCTCGGTGGCACGACCACGCTGATAGGAACGTCCGTCAACCTGATCATCGGGGGCTTGGTGCTCGAGCAGCTGGCCCGCGCTGTCTCGGGCGGACCCTCCATGCGCGAGCTCCAGATGTTCGATCCCGCGTGGGTCGCCGTACCGGCCGCCGTGGTCGGGATCGTCTTCATCATCATCGTGGGCAAGTGGGTCCTGCCGGACCGAAGTCCTGCGGTCGAGGAGGCCCGAGACGCGCGGCGCAGGTATGGGGCCGAGTTCGTGATCACGAAGGCATCCCCGCTCGTCGGGCAGACGCTCGAGGAGGCAGGCCTGCTGGAGCCGCCGAGCTTGGAGCTGCGCGGCCTGTGGCGGGCGGACGGACGGCCGGTCGAGCTAGCCTCCGACGCGCAGCTTCTCGACGGAGACGTGGCGGCTGTCGTGGCCGACATCGACGTGCTTCCCGATACCGGATTCGGCGTTGGCATCGGGCGGTCACCGCGTCCGTGATCGTCGCGGCGATGGTGACGGTCGTCACCCTCGGATGGATGAGCATGCTGAACGCGGGATTGCTGGCGGCGGGGGCCATGCTGCTCACCGGCTGCATGAGCATGCGGGCCGCCGCCCGCAGCGTGGACTTCGCGACGCTCGTCGTCCTGGCTGCCGCCATCGGCGTCGCGGCGGCGGTGAGCCACAGCGGCCTGGCCGATGCGATCGCCGGCGCCTTGGAGTCGATCGGCGCCAGGGATCCCTACATCGCCCTCGCCGCCGTCTTCGTGGGACACGCGATCATGGGCAATCATGTTCCCGATCGCCCTGTCACTGGCTGGCTCGCTCGGCGTGAGCTTCATGCCGTTCGCGATCACCCTCATGACGGGCATGGTCGGCGCGACGATTACGCCGGCCGCATACCAGACCAACCTCATGGTCTACGGACCGGGAGGATACAAAGCCTCGGATTTCCTCTGGCTCGGCCTGCCGCTCACGGTGCTGGTGGGAGCGATCACCATATTCCTCGCACCGATCGTGTTCCCGTTCTAGCCCGGCAGCTGGCCGGAGGAGTCTCCGGGGCCTCGGACAGTCGCTGCTCAGTCCGTCGCGCCAGTCGATCGCCTCCAGCTCCACCCGGACGGCGTCCTCGACGGGAATCACGGGGTGTGCCTTGAATACGAAGGATGGGTAGGTCGAGCAGAACTTGTGAACTTCCAGCGGGTCGTCGCAGTCCACCAGCACGTGTCCGCCCCACTCGCCGACCCGGACGACGAACAGCTCGATCTTGAAGTTGTCCGGCGCCTCCCACTGCCGAAACACCTCCAGTATCCGCTTCTGGGCGTTCTCGTACTCCATAGGCGATCCCTGCGGGCGTTCGAACCAGCTGATCATGTACTTCATGCTCATGCTCCTCGATGGTTTGGAACGCGACTCGGCCTTCGACGACCCATGATCAGGACGGCCATCGAGCCCGCTGCAGAGCGTGGGAGGTCGGGGGATTCCTCCCGTAGTCGCTTCAGGGCGCGGCGGTGCTGGAGGTTTGCCATGATGAGGCTCAAGATCCCGCGTCTTTTCGGGCGGAGGGATCGCCCGGTACGTGATCCCGGATGATTCCTCTCAGCAGACCCACCCGTCAAGACCGCCGCGGCGAGCGGGGAGGGCCCGACGGTCGCGCGTCGCTCGCCTTCGGCTCGCCCTCCTGCTGCCCGTCAGGAACCCGTCGACCGGTAGCCCGTGTTCTGTGCCGTCACGGTCATGTTCTTCGCCTGCGCGTCCAGGGTGATGTCGGACGCGTAGGATATGTTCCCGGGGAGCATGCCGAATTTGACCTGCATGGTCACCGGGTCGTTCTGCGAGTCGAGGTAGCTCGCGATCCCGACGTTGAGGATCTGATTGCTCGTCAGGTCCACGTCCACTGCAAAGCTGTCACCCGGCTTCTCATACCCGCTGAAGGTCAGCCTCAAGGTCTTGCCGGGCTCGAGCGGCTGGATCGTCATCTGGCCCGCCTGCTGGAGCGCCTGGAGCTTTGAGGGATCCGGCGGCACGTACGACTGCATGAGGGCCACCGCCGACTTCATGTAGTCCTCCATCCCCTCCTTCTTAGACTCGGCGATCTCGCTGCGGAGCGGGGCCCTCCCGAACGGGCCGCGCGGCCTCCTTTGAGGCGCCGTCGATTGCGAGACCGGCACCTTCTGCAGGGTCCCGGTCACGTCGTAGTAGCACTGGTCCTCGGTCCGCGACTTCTCCTTGCCCTTGACGCTGACTGTCGTGGTTTCGATCCATTCGTAATTCTTGAGCGCGCTCTGGCTGGCGGCCAGGTTGGCCTTGAGGGCGGCGATGCGCTGCTGGGGTGTCGGCTCCTGCGCCGGCGGCTGCTGTGCTGGCGCCTCCGACGCGGTCGGCTCCTGCGCTGGTGGCTGTTGGTCCGGTTCTTGTGCTATGCCGGGACGTCCCGCCACCAGCAACACCGCACAGAGACCAAGGGCTTCGATCGTCCACTCGATGGTGGGCCGCTTCCTACCGTTCATGAAACGAATTCCCTCCCGTCGTACAGGTGGCGCTCTAGGGTGTGAGGGGCAGGGATGGACCGGAACCGTCCGGGTTATCCGCACCCATCATCATATCATCTCACGTACGCGTCGCGGAAGTCCCCTCGGTCCAGAAGTCCGAGCCGGTGCTGAGGCCGGTCTCGTCGTTTCGAAGCTGCTCGAAGCCTCGGCCCCAGCGTTAGAAGGACCAGCCGAACGAGGTGTTGACGCTGAAGTCGTTCTTCTCCGAGTCCACCGTGGGTGGCTGGCTGTCGAACTGCTCGCTCACCCCCACGCTCAGGTAGAAGTTGCTCACGAGCTCCCGGCTCAGGCTGAGATCGAAGCCGATCCGCCAGCGCCCGGATTGGTTGAGCACGGGGATGATTGCCAGCTGGCTCGATAGATCGGTGTCCAGCGTCCCCCAGCTGAAGAACTGGAAGTCCGTCAGGAGGAGCCCCTGGAGAGCGTTGTCGGCGTCCTGGTCGGTGAACCGCTCACGCGCGTATGTCAGCCCGGCTGCCACGGTAAGGTCGACCTTGTTGGACTGCACGAGGTACCGTCCGGCGACCGCGCCTCCACTGCCCCGAAGCTCGAGGTCGAGCTGGGAGTTTTGTTCCCCCGACGCAAGCCCGCCATAGAACCAGCGCTTGCCGAACTCGCGCTGGTACCCGAAGAGCATGCTGAAGCTCGAGATGTTGTCGGTGCCATCCTGCCGGCTGTGGGACGTCGACAGGTTGAACTGAACGTTGTCCAGACCCTTCTTGTAGGTGACGTCCGAGCTGAAGTTGAAGTTCGTCTGGTTACTCTGCTGTGTATAGGAGACTCCCAGGTCGATGCTGCCGTCCAATCGGCGCCAGAAAGTCTTTTTGATCCGTTCCATCCGCACGATCGACTGTGTAGCGACGACGAGGGTATCCCGATCGGCGACGATCTTCACCTCGTTCGGCTTGTCGCCCTGTGTCAGGCCGCCGAAGTACTTGGACCCGTCCTCCAGATCGATCTCGAACCGCTTGTTCGTCTTCGCGGTCAGAACGCGGGTCCACTTGACGTAGATCGTGCCGGCCGCGTCCGTGTCGTACTCGACCTTCCCGCGCTGAAGCTCCTCGAACTCCCCCGTCATCACGTCGCCGTTTCGCACGACGAGCGTGTCGGTTTTCTGAGCGACGAGAGGCAAGGCGGTCGCGGCCAGCGCGGCTGCGACGAGCGGAAGGGCCAGGATCATACTTCGCCGCATCCGATGCCGCTGACGATCAAGCTGAAGAGCTCGGATCATGACTGAATCCCTCGTTCGAAACCTGGAGCCACCGACGATCGGGTGCCCGAGAAGGCGCGTACCGAGAACGATATAGGAAGTGCTTCCTTGGCGCTGCTGACGCATCCCTCGCTCGCAGGCGAAGCGCGGGCCGATCGCGCGCCGCGGACAGCCCGATGGATGCTACGGAGGATCTCATGGGGGCCACGCAAGGGCTTGCCCGTCGCCAACTGAAGATCGAGGAGATCTTCGAGCCGTCTACGCTCGAGCTGGTTGACGCCTAGCTAGTAGCGACTACTTCGGCTACGGAGCACTCAGCGGGGGGCCGCATCTGGCTGTGAGCGCAAGACGATCAGCGGAGTCCGCTCAGGGAAGGCCTCCCCCGGGCGGCAGCTGGATGATACGCCCCGAATTGGACGCATTAGGGCTCCCGGCATCCACGGAGATCAGCAGTTTGCCGCTCGGAAGCTGTGCCACATCGCGAACCCGCCCGACTCCGGCGACCACGATCTCCGTCTCATCGGTGGCCGGGTCGTAGCGGAGCAGGTGCTGTGGGTTGAGGGCGCCCATCAAGAAGGAGCCGTTCCAGGATGGGAAATGGCTGTCCTCGACAAGGAGCAGCCCCGACGGTGCGACCCGAAAGTCCGGACCCCAGAACTTGAACGGAAGGATCGAGACGGCGGCGGCTTCCTCTTCGGTCATGTCGGATACAGGCGTTCCGTCGTAGTTGAGCCCGTAGGAGAACAGCGGCCAGCCGTAGTTCCCTCCCGCAGTGATGATGTTCAGTTCGTCGCCCCCCATGGGGCCGTGCTCGTTCTCGTACAGCGTCCGCGTGGCGGCATCGTAATGGAGCCCCTGGGGGTTCCGATGACCGTACGACCAGATGGTCGAGGGTACGGATGCCCCGGGAAGCAGCGGATTGTCAGGCGGGATCTGCCCATCGGCCGTGAGTCGGTGGATCTTTCCTACGTCGGAGCCGAGATCCTGCGGGCCCGGGGCAGGTAAGGGGCTGCCTCCCACGCCGAACGACAGGAAGAAGTGGGACGCGTCCTCCCAGGCGATTCTCGAGCCGATCGAGAATTCGTTCGACTCGTAGATCACTTCCAAGTTGCGGGCTCGGTCGTCGCGGAACTCGAAGCGCGCGACCGCCAGTCCGAAGGCCGCGTCGTCGTAGGCTATGTAGACGAGCCGGTTGTCGGCGAAATCGGGATGAAGGCTGACGTCCAGCAGGCCACCATACCGGCCCCCATCGACGGTCCTGGACGCCGGAATGCCCTGGAGCTCGGTCACTTCGCCGCCGACGTAGTGATGGAGCGCCCCGCTTCGCTCGGCGAAGAGGAACTCCTCCTCGCCGATGACCGCGATCGCGTCGGTGATCCCGTACCCGGACGCGAGGACGCCAGGCTCCGTAATCTGCTCTCCGCCTCCGTTGCCCGGGGCGGTGAACTCGCTCGCCTGGCAGGACGGGAGCAGGGAGAGCCCGACGGCCAGCAGCCCCAGATTCTTGCGGATCACGGTCGTGATTTCCCTCTGTCCGCCGGCTGATGCCGGTCTGCCACGCATTCCCACTCATCCTCCCTTGAATGCCACATCCCTGGGCGCCCAAGGCAGCCGAGCGTCGACCACGGCCACTCTAGGAGCGCTTACCTTGCGCCCGACGGGAAGATCCCGACGCTGGCCATCCAGAAGCTCCCGACAGCGGGTCGGCATGGCAGCGAGCATCGTCATGAGTGAGGACGAGTCCATGCTCGTCGATGAGGGGAAAGCAACTTCAGGCGTGAGCGCGGCATCCGCGCCATCTGCCCGCAGTGAGACCCGCGCGACAGGCCAATCGCGCTCAAAACGAGGAATAGATATGAGGAGCGTACGGCTCTATTCAGTGTTGGCAGTGTTCACCATCGCTTTCGTCACCCCGGCGGCCGCGCAGGTCGTCGAGCTCATCGTGCCGCAGGTGGGCGTGACTTTCGTGAACTATTCGGGGGACCTGATCGATTCCGATACCGGAGTCGGCTTCAAGGCGGGCGGCAAGGTCAGGGGGGGCAGCCGCTTCTTCGTCGAGGCGGGCTTCTTCTGGACGACGGCCGGTGCGGACGCGACCGGCCTGGACGGGAGCGCGACGACGGACGGGCTGCGCATCCAGGATGTCAGCATTCCGGTGGCGATCGGCTACAAGATCATCAAGAGCCGCCCGGCCGCCTTCCGCATCTTCGCCGGCGTCGTGCCATCCTTCCCGACGAGCGTGACCGACAACGACTTCGGCATTGTGAAAGAGGATCTGAAAAGTACCCTGTGGGCCGGCCGGGCCGGTCTCGGCGTGGACCTGAGTATCGTGTCTATCGATGCGGGCTACGACTTCGGCCTGGGCGATATCTTCGAGCCCCCCCTGCCCAGCGTGAAGCGAAACGAGTGGTTCATCAACGTCGGGGCGCGGTTCGGCTTCTGAGGCCGCACGTGTGGGGAGGCCAGACTGTCTACGCAGGCGTAGACGAGCCCGTGCTAACAGGACAACGGAGTTGACGATGAAGACGATCCAGACCGCCCTGACCGTCGCCTTGCTGCTTGGCCTTCCTGGTTGGGTCGGGGCGCAGGACAACGAAGGGCAAAGCAAGGAAGAGAAAGAGCGGCAAGAGATTAATACGATGGCGCAGCAAACCCTCGAACGCCTGTTTGCCGAGAACGCCGGTTCGAAGGCGCTGTATGACAAGGCTTACGGGTACGCGGTGTTCACGGGCACACAGACCTCCTTCGCGCTCTCGGGCGGCCGCGGAAAGGGCGTGGCGGTGGATAAGAAGAGCGGTAATCGCACCTACATGAAGGTGGCCTCGGTGGGTGCGGGCATCGGACTGGGGATCCAGAAGCTGAAGACGGTGTTCCTCTTCGAGACGAAGGAGAAGTTCGATGCCTTCGTCGCGGGCGGCTGGGAAGGCGACTCCACGGCCGGCGCCGCCGCTGGTGTGGACGGGGCCGCTGCGGCACGGTCGTTCACGAACGGGGTGACGTTCTACCAGCTCAACGACAAGGGTCTGATTGCCCAGGCAAGCGTGAAGGGCACGAAGTACTCCAAGAACGACAAGCTGAACGGAGGCTAGGGGCCGTCCAACCAGCGGTACTGATAGGCGGCGAGGATCGAGTCGTAGTCCGCGCCTTTCCCTACTCTGACGCCCGACACGAAACCGAACTTGATCGAGTCGTGGTCGGAGATCGGTATCGCCAGCACGACACCCAGTCGCCACGATGTAAGCAGGCTCTCCGTCTCCTGCCCGTTGATCGAGCTCCGGCCGCCTCTCCCGTAGCCCAGGTCGGCCGCCATCCAGAAGCCGCGCCGAAACGCGTAGCTCGCGTGACCCTGAAGCGCGACGATCGGGTGCTGGGCCAGCGTGTTGCCGTTGACGAAGTCCGGGTTGTCCGTATAGAACCAGCCGGCCAGCATCGCTTCCAGGACCCATCGGGACACCGTCTGGGAGACCCCGAACTGGGGGCGGAAGACCCAGCGGTGGCTGCCCAGGTTAAGCAGCTTCGTCGGGTCGTACTGGCCGAGCGGAAGCCAGACCTGGAGGCCGCCGCCGACGATCGTGCTCGGGCGATAGGAGGCGAACTCCTTGCCGCTTAGCGCCGGCGCGCCGCTGAACAGCACGGAAAAGCGGACCTTCGGATCGCCGAAACCCCGGACTGTCCGCGACGAATCCCGGCCTTCCAACATGCCTCGCCACCTACCGGTCACGAGCGGCACGACGACGTCGACCTTGGCCGAGGCTCCGAACACGTCGACGGTCCGCACGTAGCCCAGCGTGATGATGCTGAGGCGTGACCTCAAATCCTCTATAGGTATGGCCGGATCGAGCAGGATGTTGCCCCAGGAGTAGCTGAAGGCGCCCACCAGAATGTTGAGTCCGACGGGCGCGGGCGAGAACAGCCTCGGCTCCAGCTCCTGGGCGGCGGCCGACCTGCTTGCCGGGAGGATAGCCGCGATCGCGATCGCCACGCGTGCGATCACCCTCCACAAGCCTCGACAGGATCGGTGGGTCATTCGGTAACGATGCCCGTTGGACGGGCGCATCGCGACTCTTGGAGGCCTGTTTACAGAACACGGACCGCAATCGTGTGGTCTGCACATTATTATGCTACCGTACTGCCATGCAGACCTGCTGTTGCTCCGGAAGCACAGCCCGTCTCTCCAACCAACGAGGTCCCATTGAACAACCCGGAAGGAACTCGCAAACGCCGATGGCGCACGTGGGTGCTCGAAATCCTCGTCATCTTCATCGGCATCACCGCGTCGTTCTGGGTGGACGACTGGCGAGAGGAACGACAGGACACGGCGACCTTCCACCGGATCCTGGGTGAGATTTACTACGACATCATTCTTGACGAGAGCATGATGACTGGCTCGGCGGCGATCAACAACCAGCAGGTGCAATACGCCGCCAATCTGGCGCTGCGGGACACGGCATCCACGTCCCCGAATGACATGACCCCACAGGAAGCGGAGGCGTTGTTCCAGATACTCGATGGCGTCTTCTACGCCGACGACCCTTCGCTGACTCTCGGAGGCTATTCACGGCTGACGAACACCGCCTTGAACATCCCTGTCAACGACATCCAGCTCTCTCTCGACAACCTCTACGGTCTTCTTGTCGACAGCTATGAGACCTATGACCGGATGCAGGCCGAGCTCCGCGACCTCGGAAACCAACATTGGTACAGCAAAGGAGTGATCGCCTGTGGGGATCCCCTTCAGGGTTTCTCGGTTGAGGATGAGCGGGCCGAGGTGCTCGATCTTCTCAACCAGGTCGCACCGGTCCAGCAGGCCGTTCATCGCGATGGCGAGTGCCTCTCCGAGCCGATCAATCACAGGGCAGCCGTTCAGGCCGTGGAGTCCGAGACGTTCAGAACAGCCCTACGACGAGCCATCCGCATCCGCCGAGACATAACCACGGTGCTGGCATGGCAACGAAGCCTCGCTCGCTCGATTCGCTGGGCACTGGAGGACTACCTGCCGGTCATCAGCCTGCCCATCGAAACGCTGGGCATCATCGGGTCTGCCACGCCGCAAGGGTGGAATCAACGCGAGGCCATCGATATGCAGCGCCTGGGACCGAATGAGCGAGTGGACCAT
The DNA here is from genome assembly GCA_037385645.1 of Gemmatimonadales bacterium. Lineage (GTDB taxonomy): Bacteria > Gemmatimonadota > Gemmatimonadetes > Palauibacterales > Palauibacteraceae. Next base: position 24,339 of record JARRMU010000046.1, read on the forward strand.
GAACTGGGGTGCGCCGCCTCCGTGGGTGGCCACCCGTGGGGGATTTGAACCGGGCCAGGTGGCGCTGGAAGATGCGTTCCCGTCCGGCATCGCCTGGTTCAACGGCCTGAACATCCCGGTCAGAGCTGGGCACTACCGCGTCCGGTTCAACACGCAATCAGGCACGTACAGCTTCGAACCCCTGGACGATTAGTCGCCGTCCATGAACGCGGGCTGGAAGACCTGATGAGTGGAGTGAATCCGGATATCCTGGCCAGGATCGGCAACACGCCTATGCTGGCGCTCCGGAACATCGTGCCGGAGAACGGCTCTCGGATCCTGCTGAAGCTGGAGAGCGAGAACCCGACCGGCAGCATGAAGGACCGGATGGCGCTCGCCATGGTCGAGGCGGCGGAGACGGACGGCCGTCTCGGGGACGGTGGATCGGTCCTCGAGTACACGGGCGGGAGCACCGGCGTGTCGCTCGCCTTGGTTTGTGCGGTCAAAGGCTATCCCCTCCACATCGTCACTTCGGATGCCTTCGCCCAGGACAAGCTGGATCACATGGAGATCCTGGGAGCCAAGCTTGAGATCGTTCGGAGCGACGGCGGGCGCATGACCGAGACACTGACCCGCGACATGATCGAAGCGGCGGCAGCCGTCGCCAAGGAGTCCGGCAGCTTCTGGACCGACCAGTTGAACAACCGCGACCAGATCGTCGCCTACCATCGGATGGCCGAGGAGATCTGGAGCCAGACGGGCGGACGAATCGACGGCTTCGTTCAGAGTGTCGGTACCGCGGGATCCCTGCGGGGCAACGCGGAAGTCCTCCGACGCCTGAACGAGCGGATTCGGATCGTCGCCGTGGAACCATCCGAGTCGCCAGTCCTGTCCGGTGGCCCGACGGGCGCACACAAGATCGACGGAGTGGGGGCGGGGTTTGTGGTGCCGCTATGGCAAGACGGCCTCGCCGACCACATCGAGCGGGTCTCGACGGAAGAAGCCGTGGCCATGGCGCTTCGACTAGCTCGGGAAGAAGGCCTTTTCGCAGGGACCTCCACCGGCGGAAACGTGATCGCGGCCTTGAGACTGGCGGAGCAGCTGGGACCGGACGCCACCGTCGTCACGCTGATGTGCGACACCGGAATGAAGTACCTCAGCACCGCCATGTTCCAGGCACACGCGAGCGCCCAACGTGGGCGTGTCTAAGCATTACTTCTTTCTCTGCTTGGGCTTCTTGGTGGGCTTCGGCTCGAGCGAAACGGGTTTCTTGGCCATGGAGCAGAATGGAAAGCCCGTAGCCTCCGAACAACCCCTCGGCGGCCCCTTATCCGCCGCTGCGGTTTGACGCCTGGTACGCGATCCAACCGTCATAGTGAACGACACCGTTGGCGCCGCGCACTTCGAATTCCCCCGTGGCATCGGCAAAGCGGCCTGTGCCGCCCTCGATGAGGCCGGTGCCTACGAGTCCGCTTCTTCCGTCCGTCATGCTCTGCACCAGCACGCCCACCCCGGAGATCTCGAGGATGTCTCCATTGGCTGCCGTGTACGTCTGCTCGATGCTGAAGTCGGTGACGAAGTACGGCGGCGGGCCACCCCCCGGATTGAAGGGGGGATCCCTCACGCCGAGCTGTCCGTTGAAGGCGCAGGTCGTGCCGGTGCCCGAGATGAGTCCGACGTGCGTGAAGTTTCCTCGTTGGCCCGTGTGCAAGAACGCCTGGCATCCGGCCGGGGGCATCGGGTCGGGAACCGACTCCGTCGTGACAAGGGTCCCCTTGAACGGTACCGGCTGAGGTTCATGGCTCATGGCCGCGACCTGCTTCGCCTCGACGCGCTGCGCGTCCGGGAGCGCGTCGGGGCCCAGGGCACTCCCGTCCTGGCACGCGGTCGCCGTCAGCGCGGCCAGAGCCACGGCGGTGCCAATCCAAGTGGCGCGAAGGGTGAGAGATGCGGTCATTCGGTCCTCCTCATGGGCGTGCTCCGTCGGGGACGTCTTCTGGGCGAGAAGCCGCTGGCCTTCGCCGTGTGCCGCGGGGAGCCTCTATCTTAGAATACGACAAAGGGCCGTGTATCACGCCATCCGGGATCGCGCCCGGATGATACCATACGTCGGACCATGGCGGTTACAGACGACACGACGCAGTTGTTGCAAGCCCTTCGACGGGGCGACAGCGGGGCGCTCGACCGTCTCACGCCTCGGGTGTACGACGAGCTTCACCGGATCGCGCACCGCGAGCTGACTCGGCGCGGGGGTGGAGAGACTCTCCGGACGACGGCCCTGGTTCACGAGGCGTACGTCAAGCTCGTCGACCAGACGCGGGTCGATGTTGAGGATCGGGCGCACTTCCTGGCGCTCGCCGCCAAGGCCATGCGTCACATCCTGATCGACTACGCCCGCAAGCAGCGCAGTCAAAAGCGAGGCGGTGACTGGCGAAAGATCTCTCTCCGGGATGCCGATCCGACGTCGGGGGAGCGATTGGAGGAGGTGATCGCGCTGGATGAAGCGCTGGATCGCCTGGAGCGCTTCGATAAACGCCTCTGCGAAGTCGTCGAGTGCCGCTTCTTCGGCGGGATGACCGTGGAGGAGACCTCGGACGCTCTCGCGATCGCTCCACGCACCGTCGATCGTGCCTGGCAGAAGGCGAAGGCCTGGCTGTACAGGGAGATCCATGAGGCCTAGCGGGCTGGATCCCGAGCGCTGGCGGCAGATCGACGACGTGCTGGACGCCGCGCTGGAGACTCCGCCCGATGACCGAGCGGCGTTCCTGGAACGGGCCTGCGGCGATGACGACGACCTCCGGTCGGAGGTCGAATCGCTCCTCGTTGCACATCGGCGGGCCGAGCAGAGTTTCGAACGGTCCCCGAGCCCCCTTGGTGCGATGCTGGCGACGCCTTTCGAGGTCCTCCCCGAGAACAGGCTCGTCGGACCGTTTCGGCTGCTGCGGGAGATCGGCCGGGGCGGCATGGGTGTCGTATACCTGGCCGAGGATACACGGCTCGGCCGGTACGTGGCCCTTAAAGCGCTCCCTCCCTACCTCGGCGTCGGCCCGGAGGCCAAGCAGCGCTTTGCCGCGGAGGCGAGAGCGGTCTCCGCGCTCGATCACCCCAACATCGCGACGCTGTACGAGATCGACGAGACCGAGGCCGGACAGCTCTACATGGCGTTCGCCTACTACGAGGGGGAAACGCTCGACGCCCGCATCGCGCGTGGCCCGCTTCCGGTGGACGAGGCGGCCGGCATCGCGACCCGGATCGCCGCCGGACTCGCGGCGGCGCACGCGGGAGGGATCATCCACCGCGACGTCAAGCCTTCGAACGTGCGCGAAGGCGTTCGGCTGGGGACGGTCGCCTACATGAGCCCAGAGCAGGCGAGCGGCGCTCCGGTCGACGTACGCAGCGACCTCTGGTCGCTGGGCGTCGTGATGTACGAGATGCTGAACGGGGAACGGCCATTCCGTGGCGACGACCACTCGTCGCTCATCCAGTCGATCCTACAGACCGACCCGGAACCTCCGGCCATGCGAGGGAGCGAGCTGCCCGAGGCCGTCGAGCGGGTGGTCGGAAAGCTCCTGAGCAAGGAGCCTGATGATCGATACCCGAGCGCCGAGGATCTTCTTCTCGACTTGCGTGCCATCGGTGCCGGGGAGTCCCCGTCGGTGGCGTTCGAACCGCCGCCAGCCTCGAGAGCCCGTGGACGTATCGTCCGAGATAAGGGTTGGATTCGGAGGTGGATCAGGCGTCCGGTCCCCGCTGTCTTGCTGGGCCTGGTCCTCGTGGCGGGAGGGACATGGCTTTTTTCCAAGCCTTCCGGGACCGCCGGCCCTTCCATCGAGCGCCTGGCGGTTCTTCCGCTGGACAACCTGACCGGCGATCCCGGGCAACAGCCCTTCGTCGATGGCGTCCACGAGGCGTTGATCGGCGAGCTCGGCAAGATCGGAACGATTGACGTCATCTCACGCACCTCGACACTCCGCTACCGCGAGACGCAGATGTCGATCCCCGAGATCGCGGACGAGCTGGACGTCGATGCCCTCATCGAGGGCTCGGTGCTGCGGGAAGGTGACAGCGTCGCGATAAGTACGCAGCTCGTCGTGGCTTCGCCGGAGCGGCAGCTCTGGGCGGGGAGCTATCACAGGGGTGCGGGTCGCGTGTTCGAGATCGCTGGCGACGTGGCCAGGGCGATCGCCAGCGAGATCCAGATCGCGCCGACCCCGGAGGTGCAGCGAGGCCTGCCCACGGCGCGCGCGGTGGATCCCGAGGCCTACGATGCGTTTACCCTGGGACAGTTCAACCTCGAGCGAAGAAGCCGGGAGGGACTCGGCCTCGCATTGAAGTACTTCCAGCGTGCGATCGAGATCGATTCAAGCTTTGCGCCGGCCTACGCCGCTCTGGCCGAGGCGTACGGTTCGGCCGTGTTCTTCGGACTTCGAAGGCCGGCCAGCGACATTCCTCGAGTGAGGGCGCTTGCACAGAAGGCGGTGGCGATCGACGGGGCGGAGGAATCGCTGCGTCGGGCCATCGCGCTCAATCCGAGCTACGCGCCCGCTCATCTGCACCTTTCGGAGGTCTTATCGGTCAAGGGAAGATACGGGGACGCGTTGGAGTCCGTGAAGCGGGGGAGCGAGCTCGAGCGATTCGTCCCCTTCTCCGCATTCAGGCCGGCGGTCGTGCTCAACTATGCGCGGGACTTCGACGGGGCCATCGAGCAAGCGCGATCGGGCCTCGAATTCTTCACGGACTTCTGGCAAGGGCACTGGTTGCTCTGCCTCTCGCTCTCGGGCGAGGGGCTCTACGGCGAGGCAGTCGCTGCCTGCGAGGAGGCCGTAGGTCGCTCGGGTAGGACCCCGCTGGCCCTCGGGGCTCTCGGGTTCGCGTTCGCGCTCGACGGTCGCCGGCAGGAGGCCAAGCGGGTAGTCGGGGAGCTGGAGGAGCGGGCCGAAAGCCAGTATGTCGGCGCGTCGTCGGTCGCCATGGTCTATGGCGCCCTCGGCGACAACGACCGCGCATTCGAGTGGTTGGACCGAGCCTACCTTGAACGAGATGTGCAGCTCGTCCACCTGGCCGACTACGTGTTCTTCGACCCGTTGCGGTCCGATCCACGGTTTGACGATCTGTTACAGAAGGTGGGAATCGAGCCGTAATAAGACGCTCGTGTCTCCGGGTAACCCGCAGTAACCGCCCCTCCATCCACCTGACCTCGTCCTTACCATGCAGTCTGATCGTGGTCGCATGGCGGTGCAGTGCGAGATGGCGTGATCCGCAGCTCGTTTCCGTATTTCGCTATGGAGTCACTTCATGGAATGCGGTTACGGCGAGCCGGTCGAGGAGGCATCCCGAGTCCGCCGGGCCGAGACGCAGCGGGAGGAACGCCGCCATGGACGGTCGCCGGGTTTTCGTCAGGCTCGTGACGCCAACGCTCGCCCTAGTCGCGGTCTGCGGCTGTGAGGAATCGAACACGACGGGCCCCGTCGGCGACGACGAGCCGCTTGTCGGTTCGCTCCAAGTCGCAGCGGTCACGACAGGATCGTCGATCGACCCGGACGGCTACTTCGTCACGGTCGATGGCGGCACGAAGCAATCGATCGGGGTGAACGAAACGATCACGTTTGCCGAGGTGGAGAAGGGCGATCATGAGCTGGAGTTGATCGGCTTAACCTCCAACTGTGGGGTTGCCAGCGCCAATCCCCAAACGGTGGCCGTGTCCGCTGGCGAAACGGCCTCCGCAAGCTTCGAGGTCGCCTGCGAGTTCGTCGACCTGGCGTCCATCGGGCACATCGCGTTCGTGCGCTCCGGCGCTCTCTGGGCCATGGAAGCCAACGGCGGCAACCCGGTACGTCTCACGTCTGACGATACGTTCGCATTTGAACCCTCCTGGTCACCCGATGGCACGAAGATCGTGTTCATCAGGGACGACTGGTGCTGGGCCTTCTGTACCGCGATCAGCGTCATGGACGTCTTCAGCTCGAACGTCAGGACCTTGAATGTGGCGGACGCCGACAATCCCGCATGGTCGCCTGACGGGACGAGTATCGCGTTCGGGCGAGGGGTTGGGACAAGCAGGGACATCTGGCTGATGGACGCCGACGGTTCCAACCCCGTGAACCTGACGAACCATCCAGCCAGCGACACCGATCCGGCATGGTCGCCCGACGGGACCAGGATCGCGTTCACGCGGCATATTGACGGCAACTTCGAAATCTACGTCATAGACGCCGATGGCTCCCATCCCGTGAACGTGACGAACGATCCGGCAGAGGACCTCCAGCCGGCTTGGTCACCCGATGGAACAAAGATCGCGTTCGCGAGAGGGCCCGACCTCGACGCCAGGGACATCTACGTGATGGATTCGGACGGCTCCAACCCGGTGAACCTGACCAACCACCCGGACGACGACTGGTGGCCCGCATGGTCGCCTGACGGAAAGAAGATCGCGTTTTCCACCGACCGGGACGGCAATCGCGACATCTACGTCATGAACGCCGACGGCTCCAACGCGGTAAACCTGACCAACCACCCGGCGGACGACGCACAGCCCGCCTGGTCTCACTCCCATTAGCAAGTCCAAGTCGTGCCCCTGGCGCACACGCCCCGTGCGCCCTTCTGCGTTCCAGCTACCGGGTAGCCCGCCAAGCTGAGGCCACCCGAGACGCACCGCGATCGTGCAGTCCATCCCCTAT
>JARRMU010000047.1:0-19990 GCA_037385645.1 Gemmatimonadales bacterium
CACTCGTTATCGAGGAGGAGGAGCTCGGCCATCCCACGCTCAGCGGGGTCTATACACTCGGCGAGTGCGTCACGGAGAGTTGGCCCTCGGGGTACGGGGACGATATGCGCTCCGAGCTGGTGCTCTACTACGGCTCCTTTCTGGCGCTGTCGTTCGAGGATGACGCCTTCGAATGGGAGGAGGAGATCTGGGAGACGATCACCCACGAGTTGCTGCACCACCGCGAAGCGGCCGCCGGTCAATCGGCGCTGGACGATATCGATTGGGCGACCGATCAGAACTTCCTCCGGCTGGCGGGCCGGCCCTTCGACCCGGCTTTTTATCGCGCGATCCCGGCGGACTCCGACGGCATCTTGAGGTTGGATTCCGAGACCTTCGCCGAGGGCGCGCTCGAGAGCGAATCCTCCACCGCCATCTTCACCTGGAGGGGACGGGGATTCGGCGTCCGCGTCCCGGCGGCGTCCGCGACGCTCTTCGTGGGCGTTCGAAACCTCGCAGGTGGCCGCCTTACGGTCGTTGTGCCTCCGAGAACGAGCCTTTTCCGGCGGATCTTCGGCAGACGCGCCGTCGATCTCCGGGTGCTCTCCCGGCGGGCGCTCCCCGTCCCCCGCTCGTAGGCCGGATGTGATGCCGCTCTTCGGAGGGTTCAACGTCGGCCGGTGGTTCGGCTTCCCGATCCGGATCGATTACTCCTGGTTCGTCCTCATCACCCTGATCGTCTGGGTCTTCAGCACGGTCGAGTTCCCGCGCCAGCTTCCCGGCTACGGCGGTGAGGCGTACCTGCTCATGGGAGTCGCCGCGGCGTTGTTCTTCTTCCTCTCGCTGCTCCTGCATGAGCTCGCGCATTCGGTGGTGGCCCGCTCGCGGGGGGTCCATGTGCAGGGGATCACGCTGTTCATCTTCGGCGGCGTGGCTCAGACCACGATGGAAGCCAAGCGACCTATCGACGAGTTCCTCCTCACCGTCGTCGGTCCGCTCGCCAGCTTCACGCTCGCCGGGATCTTCTGGTCTCTCGGCGCCCTGACCGATGAGCTCGGGATCCTGCCGCCGGCCGGTCAGGTCTCCCGCTATCTCGGTTGGCTCAACTTCGTTCTGGCCGTCTTCAACCTCGTCCCGGGCTTTCCTCTGGACGGAGGTCGCATCTTCAGGGCGGCGGTGTGGCAGGCTACGGGAGATCTTCGCCGCGCCACCCGCTGGGCCACGGCGGGCGGCCGCGCCTTCGGTTACTTGCTCATCGCGGCCGGGGCGGTCCTGGTGATGCGGGGACCGTTGATCAGTGGCCTTTGGCTGGTGTTCATCGGGTGGTTTCTCGCGAGCGCCGCCGCCTCGAGCTATCGGCAGTTCGTGTTGATGCGCGCGATCTCCGATGTGCCCGTGACGCGCGTTGCTCGCCTGAGCTCAGCCGTGCCCGCGGAGATGTCCGCGCGCGACCTCGCGGATCTGTACGTCTCGGGCGCCCCACCGGCGCTCCCCGTCGTGCGTGATGGCCGGATGGTGGGGGTCGTGGCGCTGGACGACGTGGCGGATATCCCGCCGGAGCGTCGCGCCGCCACGACGGCCGGCGAGCTCATGAGCGACGTGGCCGACACGCCCGTCGTGATGCCCGACTCAACCCTCGACCAGGTGATCGGCCAACTTCAATCGAGCGAGTCGAAACGCGTGATCGTCGCCGCGGAAGGCCGTCTGCATGGGATCCTCACGCTGGACGAGATTGCTGACTGGGTGGGACGAGCCAAAAAGTTGGGTCTGGAGCAGCTCCCGGCGTCCCTCGACGGTGCCGGCTCGAGATTGGAGACTGGGGATGGCTAAAGCGATCAAGACGACGGACGATCGGCTCGCGGAGCTGGGGTCCAGGCTCGCCGCTCTCTATCCGGACCTGACGGTGACGCTGGACCACTCGTCGGCGCTAGAGCTGCTGGTCGCGACGATCCTCTCGGCCCAATGCACGGACGCGCGCGTGAACGAGGTCACGCCAGCCCTGTTCCAGCGCTTCCCGACAGCCGAGGACTACGCGGCGGCGGACCAGGAGGAGCTCGAGGAGTACGTCCGAAGCACGGGGTTCTACCGCAACAAGGCCAAGCACATTCAGCAGATGGCCGCCCGGCTGGTGACCGACCACGGAGGCGAGGTCCCGGGCACGATGGAGGAGCTCGTCGAGCTGCCCGGTGTGGCACGGAAGACCGCCAACGTGATCCTCAGCAACTGGTTCGGTGTGCACGAGGGTGTGGTCGTGGACACGCACGTGAAGCGCGTCGCCGGGCGCCTCGGCCTCACAACAGAGACCGATCCGGCAAAGGTCGAGCGTGACCTGATGGAGCTGCTTGACCGGGATCAGTGGAGGCCCTTCGCCTGGCGTCTCATCCTCCACGGCCGCTCGACTTGCACCGCCCGCCGCCCGAACTGTCCCGGCTGCGAGCTCGCGGAGCTATGTCCCAGCGCCCAGGCGTTCGACGGATAGCGGTCGAGGACGGCCGGTGGTGAACGCCAGGGACCGCGTCGTTCGGCTCTACGAACGCCACTTCGGCGTCCGTCCGACCCATGTCTCGCAGGTCGCGGCGGACGGCTCGGCGCGTCGCTACTACCGCCTTCCAACGCCGGAATCCGGCACGGTGATCGGGGGATACGGCCCCGACCGGGGCGAGAACCGGGCGTTCCTCTCCTTCTCCGCGACCTTGCACGAGGCCGGGCTTCCCGTCCCCCGAATCCTGGCGGAGAACCGCCGGCAGGGGACGTGGCTGGAAGACGACCTCGGAGACACGACGTTGTTTGATCTGCTCGCCGAGACTCGCGGACCCGATCCGGAGGAGCCGTTCCCGCAGGAGGTCCTAGCCGTCTATCGGCGGGTGGTCGACCTGCTGCCGCGGTTCCAGGTCGAAGGTGGTCGCAAGCTCAACTTCCGTGTCGCCTATCCTCGCCGTGCGTTCGACCGTCAGTCGATGCTCTGGGATCTGAACTACTTCAAGTATCACTTTCTCAAGCTGGCCCACGTGGCTTTCGACGAAGCCCGGCTCGAGCGCGACTTCGGTAAGCTCGTGCGGTTCCTGCTCGAGGCGCCCCGGGACCACTTCATGTACCGCGACTTCCAATCCCGGAACATCATGGTGGTGGAGGGCGAGCCTTGGTTCATCGACTACCAGGGCGGCCGACGCGGCGCGCTGCAATACGATCTGGCCTCGCTGCTCTACGATGCGAAGGCCGATCTGCCACCGGAGGTGCGCACCGAGCTTCTCGAGTGCTACCTGAACACGCTCGAGGGAATGGCTTCAGTGAGTCGCGAGATGTTTCTCGAACACTACTCGGGATTCGTTCTTATCCGAGTCATGCAGGCGTTGGGGGCCTACGGATATAGGGGCTTCTTCGAGCGGAAGCCTCGCTTTCTGCAAAGCGTTCCCTTCGCGGCCCGCAACCTCGACGCGCTTCTCGACGAAGGCTTGCCGCTCCCGCTCCCCGAGATCGAAACGACGCTCTCGCGCATCGTGGAGCGCTGGGCGGGGCCGGCATCGTCCGATCAGGAGGCGTCCGGGCTCTCGCTCCGCGTCGCCAGCTTCAGCTACCGGAACGGGTATCCCGAGGACCCAAGCAGCCATGGAGGCGGCTACGTTTTCGATTGCCGCGGAATCCCGAACCCGGGCCGACTGCCCGAGTTCGCGGACCAGACCGGACTGGATGACGCGGTCGTCAAGTTCCTGAAATCGCGTCCGGAGACGGAAGCGTTCTGGAACGGAGTTCGGCGGCTGGTGGAGGCCCACATCGACGCCTATCGGCAACGCGGCTTCTCCAGCCTCAGCATCGGCTTCGGCTGTACGGGAGGCCAACATCGGTCGGTCTACTTTGCCGAGCGTCTGGCCGACCACGTGCGGGATATCTACCCCGATGTGAACGTCATCCTGCGGCACCGGGAGAGACGCGGCTGGCCCGGATCCGGGCGCTAGGCGGCTGCGTGAATCGTCACCTTTGATGGAGGCGATGATCCTGGCCGCCGGCGTCGGTGAGCGGCTGAGACCGCTTACCGAGCACGCTCCGAAAGCGCTCGTGGCGGTTGCCGGCGTACCCATGCTGGAGAGGGTCGCTCGCCGGTTGATCGATGCCGGTGCGGAGCGGCTGATCATCAACGTCCACCACCACGCCGATCAGATCGAGGAGTACGTGACGCGGCGGGGAGGCTTCGGCGTCGAGGTCCGGTTCTCACGGGAGGAGGAGGCGCCGCTCGAGACTGGAGGAGGCCTGCTCGAGGCCGCGCCGCTGTTCGAACGGAACGAGCCGTTTCTGCTGCACAACGTGGACATCATCTCGGACATCGATCTGGCCGCTATCTGGGGCGCGCACAAGAAGGCAGGGCCGCTTGCGACCCTCGCCGTCAACCGCCGCCCGACCGCGCGGCCTCTACTGGTCGACGACGGCGGCTTCCGTGGGCTGGCAAACTTGAACACCGGGTGGCGGGCCGAAGCCCGATCGGCGATCGGACGAACCGAGGAAATCGGCTTCGCCGGCATCCACGTCGTTTCGCCGGAGATCTTCGAGTTGATCACCGAGCGCGGGCGGTTCTCGATCATGGAGCTCTACCTTCGCCTGGCCAGGGAGGGCCACGCGATCGATACGTTCGACATGACCGACGCCCTGTGGTTGGAGGTAGGCGACCCCGCGCGCCTCAGGGAAGCGGAGTCGATCATGATGCGCCGTCCTCCTGTCCGGTGAGCCCCCATGGGCTCGCGCGGCGGCTGCGTGCCGCGGGACTCGACCTGGGTTTCGACCAGGTCGGCTTCGCGCCCGCGGCCGAGCCACCCAACGCAGCCGCCTATCGCGCCTGGCTGGACAGAGGCTGGCACGGCGAGATGTCCTACATGGCTAGGGAGGATGCAGTGCGACGGCGGCTCGATCCCGGGGAGGCACTGCCGGGCTGCCGAACGATCATCATCGTCAGCCTCAGCTACGCGCCCCGCGACTCGCGGACTCCCGAGGGCGCGGAGCAGCCGGTCGTCGCACGCTACGCCCGTGGCCGGGATTACCACGGCGTGTTCGAGGAGCGGCTGGCGGCTCTCGCGCGGATCGTGGAAGAGCTGGATGCGGACGCTCGGACACTGCCGTACGTGGATTATGGTCCCGTCCTGGAGCGCGACCACGCCCAGCGCGCTGGTCTCGGATGGATCGGTAAGAACACGATGCTCATCGATCCGACTCTCGGATCGTACCTTCTGCTCGGAGCGCTGCTCACCACCCTCGAGGTCCCGCCGGACGACGCGTTCACGGAGGACCGCTGCGGCACCTGCGTCCGTTGCATCGACGCTTGTCCGACCGGTGCGATTCGGTGGCCGCGTGGCCTCGATGCTAGGCTCTGCATCAGCTATCTAACGATCGAGCTCCGCGGCGAGATACCCGTCGAGCTTCGCCCGCTCATCGGAAACCGGATCTTCGGTTGCGACATCTGCCAGGAAGTATGTCCCTGGAACGACGGCGCGCCGGCGGGCAGCGCCGAGGAGCTGATGGCCACGGATCCTTCGGTGACCGTCGGCTCGGCCCGGAAGACGATACCCGGACGCCCGATTCCGCCGGAGCGGATGATCGAGTGGGCGGAGGAGCTCCTGGAGCTCACTGACGAGGCCTACCGGAGCCGCTACCGCGAAACGGCCTTCGCGCGGCCCGGCCGAGACGGCATGCTCCGCAACCTGTGTGTCGGCCTCGGGAACAGCGGTCGTCGCGACGTGGTCCCTATCCTCCGCCGCTGCCTCCAGGATCGCTCGGCGCTCGTAGGGGAGCACGCGGCCTGGGCGCTGCGGCGCTTGGGGGCGGCCTCGGGGTAACGCACGCACCCCTCGCCACGCTCGATCGCGACTTGACCATATGCGCCTCCCTGTCTAGCTTTGGGATAAGATTTAGTCGTAGCTAAAAATGAGCTTCAGGGTGCCGCCCGTTCCCACCAGAGCGACGGTCGGCAGGAACGAACCGGCGAGAGATGGCGAGTCCGAACACGATGAGCCGGCGGGATTGGCTGAAGCTGGGTGGTGCCGGGGTGGCCGGACTCTCGGGAGCTTCGGTCCTGGCCCTCGCTCGGCGGGGAGGTGCAGCCGCCGCCCTGGAGCAGGCCGGCGTGCAGGAGGCGATCCACTCTCCTACTGAGCTGGCCCAGCTCAGAATGGGCGTCTTCGGGGATCACGCGCCTGCCGACGGCTTCGACCCCGATGCCTTTCTATTCGAATTCGACTACGGCGACGCTTCCCGAGACGAGGCCGGACGTACCGTCCGGGATTACGAGATCGTCGCGGTGGATCGCGAGATCGAGGTGGCACCCGGCGTCTGGTTTCCGGCCTGGACTTACAACGGCCGCGTTCCGGGACCAACGCTCCGGTGCACGGAGGGCGACCTTCTTCGCGTCCGCTTCTCGAACGCCGGATCGCACCCCCACACGATTCACTTTCACGGCACCCACCCACCCGGCATGGATGGCGTGTTCCCGATAGTTGAGCCGGGCCAGCGGTTTACCTACGAGTTCCCCGCGAAGCCGTTCGGTGTCCATCCGTATCACTGCCACGCGATCCCGCTGAAGCGGCACATCCACAAGGGGCTCTACGGGACGCTGTTCGAGGATCCGCCCGGAGGCCGGCCTCCCGCTCGGGAGCTCGTCATGGTGATGAACGGCTTCGACACGAACTTCGATGGGGAGAACGAGGTCTACGCCGTCAACACGGCCGCCTTCTACTACCAGACGCACCCGATCCGAGTCGGCGTCGGCGAGCCCGTCCGCATCTACCTGGTGAACCTGACCGAGTTCGATCCGATCAACTCCCTGCACCTGCACGCCGGGATGTTTCGCTACTACCGGACCGGGACCCGACCGGATCAGTACGAGCTCACCGACACGATCATGCTTTGCCAGGGGGAGAGGGGCATCGTCGAGCTGGAGCTCGAAAACCCCGGACTACACATGGTGCACGCCCACCAGAGCGAGTTTGCCGAGCTCGGTTGGATGAGCTTCATCGATGCGGTGCAGCACCTCGCGGAGGACGACGGCGTCCCGGTTCATCGGTATGTCTGAGCCGACATCTCCCGCGTCCGCTCCCGCTCCCGCCCCGGAGCCGGAGGCAGGGAACGGCGGACGCCGTCTGCTCCTCGGCCTCGCTCCTCTTTTCCTGCTCGGGATCCTCGTGGCCGTGTTCGTGTTCGCGGACCCGGCTAGCGTGCTTCGGGCGGGCTTCCCGCCACTCGAGGAGTTGACGATCGAGCGCGTGACGTTGCCAGAGCCGGGCGTCCTGCGGATCCATGTCGTGAACGGCGGACCGGAGCCAGTGACCGTGGCCCAGGTCATGGTCGACAAGGCGTACTGGCAGCACGAGATCGACGGTGAGCGAACGATCCCGAGGCTCGGCCGCGCCACGATCGCCCTGAACTATCCCTGGGTGGAAGGCGAACCGCACGAGATCGTGCTCGTGAGCTCTACCGGGGTGACGTTCGCTCACGAGTTGGAGGTCGCCACTCAGACGCCCCGTCCGTCCACGCGCTTCCTCGGCATATTCGCGCTGCTCGGCATCTACGTCGGTTTGGTTCCGGTCCTCATCGGACTGCTCTGGTACCCGTTCCTGCGTGATGTCAGCAGACGCTGGCTCCACTTCTTCCTCAGCCTGACGATCGGGCTTCTCGTCTTTCTGGGCGTCGATGCTCTGCACGAGGCGCTAGAGACGGCTGCGGTCGTGCCGGAGGCCTTCCAGGGAGTGGGCCTCGTCGTGCTCGGCACGCTGGGCAGCTTCCTCGCGCTCCGCGCCCTTTCGGGTGCCAGGCGGGGGCGAAGGGGCCCTGGGGCGAGCGACGACGCGACGGACAGGCTCCGACTCGCCTACCTCATCGCCCTCGGCATCGGGCTGCACAACCTCGGGGAGGGCCTGGCGATAGGATCGGCCTACGCACTGGGCGAGATCGCCCTGGGTAGCTTTCTCGTGGTAGGGTTCGCGCTTCACAACACGACCGAAGGGCTGGCGATCGTGGCTCCGGTCGCTGCGGATCGTCCGCCGCTCCGCCATCTCCTGGCGATGGGAGCGGTCGCCGGGCTCCCGACCATCGGGGGAACCTGGATCGGAGGCTTCTCCTACTCGCCCATCGCCGCGACGCTTTTCCTTGCCGTCGGAGCAGGCGCCGTCTTGGAGGTCGTGTACGAGATCGCGATGATGATGCGCCGCCAGCAGCCCGCGGGGCTCTTCGCGCCCCTCAACGCCACCGGACTGGCGGTGGGGATGCTCGTGATGTACGCGACGGCGGTTCTCGTCGTGGCCTGAGGCCGGGAGGGACGAAGACCGGCTACATCAGCGCCGCTACCGGTACGTCACCTCGGGAGCGAATCAGGGAGACCACCTCGATTCATCGCATCAGAAGGCCGATCGCATCAAAAGAGCCGCGCCAGCCACTCCGCCACCCTCTTCAGCTCCCGCTCATCCTCCGGCGTGAAGGCAGCGGGCCTGTCGCTGTCGAGGTCTATCTGGCCGTGGATCCGACCGGACACGGGGTCCGAGATCAGCACCACGAGCTCTGCCCGGGTCTCGAGGGAACAGGCGAGGTAGTTCTCGAGCTCACGCACGTCGGGCACGTTGATGTCACGTCGCTCGGCGACGGCGGAGCCGCAAACCCCCACTCCGACCGGGATTCGCGAGTGCTCCGTCGGTCGCCCAACGTAGTTGTGCAAGGTGAGCATGTCGCCGTCCAAGAGGTAGATGCCCACCCAGTCGTACCGCGGCTCGGACGCCTCGATCGCTCGGACGGCCGTCTCGAGCAGCTCATCCCGAGACGCCCCTCGCGCCTGCGCCGACTCGAGCTCACCGATGACCGTCCCGACGGACACGGGTTCACGGCTCACCGGCACGCTCCTCTTCCTCCTCCTCCGCGTCGCCAGACTCGCCCTCGGCCTCCGATTCGGGCTCGGGTGGGGGTGCCGGCTGCGGTTCGGGCGTCGGCGCCGGCTCAGGCTCGGGCGGGGGTTCCGGCTCCGGTTCGGGTACCGGCGCGGGCTGTGGAGGTGGCGGCGTCGCCGCGAGACGCTGCATCCGGCTGTCGACCGTCGCATACCCCGGTCCACCCAGCAGCATGGAGAGAAGACCGGCGATCAGAAGCAGGTTGAACTCGTAACCGCCGGCGGCGTCCGGGCCGATGACGAAGAAGCCGTTCGGGATGTGAACGAGGATGATGCCCACCGCCATATGAACGGCAAGCAGGATGGCGGTCGGCAGGACGAACAGGCCTACTATGAGGAACATGCCGCCGACGAATTCGAGCAAAGTGATCACCCACGCGGCGAGAAAGGGAAGCGGAATGCCGAGGCTTCCGAAGAACGCCACTGTCCCGCCGACACCTCCGAAGAGCTTGGCGCCGCCGTGGGCGACGAAGATCAGGCCGAGCACGATGCGCAGGATCATTTGACCCAGACGTGGATTCATTGGCTTCTTCATTCTAGAACCTCCAGCGTGTGAACCGTTTCGAAAGCACTCGGCAGCAGGCCTGATTTCCTACACATCGATGACCCGCCCTTGTCGGGGCTCGGGCTCGTCCCGTCCGGCGCTTGGCCACTCGGCGTCGTCGGGCAGCCCATCCCGACCGGTGACGTGCGTCCCGCCACGCGGCTGTGATGAGGTCTCGTGCACCCAGACGCGCACGTCACCCGACTGAATACCACGCTCGATCCTGCCCCTTACTCTGCGGATCATGGCCGCTCGAACCGGACGGATCAACAGGAGGAGTCCGAACGCGTCGGTGAACACGCCGGGTGTGACGAGGAGCACGCCCGCGATGACGACGACGAGAGCATGCAGCAGCTCCGCCGCCGGCAGGCGACCAGCGGCGAGCTCGGATTGGACGGCACTCCAGCTGCGAAACCCCTCTCGTCGGGCAAGCCAGGCTCCCGCGGCGCCGGTCCCGAGGACGAGAAGAATGGTAGGCCCCGCTCCGATCAGGCCCCCCAAGCGGATGAGCGCATAGAGCTCGACCAGCGGTACGAGCGTGAAGAGCAGGAAGAGGCGCAGGAACAAGTTACTGCCCGGCCCGAGGGCTCGGTGGCGTCGGGAGCAGGATTAACACCGGATCAGTAGCCGAGTGCCGCGCGGACCTTGGGATCGATGCGGTCGGGCGTCCAGAACGGTTTCCAGACGAGGTCGACTTTCGCAGACTCCACGCCCTCCACAGACTCGGCCGCCGTCTTGGCGCCTTCCATGATTTGCCCGCCCGCCGGGCAGCCCGGGCTCGTGAGGGTCATCGTGACCGTCACGGCGCCAGCTTCTTCATCTACGCCGTAGATCAGGCCGAGGTCGACGATGTTCAGGCCGAGCTCCGGATCCTTGACCGTCCGGAGCGCTTCGTTCACGAGGTCCGTAATCCCGGCGTCGCCGGTCGATGCATCGTTCGTGTCCATCGGGGTCTCGCCCGTATCCATCACTGAATGCCTCCGTTCAAGGTCAGGCCGCCGTGGCCTCTAATCTACTGGTGTACAGGTTCATCAAGCGTGAGTCTGGGACGTCACGTTTCCGAGTTCCGTCTCCGCTTCATCGAGCGTCTCGTACGCTTGATCCATGGCGGGTCGCTCGCGAACGAGCTCCCGGCACGCCTCGAGCCGGTCGGTGGCGTTGATCAGAACAACGCCCGCCAAGTGCCCGTTCTGGCCGCAAACCACGATGCTCCGCTCCGAGCTCAGCTCCCCTAGCACGCGAACGTCATCGGCGCCTGCCGGACGGCCGAGCACGCTGAAGCCGAGGTCGAACACATCCGAGTAGAAGTACGAGACGTGGTCGAATGGCTCACCGGCCCCCGCCATGTTTCGTCCGACCGCTTTGCCGTGGGCCCGGGCATGATCCCAGTGTTCGAGCCGCGGCGTGTCGCCGAATACCGCGTCCGGAAAGCGCGCCAGATCACCGGTGGCGTAGATGTGGCCGTGGCTGCTTTCGCCGAACCGGTCCACGATCACGCCATCCATCACCGCCAGGCCCGCCTCTGCGGCGATTTCCTCGTTCGGACGGAGGCCCACCCCGACCACCGCGAGGTCACAGACGACCTGCGCGCCGTTCGCGAGTCTGGCCCCCTCCAGACGCTCCGAGCCGAGTAGCTCCTCGACCTCGGCGTCGAGCTCGAAGCGGATGCCCCGCTCCTCGAAATACCCTTGCACGAAGTACGAGAGAACCGGCGGCAGCATCTCCGACCACACGCGGCTCTCGCGCTCGACGATCGTCGAGGCGACGTCGAATCGGGTGAGCGAGGCGGCCAGTTCCATCCCGATGAAACCGGCGCCGATAAGGAGGGCCGATTTGGCCTCCGGGGCGCGGTCGCGGAGCCTCTCGGCGTCTGCCACCGTTCGGAAGCTGGACACGCCATCCAGCTCCGTACCGGGAATCGCGAGCGAGCGCGGCCGTCCGCCCATGGCCAGGAGGATCCTCTCCCCGTGGTAGGTCTCATCCGCCGCCGTGCCGATCGTCATCTCCTTCGGATTCAGCGACGTAGCCCGGACGCCGTTGAGGAGGGTGACTTTTGCCTCTTCCTCGAACCAGCCTTCCGGTTTCACGTGCAGGAGCTCCCGAGTCGCTTCCGGCGTTTGGAGAAACTCCTTGGAGAGGGGAGGACGATGGTACGGCGGCT
Organism: Gemmatimonadales bacterium; assembly: GCA_037385645.1. Taxonomy (GTDB): domain Bacteria; phylum Gemmatimonadota; class Gemmatimonadetes; order Palauibacterales; family Palauibacteraceae. Next base: position 11,596 of record JARRMU010000047.1, read on the forward strand.
CGCTCTCGTTGGCGAGGATGGCGATGCTGCCGTCGGCGTCCAGGCTTCGTATGCCGTCGACGGCCGAAGCGGCGGCGAGTCCTCCGCCCACGATCAGGTAATCGAAGCTCTGCAAAGTCGGGTCCTTTCGGAGTCGTTGGTCGTGTGACTCTCGTACGTACTCGCGGTCTCGCGGGTCCCTCGTTCGTTGAGCGTCAGGGATTGAAGCGGAGGCCGAGGTCGAGAATCTCGACCGGATGCGCCACGCCCACGCGCGAGCGCCTCCTCATCAGCCCGGCCCCGATCTGCATCATGCACCCCGGATTTCCGGTTGCCACCGTGTCGTACCCTCCCTCCTCGATCTCTTGGAGCTTGGCCTCGAGGATTCGGTTCGAGAGCTCCGGGTGGATGAGGGCGTAGAGCCCGGCGCCCCCGCAGCACCGGCTCGAGGACGGGAGCTCCTTGACGTTCAGACCTCTCATTGCTGAGAGCGCCTGCATAGGCGCCTCGGCATCCCGAAGACCGAAGGAGAGGTGGCAGGGAGCGTCGTGGGCGACGGCCGCCTCCAGCTCCGCATCCAGGCCGGCGCTGTCGGCCACCAGCCGAGTGACATCGCGCGTCGAGGATGCCACGTGCTCGGCGCGCTTGCTCCACTCCGCGGAGCTAGCGAGCCAATCCGGGTACTCCTTGATGGCGGCGCCACACCCCGCCGCGTCGACCACGAACCAGCGCGCCCCCGACCGCTCGAACGCCTCTATGTTGCGCATCGCGAGACGCCGTGCCGCGGCGGCGAGCCCGGCATGGGCGTGAAGGGCGCCGCAACAGCCCTGGCCCGCCGCCGGCCGTTCGGAGTAGCCGGCGGCCCTGAGAACACGCCGTGAGGCGTCATGCACCCGTTGGAAGAGTCCCCTCATGACGCACCCCTCGAGGAGAGCGTACGTGGTGGCCGAAGAGATCTCGCCCTCCGGCGCACCAGCGGGGGCTGCGGGAGGCGGAGCCGAACTGGAAGACGACATCGAGCCGGAAGGCGGAATCGAGGTCGATCGAGGCGCGGTCGCCGCGAGCCAGGCCAGAGCGTGGCCGATGCGGCCCGGCAACCGAGCGCCCGCGGCAGCAGCGCCCGATCCTCGCAGCGCTCGCAGCACGGCATAGGCAAGGGGGGACGCCCGGCCCGTGAAAGCTCCGATCAGCCATCTCGCTCCGGTGTCACCCCTCCCGGCTGCGCGGTCTTCGCGTGCCCGCTCCAGGAGCGAGCCGAAGCGCACTCCGGCCGGGCAGGCGGGCTCGCACGCCCGGCAGCCCAGGCATCGGTCGATGTGATGGGAGAAGGCCCCGTCGGTCGCCACGCGACCCTCGACGGCGAGCCTCATGAGGTGGAGTCGTCCCCGGGGCGAGTCGTTCTCGTCGCGGGTCGCCTCGTAGGTCGGGCAAGCCGGGAGGCAGAGGCCGCAGTGCACGCACGCGGCGAGATCGGATCGGCCATCCAGTAGTCGCATCGGGCGCGCGAGCGCCGTCGTCACCCGGCGGATCCGTCGGCGCGACTCGTCGAATCCTCGTCGACGGAGGGAGCCTCGGTCTCTTCTTCAGCGAGCGGATCCGACGCGCTCTGGTCGTGCACGATCTTCCAGCCCTGGTCCGTCCTCCAGAGGACTAGAGTAAACGGCCCGGAACCCGTGACGGCGCCCTCTCGGAAGAGCACGTAGCGTGCGGTCGCCACGGCATAATCGCCGCCGAGGGGCCGAGCGACGACCTTCTCGAAGCGAAGGCTGTCGCGCAACGCGCCCGCCTGGAAGAGCGGAGCATACCTGGCCCGGATCGCCTCCCAGCCCGCGACTCGACCCGAGCTGCCGAGGTAGGTGGTCGTTGGGGACCGAAGATAATCATCCATGAAGCCGTCCAGGTTCCCACGGTTCCACGCCTCCGCGGAGCGCTCGAGCATCCTGACCACCTGCGTCTCGACACCTGGGATCGTGTCGGTCCCGGCCACGGGGGCACCGCCCTCGATCCGGCACGCCGCCGGGGCCGCTCCCAACGCCGCGACGAGGCACAAGAAGCCCGACGCTCTCACGTCCCGATCTCCGAGTGAGCGGAACTCGCGCGCTCGGTCACGATCGTGGCCGCCACTCCGGATCTTCCACCCCGGCCTCCCGGTTCGCCGCGCGGGCGAGCACGAACAGCAGATCCGAGAGCCGGTTCATGTACGGAAGCACGACATCGCCAAGCGGAGGCTGATCTTCCAGCAGGATGCTGATGGCACGTTCGGCACGCCGGCAGACGGTTCGTGCCACCTGGAGTTGGGCGCCAACCGGCGAGCCTCCGGGAAGGAGAAACGCATCCAGCCGAGGCAGGGAGCTCTCGACCTCGTCGATCCATTCCTCGAGCTCTCCGATTCTCTCCGCTCGAAGATCGGGGATCATCCCCTTCTTGAGCGCGCTTGCGGGGTCCGCCGCGGCCAACCGGGCGCCGATGACGAGAAGATCCTCCTGCAGGCGAAGCGTACGCTCGGCGGAGGGTACGTCTCCCTGTCGCAGTGCGAGCGCCAAGCCCAAATGGCTGTTCAGCTCATCCACGGCGCCGTACGCGTCGACCCGGGGATCGTGCTTCGGCACCCGCACGCCGCCCAGCATCCCGGTCGTACCAGCGTCACCCTTCCGCGTGTAGATCTTCACCTACGTTCCGTCCGAAGAGACATGGGTCGCCGCCTATGGCCCGGGCTCGAGAAGGACCCACGGCTCGACCGCGTACAGGAGCTTTGCCGTGGAGCGGTCACGCGAAGAGAGACGCGACTGCTCGCTGGTCGGGAACATCATGTCCCCCGCGTCCTCGCTGTGCCCGAGGCCGATGAGATGGCCGACCTCGTGGAGGGCGATCCGCCGAGCCAGATGCCGGTCCACCGGCTGGCCGTCCCTTCGAAGAAGCGTCAGCGTCATGACGGCCGAGGCAATCCAGCCGTTCTGATCCGTCTCCCAGGCAGTGAGCCCGCTGTGCTCCGTCGACATCTGCGTCACCCACTTCACGATCACCTGAGCCGTGCCCCTGCCCGCCGCCTCCTGGAAGCGCAGGGCCACCCCCGGTATCGACGTCCACTGCGAGAGCGCCTGATTCACCGCCCACCGAAATCCGGTACCGAACCGCACCGGATCGTCCGGTGCCTCGAAGTAGATCTCCACGGGCACGAGGTAGACGTCGGCCTCCGAGCCCAGGATCGACTCCGCGAGCCGGGTCAGGTCCGCCGCCTCGCGGGGCGAGGCATCCGTGGGGTCGTACGTCGTCTGGGCACCCGTTGACACGGGCTGGAGAGTCGCCAGGGCGACGGTCGCGGAGAGGGAGTACCGGGTCATTTGCTCCAAAGTAGTCAGACGTAGTCGGCTTGCCAGCATCGGTCCTGACCGCCCGCGGCGGCGATGACCCGCCCCTCGAGGGCGGCGATGGACGCAGGTCGACGCCTTCGCGCCAAGCGATGCTCCTCCGGTCCGCCGCGCTCGACGGCCACGTCCGCGCCGGCGCAAGCGTCGAGAATTCGCTCCACAAGCGGGGACGCTGCGTCCGGATCCCGGTCGTACGCGACGTTGAGGACCCCTGCACCGGGAAGCAGGTCGATGCGCGACCAACCTTCTCCCAAGAGGGACGCGAGTCGCTCCGGCATCTCCCAGCAGTCCGCCGCCGGTGCGGTAACGCGCAGATCGCCACGGCGCGCGCCGACGGCCAACCTCCGGCGAGCCACGGGCTCCTCGCCTTCGCCCTCCGGATCGTGCCGCAGAGTGATTCCGAACCGACGAGCCAGCCTGTCTAGCTTCTCCCGGCGCGACTCGGTCGAGCGCTCGGAGCCCAGGAGCCAGATGACGACCTTCTCCTCGACCGTGCCGTCCGAGCTCGACTCTCGAGTCCAACGCGCGCCATCCGGTACGGTTCCTTCCGCTTCGCCGCCGGCCAGCGCACGGGCGAAGTGCAACGTCGGTCCGCGGGCCACCAGCCGGGAGAAGGCGGCAGGACGCGGCCAGAGTCGAAACGTGGCTTCCGTGATCACCCCGAGCTGGCCGAAGCTGCCGCAGTAGAGCCGCGTGAAGTCGTAGCCGGCGACGTTCTTCATCACGGGACGACCCCACCTCTGCGCGTCTCCCGAGAGTGACATGGCGTGAATCTCGAGAAGCTGCCGGCGCAGGGGTCCGAACGTGCCGTCGAACGGCCCGGGGGGAGCGGCGGCCACGAGGCCTCCGACCGTCAGCGCCAGGGAGGGACCGGCGAGCGGGATCCACTGCCCCTCGCGGCTCAGTTCGGCCACTACCTCACCCATTCGCCTGCCAGCGCCGACGGTGACCGTGAGATCGTCGCGCCGATGGTCCAGGCTGCCGCGGAGCGCGGCCGTCGAGACGACGATCGCGTGCTCCGGGATCGGTGGGGCTCTCTCGACGAGCACCTCGGCACCCGTCGCCAGCACGGCGGAGCCTGCTGCTCGAGCCGCGAGGACCTCCTGCAGCTCCGTTTGCGACGCCGGCGCCTGCCAGACGCTGGTGCCCGCCTTCCGGCCAATTTCTACACTTTCCGCCGCCGAGCCAAGCTCGCGAATTCCCACGGATCGCGCGGCTTCCCGGACCTCCCGTGGAAGGACCTTGTCGGGATTGCAGAGTCCATGGGGATCGAAGGCATCCCGCACCGAGCGGAGCGTACGGAGCTCCACCGCTGAGAGAACGCGCGGCACGGACTTCAGCTTGTCGAGCCCGATCCCGTGCTCGCCGGTTATCGTCCCGCCGGCGTCGATGCAGAGATCCAGGATCTCCGACCGGACGGCTTCGACGCGCCCGAGCTCTTCGGGGTCGCCCACGTCGAAGACGATGTTCGGGTGCAGGTTCCCGTCGCCGGCATGAAAGAAGTTGGCCAGACGGAGCCCATGACTCTCCGCGAGAGCCTCGATCTTCGGAAGCAGCTCCGGGAGCACCGTACGCGGAACGACGGTGTCTTCGATCAGGATGTCCGGGCCCAACTGCCCGAGCGCCCCGAACGCACTCTTTCGGGCACGCCACAGCCTCTCTCTCTCTGTTTCCGATGCAGCGCTCATGATCTCGCGGGGTGCCGAGATTCGGATCGCCGTCAGGGCGGCGGACATCTCCTCCTCAGCTTCTTCCGGCGTGCCCTCGCACTCGACGACGAGTGCCGCTCCAACGTCCGTTGGCAAGCCGATCGCGAACGGCGACCGCTCGACCGTGCGGATCGTCGTTCCGTCGATGATCTCGAGGGCGACCGGAACGATGCCGGCCGAGAGGATCTCGGTGACCGCCTGCCCGGCCGCGCCGATCCGATCGAACAGCGCCAGGGAGGTGAAGACCGCCTCAGGCCGGGGTGCGAGACGCACGGTTATCGCCGTCGCGATGCCGAAGGTGCCCTCCGATCCGACGAAGAGCCCGCCGAGATCGACTCCACCCGATTTGCCGCGGTCCAGCGCCAGGCGTTCGCCGTCCGGGAGAATCACCTCGAGCCCGAGGACGTGGTCGCTCGTCACCCCGTGCTTCAGGCAGTGCGGCCCGCCCGCGTTCGTCGCGACGTTGCCACCGATCGTGCAGGCCGGGGCGGAGCCGGGGTCCGGCAGGTAGCGAAGCCCGAGCGGCGCTGCCCGCCTCGAGATCTCATCCGTGATGACGCCTGGTTCCACGACGGCCAGGCGTTCGTCCGGATCAAGCCGGAGGAAGCGGTCGAGCCGGCCTGTGCCGATGATCACCGCTCCCCGGGCAACCGCCCCGCCGGTCAGCCCGGTGCCGGCTCCGCGCGGAACAAAGGGGATCTCCGCTTCGTACAGCATCCGTACCGCGAGTTGCAGCTCCTCGCGTGTGCCGGGAAGCGCGACGGCGAGCGGAATCCCTCGAATGCGGGTGAGCGCGTCGGATTCGTAGGCGAGGAGACGATCGGATTCATGGATGAAGCCGTCGGGTCCCAGAAGGCGGCTGAGATCGCTCTTCAGAGCGCCTGGCAGAGCGCTTGCTCTAGAGCTCGGGCGGAACGCGTCCAGCGCGGTGCGCGTGGCAGGTTTCACGGCGGCACATTAGGCGCGTCGCCGGGAGGAGGCAAGCGGCGAATCGGCCCGTCATACGGGCCGATCGGGGGGTGTCATGTCCAGCCGCGGAGGCTTGACACTTTTGAGTGCCGCGTTTACGATGGTCCAATCGCTGCGGGGTGGAGCAGTCTGGTAGCTCGTCGGGCTCATAACCCGAAGGTCGCGGGTTCGAATCCCGCCCCCGCTATCAAGGCCCTGCCGCGCGTCGCGCCTGGCGGGGCGTTTTTTACGTGTCGGACCATCTCGTTCGCGCCGGTTGGCGCCGATGAGATCGGCGCTTCGACATTCCGGGGTAGCTCAGTGGCCAGAGCGGGTGGCTGTTAACCACTAGGTCGTGGGTTCGAATCCCACCCCCGGAGCTCATGGCTGCCGACGTGATCGGCGGTTCCGACGATGTCGGCTGGGTAGCTCAGTCGGTAGAGCACCGCGCTGAAAACGCGGGTGTCGGCGGTTCGATTCCGTCCCCAGCCATACGAAGGGGCGTAGCTCAACTGGCAGAGCACCGGTCTCCAAAACCGGCGGTTGGGGGTTCGAGTCCCTCCGCCCCTGTGCCTTCGTCGCGGAAGGTGCTCGCGTAGCTCAGTGGTAGAGCGCGTCCTTGGTAAGGACGAGGTCACGGGTTCAACCCCCGTCGCGAGCTCTCTGCTTTCGGGCGGAGACGCGCCCGTAGCTCAGGTGGATAGAGCATCGGCCTTCTAAGCCGAGGGTCGCAGGTTCGAGTCCTGCCGGGCGCATGCGGGCCGGATCGAGCGGTCGTGACACCGAAGGCCCCCATCGTCTAACGGCCAGGACACCACTCTTTCAAGGTGGAGATAGGGGTTCGATTCCCCTTGGGGGCGTTGAGGACAGACAGGATGAACAGCACGGGGCCGTAGCTCAGCTGGGAGAGCGCTGCAATGGCATTGCAGAGGTCGCGGGTTCGAGCCCCGCCGGCTCCACTGCAGTCTGTGAAGTGCGTTGTAAACGAAGACAGCACCACGAGCGCCGCTAGCTCAATTGGCAGAGCAACGGACTCTTAATCCGTAGGTTCGGGGTTCGATTCCCTGGCGGCGCATTGATTGGACGCTCATTGTTGGCGTCCATGCCTTAAACGATAACGGCCTCGATCAACGCCGTATCCGTCCCGTTGTGCTCCACGCTCCTGATCTCGCCTCCCGAGCTGTGGGTGCTCCACAGCCACAGGTGTTGGCACCTCGCCACTCTTGCGCCGCCGATACGGGTTGAAGCATCGTTGGCGCCGTTGTGTGCAACAGCACGGACTGACCCGCCCTCGTAGGTGTCGTAGATGTGCGCAGTACCCCCGCCGCCAAGACCGCAAGGCCTCCAGAGTCATTTACTGCACCCGACGTTCGCCTATCTTCAGTCATTACAACGGCTTGTACGTGTACCAGTGTGCGAGGTGCACCTAAATGAGTCCTCTTTCTTGGCGAAAGAGGGCCTATCAATCACAACCAGGAGGTAATGAGATGTGTCGTACCAGCAGTCTGAGGGCGGTGTCGTTGGCCGTAGCTGCCCTCGCCGTTGCCTCGTGCGGGGAACGGCCCGTCACCAGCCCCGAGCAGGTCACTTCGCCGTCGTTCGCCAACGGCTATACCGGAAACGGTGGGCCCAGCGGAGCACACTACAACCTCAACATCATAGGCGTGCCGAAGACCAAGAGCGCCAGTATGGATGGCAACAGCGGCCACCGAATCTTCGTCAATCTATATGGTCGCAGTGACATTTATCTGATTGAAGGCGATGACTTCGCCGTGCTGGATGCCAACGCCACGGATGGCCGCGGCGAGTTCCAGCTTCCGCATCCGGACCCCAACTACGATGGGGTGACCGAATACTCGATTTTCGCTCGACCCTTGGGCAAGCTCGACCTCAACGATCCGAAGTGGGCCGAGATCACGACCTGCGGTATAGATGCCGATCAGGGAGACCTGGAAGTCTGCTCTGAGGAGAGCGCGGTCTTCATCCGCGACAAGGGGCCACAGAAGTTCGTCAAGGTAACCAAGGAATTGACGACGCTGGTTCTCGCCACTGCGCTCATCGATGCGATCGAGGACGCCGAAGGAGCCAACTGCCAGAGTGCTAGAGGCGCTGGCGCAGGTTTCACGCGGATCACGATCTTCGACCCGTGCCTGGAAGAGTACTTTTGGAAGTATGACAACCATGGGCTGAAACTTCTTCAACTGCGGTTCTATCCGGATCTGGCGGACAACATTTACTAGACTGACCGGGCGCCCGTCGCTTCGGTCTGACTGCGTCCTCTTTACGATCGTTCGATCAAGATGGGGCGGTACTTTCGGGTGCCGCCGAGGCCTGTGTTGCCGGACCATTCGTAGCCCGGGAAGGCGACGAAGCGGCCGTCCTCGGTGAACT
>JARRMU010000048.1:0-14717 GCA_037385645.1 Gemmatimonadales bacterium
GCGATGCGGGCCTACGCCCGCAAGTTCGAGGAAGACGAGGAGCGGTGGGGCCTTACCGGGCTACTGCACGATTTCGACTCCGAACGCTGGCCCAACCCGAATCACAGCCCGACGGAGGAACATCCGTCGGCCGGGCAGGAGATCCTGAGAGAACAGGGGGTTCCCGACGACGTTCTGCGGGCGATCATGTCGCACGCCGAGTACACGGGCGTAGTACCGGAGACGCGCATGGAGAAGACGCTCCGAGCGGTCGACGAACTCACCGGGTTCATCGTCGCCTGCGCCCTCGTTCGACCGAACGGAATCAGCGACCTCAAGCCCAAGTCCGTGAAGAAGAAGATGAAGGACCGGTCGTTCGCCGCGGCCGTGGACCGAGAGGCGATGGGTACGGCGGCCGAGGAGCTCGGTGTCGAGATGACCGAGCACATTCAGTTCGTGATCGAGGCGATGCGAGAGATCGCTGGTGACCTCGATCTGGAGGGAAGGGACCGCTGACCCCATAATGGAGAGCATGTCTGCCACCGCCGTCGTCACGATGTTCCTGATCCTCGGCTTCGTCTGGGGCGGCCTGGGGATCATCCTGTACACGGCGATTCGGCGGGAGCGGGCAAAATCCACGTGAGTAAAACCGCGGAGCAGCTGCCGTGACAAGCCACACGACCACACACGCGAGCGCGAGCTGGCTGGCGGCGGCGCTCGTTTCCTGCCTGACGCTTACCCTCTCCGGCTGTGCGGGTGATCGGGAGCCGCAGCCCGCGACGACCAGCGGCGAGGGCGAAGAAGCGGTCTCCGCGAAGCCGCTCCACGCGGACCTGAGCGCCATGCCGGCTCATGCGACGCTTCCGGAGTTCGTGGAGATAGCCCCGGGCCTGACGCCCGAGGACCTTCAGCGACGGGTGGGCCAGTTCGCGCCCGTCACACTCACCTTCGACGAAGCGCTCCTGGATCCAGGCCAGAAGACGGCACTCAAGAAGCTCGTGGAGGCCTCGGACTACCTGGACGACATCTTCCTCGAGCAGGTGTGGCGCGCGAATCCACAGCTGAAGGGCATGCTGCTCGAGCGCCAGGGGCCCGGCATCGAGGCGGCCCGTGCTTACTTCGACATCATGTACGGCCCATGGGATCGTCTGGAGGATGACGAGCCGTTCCTGAACGTCGGCCCAAAGCCCGAAGGTGCCGGCTACTACGCGGATGAGGTCTCGAAGGAGGGCATCGAGCGCTGGCTTCTGGATCATCCGGAAGACCGGGAGGCGTTCACGTCCTACTTCACGGTCATCGAGCAGGTCGAGGACGAGATCGTCGCGGTTCCCTACTCGCGGGCGTACCGGGATCGGCTGGAACAGGCAGCGGCGGCCATGCGCGAGGCGGCCTCCGCCGTCCAGAACCCGTCCCTGCGCCGCTTTCTCACGTCGAGAGCGGCAGCGTTTCTCTCCGACGACTATTTCGACAGTGACGTCGCTTGGATGCGCCTCGAGGGCAACCTGATCGATCCGACGATCGGTCCCTACGAGGTATATGAGGACCGCCGGTACGGCTACAAGGCGGCCTTCGAGTCCTTCCTCGGCATCAAGGATCCAGCCGAGAGCGAGCGGCTCGCCAACCTCGTCTCCGAGCTGCCGGCCCTCGAGCAGGCGCTGCCGATACCCGACGAGCACAAGAACCTGGACCGGCCGTTTACCTCGCCGATCTCGGTCGTGGACCTGGCTTACGCGGCCGGCGACACGCAGGCCGGCGTCCAAACGATTGCCTTCAATCTTCCGAACGACCCGCGCGTGCGGGAGCAGGAAGGCTCGAAGAAGGTGATGCTCAAGAACGTGATCGAGGCGAAGTTCGAGACGATCCTCAAGCCGATCGCGCTCAACGTCCTCGTGCCCGAGCAGGCCGGCGCAGTTGGGATGGACGAGTACTTCACGCGCGTCCTCATGCACGAGCTCGCCCATGGCCTTGGCCCGGATTACGTGACGGGCAACGAGGACCTGACGGTGAACAAAGCGCTGCGCGACCGTTACTCCGCGCTGGAGGAGGCGAAGGCCGACGCCGTGGGCACGTACAGCCTCGCCATTCTCACCAGAAGAGGCGTATACACGGAAGACTTTCTGCGTCAAGTCTACATCGGGCACGTCGCGGATCTCTTCCGCTGCATGCGGGTCGGGATCACCGACGCCCACGGCAAGGGCTGCCTGAGCCAGTTCAACTTCCTGCTCGAACGGGGGGCCATCGAGTACGACGCGGCCTCCGAGCGGTTCGCCGTGGTGCAGGAGGTGATGCCAGCTGCCATGTCCGAGCTGGCGGGCATATACCTGACCCTGCAAGCGACCGGCGACTACGCCGGCGTGGGAGAGTTCTTCGACCAATACGGACAGGCGTCCCTCGAGCTCGAGCTCGCCCGGGCTCGCCTGAGAGAGGTCCCGGTCGATATCATTCCCCAGTATGCGATCAAAGAGATGATGGCCAGTTGGTAGGCCAGCTCGGCCGGCGCAGAGCCGGCGTCCCCCAAGCCCACAGGAGAGCTACATGAACCGCTGGACGAAGACGCGCACCGTACTGATCGCCGGCCTCACCGGTGTCCTCGCAGCCGGCCTCGCGGCCTGTTCCGGCGCTGGCGGCGGAGCGCCGGCTCAAGAGGAGCCGGCGATCGATCTGGCAGCCGAGGAGGCCGCCGTTCGGCAGGTGAACGAGACATGGCTGGAACGCTTCCGGGCCGGAGACGCCGAGGGTGTGGCGGCGCTCTTTGTCGAGGACGGGTGGACGATCGGTGACGACGGCCTGCGCGACGGACGTGCGGCGATCTTGGCCGACATGACCGAGGAGTACGCGGCGAACCCCGATGCGACCGCCGACTGGGGCGCCAAGCAGGTATGGGTCGCCGCATCCGGTGACCTCGCCGTAGAGCGCGGCTGGTGGCAGTACGACCCCGACGGCGCAGGCGAGGCCCCGGGCGATGAGGGCGAGTACATCACGATCTTCACGAAAGTGGGCGACCAGTGGATGGTCCTGGCCGATGCTGGCGGGAGCACCATGCCCGACGATGAAGAGGAGTAGCCGACCGCTCGATCGGTCGGCTGTGTACGACGCTTGACGCTCGGATAACGAGCGCCGCACGTTGGAAGGCGAGCCCGGTCGGATGGTCGGCCGGGCTCTTTCTATAGTCACCAAGCTCGCTGTGCGCGTCGCGGGACGCCGAAAGCCAGGGAGCCGGGCTGCCCGGCGAGACGCCGTTGAAGGAGAACCGATGATGAAGACTCTGCCGACTTCTGCCGCGCGACGCCTGCTGCCGCTCGCGGTCGTTCTGGCTCTGCCGTCCGTCGCCACCGCTCAGTCCGCGGAGGAGATCCTCATGACCTCGCTCGAGGAGTACGAGCAGCGGATGGAGGGGATCGACAATTATACCATCGTGCAGGAGACGATGGGGTTCGAGACGGAGCTGACCTTCCTGCGCACGGAGGTGGAGGGTCGTACGGTGTTCGTGCCTAAGGGCCAGGATGCTGCGAGCGGCGGAGTATCTAACTTCTACCGCATGTACCCGAAGATCGCCGAGCGCGCAGAGCTGCAGGGCACGGAGCCGGTCGACGGCGAGCGCTGCTTCGTCGTCGCCATCAACGATTTCAGCGGCCTGGACCTGAACCAGGAGATGGCGATGGGGGATCAGGGCAGCTTCACCCCCAAGACGGGGTTGCTCTACGTGGACACCGATGATCACCTGATTCGGAAGATGGAGATGGAAGGGGAGATCACGAGAGACGGCCAGACATCGCCCATGACCGCCGTCACCCTGCTCTCGGATTATCGTGACGTCGAAGGGATGCTCCATCCATACTCGATGCAGATCACGGCCACCGGGCTCGCCGCCGGAATGTCCGAGGAGGAAGCGGCGGAAGCGCGTAAGAACCTGGCGGAGATGGAAGAGAGGCTGGAGGGAATGGACGCCAGCCAGAGAGCCATGGTCGAGCGGATGATGGGTGGGCAGATGGCCAACCTGCGCAAGATGCTCGAATCCGGCCAGTTCGAGATCACCGTCGTCACCAAAGAGGTGCGTGTCAACGAGACCCTGGAATAGTCGCCTTGAGACAGTTTTTTATTCCGGGCCGCAAGGCTCGCTAATCGAGCGGTCGGAACGAAGGAGGCCCAAAATGCGCCGATTTACAATGTGCAGCGTCCTTTGCCTCGGAGCCTTCGGCCTCCTGGCCACGCCAAGCCGGGCCGACGCACAGCTGCTCAAGAAGCTGAAGGACGCGGCCCAGGATGCCGTCGAAGACGAGGCGGCCAATCAGACGGAACGGCTGCTGCGTGAGGCGATCCGCTGCGCCGTAAACGATCCCGTATGTGCTGAGCAAGCCGAGGAAGACGACAAGCCGGTCATCTACACCGACCAGAACGGCGAGGTGATCACCGACGACGAGGGGACGCCGATCACCGACCGCGATCAGGCCGCCTCACAAGCTGGTATGTCGTCGGACGACGATGCCGGGGCTCCGATGCCGGGCGAGGGTGCCTGGGCCAACTACGATTTCGTGCCCGGCGAAGACGTCCTGTTCGTGGATGACTTCACCGACGATGAGGCCGGGGATTTCCCGCGCCGTCTGGAGTGGCTACGCGGTAACATGGAGCTCGTGGAGTGGCAGGACCGCATGCTCCTCCGCACAACTGGCGGTGGCAGTCAGTTCGCCGTGCTCCTGCCCGAAGGTGTCCCTGAGCGTTTCACACTGGAATTCGACATCAGTGATGCCGGAATGTCGAACGGGACGATCGTGATCCTCGAGGAAGGGCCGGACAACCTCCGCGACTACTACAAAGGTGCCCGCTTTGTCTTCGGTCACTGGCGCGGCTCCGGCATCTGGAGAGACCGCGAGCCCCTCTCCACACTCGACGACGATCTGATCAGAACCGAGATCGTCACGGCCCGCATCATGGCCGACGGCGCGCACGTCAAAGTCTTCATCAACGAGAAGCGCGTCTCCAACGTGCCGCGAATCGAGATCCCCCGCGGCGACCGGCTGACCTTCGAGATGTGGGGAACAGATGAGAAGCCGATCTACATTGGCAACATCCGCGTGGCCGCCGGGGGCCGGGACCTGTATGACGATCTGATCGAGACGGGACGCGTAGCCACTCAGGGCGTCCTATTCGACGTCGACAGCGATCGAATCCGACCGGAATCCACTCCGACCCTGGAGGAGATTGGAGAGATGCTCGAAGAGCACCCCGACCTCAGGATCGCGATTGAGGGCCACACGGACAGCACGGGCGACGATGACCACAATCTGGATCTCTCTATCCGCCGAGCCGTTGCTGTTCGACAGTACCTGATCGATGCGTACGGGATCGACGCGAACCGACTGGAGGCGGACGGTTTCGGCGAAACGCAGCCTGCCGCAGACAACGACACGCCGGAGGGCCGCCAGCAGAATCGGAGGGTGGAGCTGGTCATCCTCGACTGATCGTGGCGCCCACCCGCGCGCCGCAACTCGAACCCCAAGCAGCCCCGTCGCCTCACCGGCGCCGCCGGGGCTGCGCGCATCGGACTCCGCGCGTAGCTTGCCCGCGATGCCCCGCCGAGACGACATAGAGACCATCCTTCTCATCGGCTCGGGTCCGATCGTGATCGGTCAGGCCTGCGAGTTCGACTATTCGGGTACCCAGGCCTGCCGCGCCCTCCGCGAGGAGGGGTACCGCGTCGTTCTGATCAACTCCAATCCCGCCACGATCATGACCGATCCGGACATGGCTGACGCCACCTACATCGAGCCGATCACGGCGGAGTGGGTGAAGAGGGTGATCGAGCGGGAACGCCCGGACGCGCTCCTCCCGACAATGGGTGGGCAGACCGCCCTCAACGTCTCGCTCGAGCTGCACGACAGCGGGGTGCTCGAGCGCCACGGCGTCGAGCTGATCGGAGCGGATCACGTGGCGATCCGCAAGGCGGAGGACCGCGAGGAGTTCGCGGAGGCCATGGGCCGAATCGGTCTCGCCGTCCCGCATGGCGGTTTTGCCAGGTCCGTCGACGAGGCCATCGGGATCGCGGAGGACACGGGATACCCCGCGATCATCCGGCCCTCCTTCACCCTTGGCGGAGGCGGTGGGGGCATCGCCTACAACCGGGAAGAGTTCGAGAAAGCCGCCCGTCGCGGCCTCGAGGCGTCGCCGATCGGGGAGATCCTGATCGATCGAAGCGTGATCGGCTGGAAGGAGTTCGAGCTCGAGCTGATGAGGGACGGGTACGACAATGTCGTCGTCGTCTGCTCGATCGAGAACTTCGATCCCATGGGGGTCCACACCGGCGACTCCATCACGGTGGCTCCCGCGATGACGCTCTCCGACGCCGAGTACCAGGAAATGCGGGACGCCGCGATCGCGGTCATCCGCGAGATCGGCGTGGACGCAGGCGGCTGTAACATCCAGTTCGCGGTCGATCCGGCGTCGGCGGAGATGCTGGTGATCGAGATGAACCCCCGCGTTTCCCGAAGCTCCGCCCTCGCCTCCAAGGCCACCGGGTTTCCGATCGCTCGCATCGGAGCGAAGCTTGCCATCGGCTACCGGCTCGATGAGATCGAGAATGCCATCACCCGAAAGACGATGTCCTGTTTCGAGCCGGTGCTTGATTACGTTGTCGTCAAGGTGCCGCGCTTCGCGTTCGAGAAGTTCCCGATGAGCGATCCCACCCTCGGCGTGCAGATGAAGGCGGTTGGCGAGGTGATGGCGATCGGACGCACGTTTCAGCAGGCCTGGCTCAAGGGCTTCCGGGCTCTCGAGAACAATCGCGGCGGCTGGCACCCGGCCTCCGACGTTGAGGATGACCGGCTGCCGGATGAGGAGGTCTCCTCCATTCGCGCGGCGCTCCGCACGCCGACCCCCGAGAGGGCGTTTCAGATCTATCGGGCTCTCGAGGCAGGCCTGGAGGTGGAGGAGATCTCTTCACTCACCGGTATCGATCACTGGTTCCTCGACCAGCTCGCCGAGCTGGTCGACGCGGCGAACCGCTTCCAGGGCACCTCCCAAAGCGGCACCGAGATCGGCCCTGAGACGAGCCCCGCCGTGTCGGAACCCTCGGCCACGGAGTTGCGCGAGATGAAGGAGCTCGGCTTCGGCGACGCGGAGCTCGCTCGTCATCGCAACACGACCGAGGCGGAGATACGAGACCTGCGGCATCGGCACGGGATCCGTCCGGTCTACAGGCGGGTCGATACCTGCGCAGGCGAGTTTCCGGCCGCGACGCCGTACCTGTACTCGACGTACGAGACCGAAAACGAGTCCGTCCGGTCCGAGCGGCCGAAAGCCGTCATTCTCGGAAGCGGGCCCAATCGGATCGGGCAGGGCATCGAGTTCGACTACTGCTGCGTCTCGGCGGCCCTCGCCCTCAGGGACGAGGGGTTCGAAACGATCATGGTCAACTCGAACCCGGAGACGGTCTCCACCGACTTCGACATCTCCGACAAGCTCTACTTCGAGCCCCTCACCCTCGAAGACGTGCTGGAGATCGTCGAGCACGAGAGGCCCGACGGCGTCGTCGTGCAGCTCGGCGGTCAGACGCCGCTAGGTCTGGCGCGGTCGCTGGACGATCTCGGGGTCCCGATCCTCGGAACGAGCGTGGACGCGATCGACGAGGCGGAGGACAGGCGGAGGTTCGAGGCACTCTGCCGACGCCTGGAGATCCGAACACCTGAGGGCGGCACCGCGACGAGCATCGAGCAGGCCCTCGAGATAGCGGAGCGGATCGGCTACCCGGTGCTGGTGCGTCCCAGCTACGTCCTCGGCGGTCGTGCGATGGAGATCGTCTACGACGACCCGTCGCTCCGTGAGTACTTCGATCGCGCGATCCGCGCCTCGCCCGAGCAGCCCGTACTGCTTGACCGGTTCCTCGAGGACGCTTTCGAGGCCGACGTCGACGCGATCGCGGACGGCGAGCGAGTCCTGATCGGCGGTGTCATGCAGCACATCGAAGAGGCGGGGATCCATTCGGGCGATTCGGCCTGTGTCGTGCCGCCCTATCTTCTTAGGGACGAAGATATCGAGAGGATGCGGCGGCACACCCGCGAGCTCGCCGAAGCGCTGGACGTGCGTGGGCTGATCAACGTGCAGTATGCGGTCTTCGAGCACGATGTCTACGTGATCGAGGTTAACCCGCGCGCCAGCCGCACGGTCCCGTTCATCAGCAAGGCGATTGGTGTGCCGCTGGCGCGGGTCGCCGCGCGGGTGCTGGCGGGTCGCCGCTTGGACGATCTGGGCCTCCCGGAGCGACCCGTGCTTCTGGATGTGGCCGTGAAGGAGGCCGTCCTGCCGTTCGAAAAGTTCCCGGAGGCGGACCCCCAGCTAGGCCCGGAGATGCGCTCCACGGGCGAGGTGATGGGGATCGCCGACAGCTTCGGGCTCGCGTTCGCGAAGGCCCAGCTCTCCGCCGGATCCTCGCTGCCGATCTCAGGGACCCTGGCGATCACCGTCCACGACCGAGACAAGCCCAACGTCACGCCGATCGCAAGACGGTTCCATGAGTTGGGTTTCGAGGTTCGCGCGACGGAGGGAACGGCGGGCTATCTGGGCGCCCGAGGGATCCCGTGCGGGGCGGCGCTCAAGCTCCACGAGGGCCGGCCGAACCTTCTCGACCTTCTCCTGTCCGGCGAGCTGCATCTCCTGATCAACACGCCCCTTGGAAAGCACGCACAGCACGATGACTACGAGATCCGGCGAGCGGCGGTGGCGCGCGGCGTTCCTTATACGACGACCCTTTCGGCGGCTTCGGCCGCAGCCGACGCGATCACCGCGCTCAAGAGCCGCACGCTGAGCGTGTGCAGCCTGCAGGACCGGGAGAAACGGCGCGACGAGGTCCGAGCCGATCTTCGAGCGACAACGGCCGAGCGCGTGCCAACGTAGGGCATCAATGGCGACCCATGAGCGGAGGAGCATGATGGACGAGTCGACCTTCAACCTCGAGATCCGGAAGTTTCTCAAGACCTTCGGGGTCAACGCGCAACGCGAGATCGAGAAGGCCGTTCGCGGCAGAATCCTGGCAGGTGATCTGTCCGGAGACGAGATGCTCGATGCTCGGATCACGCTCGATCTGCCGGATGCGGAGTTGCGCTACGAGCAGGAGGGAACGATCGCGCTCTCCTGACCCAGAGGTGGCGGGGAGAACCGAGAGACGGTGAAGGATCCCCTTGCGCACCCTGGACAAGAGATGATTCGGCTAGCTCATTGGCACGCTCGGGAGGATCTTGCCCGCGGTGCGCTCGAAGATCTCGTCGAGTGAGCGGCCCGTGATGGTCAACCCGTGGTTCTTGAGTCCCACGACGGCGCGGGCTGGATCCTCTGCCTCCCGTACCATACCCGCCACGGCTTTGGCCAGCTCGTAGGTGCCACACGGGTAGTTGAAGGCCGTGCACGGAACACCCTCCATCCAGCCGTGCACGTGCAAGATGGCGCCGACCTCGGGATGCTCCCGGTAGATCATCCAATGCTCGATCGCGTCGACCGAGACTCGACGTGGCTCTATGCCGGGCGGCACGCTCAGGAGCATGGCACCCCGTTCGCGGTCGTATCCGGTGACCAGCAGGATATCCCGTCCGATTTCCAGCAGGCGTGACTTGTCCACGCCGCTGGCGCTCATCCAGAAGCTGGCCTTATCACGGCGGGCACTCAGGTTTCCGTAGCTCAGACCGCCAATGCCGAAGAGCCTGCGGAGGTGCCTGAGCACATCCGGCGATAGCACGTCCGCGATCGGGAACGGGGCAGGCAACAGTTCGAGAGCTTGTAGCCGAACCCCGGCCCTTCGGATCGAGTCCGTCGTCGCGTCGCCGTTCCAGAGCTCGGGCGGCAGATCCGGTGCTGGCACATTGTCGACGACCAGCGTCGAGGAGGCGAGCGGCGCCAGACGCTCGTATACCTGCCGGAAGAAGGCTCCGTGGTCGCGATTGCGCTCCCCATCGCGCACCACGTAGTGCCCCTGCTCGGGGGTGAGGAAGTGCGTTTCGGCGTCGGCGCCCTCCCCGGCCAGTGCGACGAGGAGGTTCGACAGCGACTTGACGAGCAGCGGATAGCCCCGTTCGAGAGGCCGGTCGAAAGCTCCCTCGATCCGGGTGACGCCTGTCACGAACACCGCCTGCCCATTCCGCCGGAACCAGCGGGGCGACGCCTCGGGGAAGAAGTTGATGACCAGCGATGCGTCGTCGGCGGTCTCCACGAACGCGTGGCCGTTCTCCTCGAGGGCGCACCGGATGCCATCGGCAAACCACTCGAACATCGGCTGGTCCATCTGGCCGTGGAACGAAAACCTCATCTGACTCCCTTGCCGGCTTCGCGGACGGGCTTCAGCTTCAACACCATGAATCTTCGCGCACTCTTCCTCTTCGCGCACCTGCTCGGTGTCGTTCTCTGGCTCGGCCTTTCCTTCACGCTGTCGTTCGTCACGGGAAAGGCGGCCAGGGATCCCGATCCGAACGTGGGTGCGTTCGCGTACCGCGCAGCAGCTCGACTGCTCCGAACCCTGGGCGTCGCCGGTGTCGTTCTTACCCTCGCGGGCGGCATCGGTCTCATCGCAGTGACGGACTACGGCTTCTTCCGTCCCTTCCCGCACCACTGGCTGTTCCAGATGCAGGTGCTCGGCCTGGTGGCGGCGGCCCTGGCACTCTTCTACCAGATCCCGATCGCCGAGCGGCTCGCTCGAGCGGCCGAAGCCCGAACCGGCAGCGACGACGGGCCTGATGCCACTCGTGCCGCCGCGTTCGCCGGTCTACGCAAACGCAACGCGATCGTCGGTTCCCTGATCGGCTTCCTTCTGATCGTTCTCGTGGGTCTGGGCTCGTTTCGCGTTCCATAGGAGCCCTGAGAGCCTTTCCGAGTATTCAGCTGCGGCAACGATCGACCCTCCCGGGCTGTCCCAACGTCGGACTCCCAACTGGCGCGCAATCAGATTGACCGACCTAGCGACAAAGGAGAAGGTGATGCACTCCAGATGCCTTACGGCGCTCGCCCTGACCACGATCGTCCTGATGGCGGTACCCTCGGCGGCCCGGGCGCAGGCCGAGGGCGAGCTTCCGCCCCTCATTCCGATTCAGCATTTCTTCGACAACCCCGAGATCGCCGGAGCGCAGATCTCGCCGAACGGGCAGTTCATCTCCTACCTGAAGCCCTACCAGGAGAAGCTGAACGTATACGTGCGCCAGATCGGCTCATCGGAGGAACGGCGGATGACGACGGATACGATCCGCCCCGTCCGTGGCTACTTCTGGTCGGCCGACGGCAGCATGCTCCTCTACGTGCAGGACAAGGGGGGCAACGAGAACTTCCACGTCTACTCGGTGCCGATCGAAGGAAACGCAACGCCTGACGCGAAGGACCTGACCCCGCACGATGGCGTTCGGGCTGTGATCTTCGCCGTGCCACCGGAGCGGCCTAGCGAGATCCTCATTGGACTCAACATGCGCGATCCGAGCCTGTTCGACGCCTACTGGCTGGACGTGGAGACGGGCGAGACGCGGCTCGTGGCGGAGAACCCCGGCAACTTCGTGGGGGTGATTCCGGACCACGACCTCCAGGTGCGGCTGGCGATGGGACAGAACGCCGAGGGCGGCACTTCGTTCTACACGCGCTCGAGTGACGAGGACCCGGAGTGGCGCGAAGTGGTGGCTTATTCGGCCAGCGAGACGGTGCGCCCGTTCCGCTTCCACCCTGACAACCGCCGGGTCTACATGGCCAGCAACGTGGGCGACACGAACCTGCAGCGTCTCGTCCTGCTCGACCTCGAGACCGGCGAGGTCCAGGAAGTGGAGAGTGATCCGGAGGGCGAGGTCGACTTCGGTTCCGCCATATTCAGCGACCTGACGGACGAGCTCATCGCGACCGTGTATGTCGCAGACACGGTGCGGATCTACCCGAAGAACGAGCAGGTGGCGACGGATATCGCCCGACTACGCCAGGTCCACGACGGGACTCCCAACGTGAGCTCCACGACCACGGACGAGACCAAATGGATGGTCTCCTTCGACGCGCCTACCGACCCGGGCGCCACCTACCTATACGACCGCGAGACGGGCGAGGCGGAGTTCCTTTTCCGCCCCCGGCCGTGGCTGGAGCCGGATCAGCTCGCCAACGTGCGGCCCGTCTCGTTCCCGGCACGGGATGGTCTCGGGGTCAATGGCTACCTGACGCTACCCAGGGGGGTCGAGCCGAAAAGCCTGCCGATGGTGCTCCTCGTGCACGGCGGCCCTTGGGCGCGGGATGACTGGGGCTACCAGCCCGAAGCCCAGATGTTGGCCAACCGCGGATACGCCGTCCTTCAGGTCAACTACCGCGGCTCCACGGGCTACGGTAAGCGCTTCTTCAACGCCGCGGTGAAGGAGTTCGCCGGCAAGATGCACGATGATCTGATCGACGGCGTGAAATGGGCGGTCGCCGAGGGAATCGCAGATCCGGACTTGGTCGGAGTCTACGGAGGATCCTACGGCGGTTACGCCACGCTGGTGAGCCTGACCTTCACGCCCGAGGTCTTCGCCTGCGGCGTCGATTACGTGGGCCCATCGTCGCTGATCACGCTGATCGAGTCGTTCCCGGCGTACTGGAGACCGTTCCTCAAAGGTTACTGGTACCGTTTCGTGGGCGATCCGTCGGTGGAGGCCGATCGCGAGGACATGAAGACGCGATCACCGCTCTTCTACGTCGACCAGATCGAGGATCCCATCCTGATCGTGCAGGGCGCCAATGATCCTCGTGTAACGAAGCTGGAGTCCGACCAGATGGTCGTCGCGCTCCGTGATCGGGGGATCAAGGTCAGCTACCTCGTGGCCGAAAACGAAGGCCACGGCTTCGCGAACGCCGATAACCGGATGGCCCTCTATCGCTCGATGGAGACGTTCTTCGGCGAGTGCTTGGGCGGTCGCGTTCAGGACCAGGTGCCCGACGAGATCCAGACGAAGATCGCTGAGCTGACGGTGGATGTGGACGGCGTATCCGTCGTTGCGGAGGAGCAGGGGCGTTAGGCGGTCCAGAGCCAGCCGAGCACGGCCCGCATCACGCCTGCAACCGGCGACACACGCGGAGGTGCCAATGTCGGCGCCAGGCACTCCACACTGGGTCGCCGGTACAAAGACGTCTCGAAAACGGGACCCGGCTCGGATGAACGGACATCAGATGAATAGTCTTGTTGTTTTGCGACGGAAGATGGGCGGTGCCGCGCTCGTGCCGCTCCTGATGCTCGCTGCGTATGGATCGCTGCAAGCTCAGGACGCGGTTCGGCTCCGGCTGGACTCCTCGGCAGGAGAGTCGTTGACTTACAAGTTCGAGCTCAACCTCGACATCGCGGTCCCGCCGGAGCTCGGAGGCAACCAGCGGCTCGAATCCCTGATGGTCCTCCAGCAGACGACCCAGGATGTCCGAGGCGACACTCTCTATTTCGACTCGGCGGTCGAGGACGCCCGCTTCAGCTTGCGTTCCGAAGAAGGCGCCGAGATGCTGCCCGACGCCTCGGCAGAGCTGGTAGGCCAGAACTTCACGACCGCCTTCACACGTCGGGCCGAGCCCGTCGTCATCGAAATCGATGGACAGAGTCCGCAAGCGAACGCCCAGATCCGTTCGGCGCTGCGCCAGGGAGGGTTTCCGACCCTGCCCGAGAGAGCCGTCCGCGTGGGTGATCGATGGAAGGACACGGTGCGTATTCGGGCCGCGGAGATGGGGATGGCTGCACCAGGCTTCCTCGTCCTGATCAACGACATTTCCCTGCAGCGTCTGAGCCGATCCGGCTCCTCCACGATCGCGGACATCCTGGTGGAAACGGCTTACGGCTTCGAGCCGGATCGAAACGCCTTTCCCGGGGTGAGTGTGGAGGTGACCGGATCGCGCGCCGACAACGTGCGCTTCGACGTCACGCGGGGGCATTTCCTCTCGGCTCGCGGCGCCCAGGACTTCACGATGAGCCTCACGGTGCCGGGGCTGGGCCAGGCTTTCGCAGTGCGGGGAAACGGGGAATCGAGCGCCGGGCTGGTGGATTGATTCGGTGCGGGCCGACGCCGGCCGCCGAGCCGGCGGATCGAAGAGCCGCTATGGCTCGAGGGCGTCGGAGAGCCGGAGCAACTGCTCGGCCCTCAGGTAGTTCTGCTCGGCCAGGTCGGGCTTCTCTCTGAGGCGGTAGGCCTCTCCCAGCGACGCATAGGCCAGATAGTACTGGGCCGGAATGCTCGCTCGTGTCGACTTCTCGGGCCAGAGATCCCAATCCAGCAGGTAGGCGATCTGGTACACGTCCCACAGAAGTTGCTCGCTGCGGCTCACGTCCACCCAGCGTACGTCGAAGGCCTCCTGCAGCTGCACGATGTCAGCCGTATTCTCGAGGATGCCGTCGACCACCTTGTGCGCGAGTCCCTGGCGAAGCATGTGGGGCTGCAGCCCCCAGCGATCGTAGACCGGGGGCGCCGTCGCCGCGAAGTAGATCGGCCGGTCGCCCAGGGACTCCCGGATGATCTGGTAGACGAGCAGATCCGGGTAGTAGATCGCGGAGCCTCCACGAAGCGTTCCGGTCACCCACCGGCTGATCTGTACGGTGGTGTCGTTCTGAACCACGAACGGGACGACGGGCAGTGCGTCGATCTCGGCGTCGGTGAGGGTGTGGATCGGTCTCGTCGGGGCCGTTGCTCCCAGGTCCCGGTACAGAGGCACCAAGTCGCTCGGCTCGAAGGGACGTTGGAAGACCGTCGTGGTCGGCGTTGCCAGCGGGTCCACGCCTTCCGGGCACGGCTTGG